>DATAMX010000060.1:0-71041 GCA_036260475.1 Gaiellaceae bacterium | reverse complement strand
GATGAACGCGCTCAACCCGGTGATGCGGGTCGGCGACCAGTTCGTGGACATGATGCAGGCGCACGAGCGCATCTCGAAGCATCGCGCGATCGTGCGCGCAGGGGAGCTGCTGGAGCTCGTCGGAATGGACAAGCGCCGTGTGCGCGCATACCCGCACGAGCTCTCGGGCGGCATGCGCCAGCGCGTGATCATTGCCATGGCGCTCGCGCTCAGCCCCGAGCTCGTCATCCTCGACGAGCCGACGACTGCGCTGGACGTCGTCGTCCAGCGCGAGATCCTCCAGGAGGTCGAAGCGCTGAAGCGCGACCTCGGCTTCGCCGTCCTCTTCATCACGCACGACCTCTCGCTCCTGCTCGAGTTCGCCGACCGCATCGCGATCATGTATGCCGGCGAGATCGTGGAGACGGCGCCTTCGGTGACCCTCGCCTCCGCGCCGCTCCATCCGTACACGCAGGGTCTGCTGCAGTCGTTCCCGCCGCTCACCGGGCCGCGTGTCCGGCTGACCGGCATCCCCGGAGCGCCGCCCGATCTGCGCGCGATGCCGACCGGCTGCCGCTTCCATCCGCGCTGCCCGCACTGCCTGCTGGACAACGCCGCCCTCCATCTTCGGCAGACGAGCGAGCGGCCGCGGCTGCGCGAGATCGCCGCCGGGCACTCGGTGGCCTGTCACCTGGTGGACGCATGAGCGTGCTCGAAGTCCGGGATCTCTCGAAGACGTTCCCGATCGGCGGGGCGGTGCGCCGCCAGCGTGTGCACGCGGTCGAGGACGTCTCCTTCTCGCTGCGCCCGGGCACGATCACAGCGCTCGTCGGTGAGAGCGGCAGCGGCAAGAGCACCGTCGCGCGGCTGATCGCGCGGTTGTACGACCCGAGCTCGGGCTCCGTGCTCTTCGGAGCCGACGATGTCGCGCGCGCGCGTCGCCGCAAGGACGTGCTCCGGTACCGCTCGCAGGTGCAGCTGATCTTCCAGGATCCGTTCGGGTCGCTGAACCCGGTCAAGACGGTGCGCCATCACATTGCAAGACCACTGCGCATCCACGGCATCGTTTCGCCGTCGCAGGTCGAAGACCGCGTGCACGAGCTCTTGCAGACCGTCGGCCTCGTGCCCGCAGCCGAAGTGGCGGATAAGTATCCACACGAGCTCTCCGGCGGTCAGCGCCAGCGCGTCGCCATCGCACGCGCTCTCGCCGTCGAGCCGAAGGTCGTGCTCGCGGACGAGCCGACGAGCATGCTCGACGTCTCCATTCGCATCGGGATCCTGAACCTGATGCTGAAGCTGAAGGAGGAGCGCGACATTGCGTTCCTCTACGTCACCCACGATCTCGCCAGCGCTCGCTACATCGCCGACGACATCCTCGTCATGTACGCCGGACAGATCGTCGAGCGCGGCCCGGCGGAGCAGGTGCTGGCCGAGCCGCTCCATCCGTACACCCGCCTGCTGCTCGCCGCCGTCCACGGCGAGCGCATCACCGAGCGCGGCAGCGGAGGATCGGCCGCGGTCGACCCCGTGGCGGGCTGCCGATTCGTCGCCCGTTGCCCGCTCGCGATCCCGGTCTGCTCCGAGATCACGCCCGAGCTCGTCGAAGCGCGGCCCGGTCAGGCCGCGCGCTGCCACGTCACCGCCCCCGCAACCTGATCGAGAGGAAAGCCATGTCGACCGCCAGGATCGAGTCGTTCCCCGAAGACTTCGTGTGGGGAGCCGCGACCGCCTCGTACCAGATCGAGGGAGCCGTGCACGAGGACGGCCGCGGCGAGAGCGTCTGGGATCGTTTCTCGGCGACGCCCGGAAAGGTCCGCGGGGGCGACACCGGCGCCGTCGCCTGCGACTTCTACCACCGCTACCCCGACGACGTCCGCCTGATGAAGGAGCTCGGCCTGGACGCGTTCCGCTTCTCGATCGCATGGCCGCGCGTCCTGCCGCAGGGCCGTGGCGCAGTGAACGAGAAGGGCCTCGACTTCTACGACCGGCTCGTGGACACGCTGCTCGCAGAGGGCATCGAGCCGTTCGCGACGCTCTTCCACTGGGACACGCCGCAGGCGCTCGAGGACGAGGGCGGCTGGCGGGTGCGCTCGACCGCGGAGGCCTTCGTCGAGTACGCGGAGATCGTCGCCGCCCGGCTCGGCGACCGCGTCCGCTTCTGGACGACGCACAACGAGCCGTGGGTGCACGCGTGGATCGGCCACGCGTGGGGAGAGCACGCTCCCGGCCTGACGAGCGAGGCCGACGCCGTCGCAGCAGCGCACCACCTGCTGCTCTCGCACGGGTGGGCCGTCGAGACGATTCGCCGTTCGGCGCCCGACGCGCAAGTCGGGATCGTCCTCAACCTGCACCACGCGTATCCGCACTCGGATTCCCCCGAGGACGAGGCCGCAGCGTGGCAAGTGGACGGTGAGGGCAACCGCTGGTTTCTCGATCCGATCTTCCGCGGCTCGTATCCCGCCGACCTGCTCGAGCGCAACGCGCTCGTCGCGCCGCACGTGCAGGACGGCGACCTGCAGGCGATGGCAGCGCCGATCGACTTCCTCGGCGTGAACAACTACTTCCGCTTCATCGTCAGCTCCGGGCCCGACGGCCCGAGGATGGAGCACAACCCCGAGGCGCAGTACACCGAGATGGGGTGGGAGGTGTATCCCGACGGGCTGCACGAGCTGCTCGTGCGCGTCGCGAACGACTATGCGCCGCGCGCCATGTACGTGACCGAGAACGGTGCAGCTTTCGGCGACGTTCGGGTCCACGACGGCGCGGTGCACGATCCGGAGCGCACGTCGTACCTCGATGCGTACATCGGTGCGGTCGGCCGTGCGATCGCCGACGGCGCGCCGGTGAAGGGGTACTTCGTGTGGAGCTTCCTCGACAACTTCGAGTGGGGTCACGGGTACTCGAAGCGGTTCGGGATCGTGTACGTCGACTACCCGACGCTCGAGCGGGTGCCGAAGGACAGCTTCTACTGGTACCGCGACCACATCGCAGGCCGGCGCGACGCGCCGAAGCCGGCGCCGGTGGTCACGGGGTAGCGGGGTGTTCGCGGCGGTGCTCGCAGCGCTCGCGCTCCTCCCGGGACGGGTGGACGCGTCGTTTGCGGTGCACCGCCTCGTCACCGAGCGGGCGGACCCGCAGCTCGTGAATGCGTGGGGCCTCGCCGCGAGCCCGACGGGACCGTGGTGGATCGCGAACGAGGCGCGCGGCTCGAGCACGCTGTACGCGGGGAGCGGCCGCAAGCAGGCGCTGACGATCGCCGTCCCGGGCGGGCCGACGGGAGTCGTCTACAACGGCGGCTCCGGGTTCGTCGTTCGCGCGGGAGGTCGTGCCGCGCCGGCGCGATTCCTGTACGCGTGCGAGGACGGACGCATCCGCGGCTGGTCGCCGAGCGTCCCCCACGGCTGGTCGAAGGAGGCGGAGGTCGCGGTCGACGCGACCGGCACCGGAACGATCTTCCGCGGGCTCGCTCTCGCGGGCGGACGTCTGTACGCGACCGACTTCCACAATGGGCGCGTGGTCGTCTACGACTCGCGCTGGCGTCGGGTGCGGACGGCCGGCGGCTTCGTCGACAAGCGCGTCACCGCGGGATACGCGCCGTTCGGCATCGCCGCGGTCGACGGGCACGTGTTCGTCACGTACGCGGGGCAAGCGCCGGTCAACGGCAACGATGCCCCGACGGGCGGATTCGTCGACGAGTTCGATCTGCAGGGCCGCCTCGTCGCGCGCGTCGCGTCGCCGGCCGCCCTCGACGAGCCGTGGGGCGTCGCGCTTGCGCCGCGCGGGTTCGGCGCGTTCGGCGGCGACCTGCTCGTCGCCAACTTCGGCAGCGGCCGCATCCTCGCCTACGCCCGCAACGGAAGGGGCTGGACGCCGCGCGGCCGCCTGCCCGTGCACGTGCCCGGGGTGTGGGGCATCGCGTTCGCGACCGGCGGAATGAGCGGGTCGCGCACGACGCTGTTCTTCGCCGCGGGGCCTCACCGCTGGCACGGCTCGTCCGAGGCGGGCGTCGGCGGGCTCCTCGGTGCGATCTCGCCGGGATGAGCCGTCCGACCATCCACGACGTCGCCGAGCGGGCCGGCGTGTCGATCGCGACCGTCTCGCGTGTCCTCAACGACAAGGGAGACGTCCGCGCGACGACGCGGGAGCGCGTGCACGAAGCGGCTTCCGAGCTCGGGTACAGCGTCGACTCGGTCGGACGCGCGCTCGCCTCACAGCGGACGCGACTGGTCGGTGTCGTGGTCGGCGACAACGCCGGGCACCGCGACCTGTCGCTCATGTTCTTCGGGAAGGTGCTCGCGGCCATCTCACGTCGTCTCGGCCAGTTCGGCTACGAGCCTCTCCTGATCCAGGACGCCGACGCGGGGGGCGCGCACCGCTTCGACGCCGCCATCCTGATCGGCGTCGATCAGGACGACCCGATCGTCCTCGAGCTCGCCTCACGCGACGTTCCGCTCGTCGGCGTCGACGTGCGCTGCGGCCTCGGCAACACCGCATTCGTGGGCTCGGACCATGCAGGCGGCGTGCGGCTCGCGCTCGCGCACCTGCGCTCCCTCGGCCACACGCGCATCGCGCACATCGCGGGCGCGCTCAACACGCTCGCCGGGGCCGAGCGTCTCGAGACGTTCCTGGCCGAAAGCCCCGGCGTGCCCGCGGAGTACGTGCGGTACGGGGACTTCTCCTCCGCGTCGGGTTATCTCGAAGCGTGTGCGCTGCTCGCGCTGCCCGAGCCACCGAGCGCGATCGTCGCGGGCTCCGATCTCATGGCGCTGGCGGCGCTCCAGGCGATCTGGGAGTCGGGCCGCCGTCCGGGCCGCGACGTCGCGGTCGTCGGCTTCGACGATCTCGAGGCGGCCGCGCTTGCGCATCCGCCGCTGACGACGATCCGGCAGGACCGTCACGAGCTCGGGTCGACGGCGGCCGAGTGCGCGATCGATCTTCTCGACCGTCCCGGCAGCGTCCTCCGCGCGACCGTTCTGCCGGTCGAGCTCGTCGTGCGGGCCTCGTCGTCGCTCGCGTGAGCGACGATCTGCTCCGGCCCGTGTGAGAACCGGGTGAGCTGAAGCTAGGAGCTCGTCGTGTGGGTGATGAGCCGCGCGCCGCGCCCGTGCGTCGCGAAGCTGACCGACCAGCGGATGAAGACGAGCACGCGGTTCTGGAAGCCGACGAGGTACCAGAGGTGGACGACGAGCCACGTGATCCAGGCGAGGAAGCCGCTCAGATGCAGACCTTTGATGTCCGCGACTGCCGCTGCGCGGCCGATCGTGGCGAGATTGCCCTTGTCGCGGTAGCGGAACGGCGGGCTGGGCTTACCGCGTAGGCGGTCGCGCACGACGCGCGCGGCGTAACGGCCCTGCTGCATCGCAACCGGTGCGACCCCCGGAAGGACTGCGTCGTGCAGCCGCACCATATCGCCGAGCGCGAACACCTCCGGATGCCCGGGGAGCGTCAGGTCCGGCTCGACGGTGACGCGGCCGGCGCGATCGCGCTCGGCGTTCGTGAGCTCGCCGAGCCGCCCGGCGAGGCTCGACGCGGTCACGCCGGCTGCCCATACGACCGTGTGCGAGGCGACGCGCTCGTCGTCGATCGTCACACCCTGGGGATCGATGCCGGTGACCGTGCGCCCGGTGAGCACGGTGACGCCGAGCTTCTCCAGCGACCGCTGCGCCTTCGCCGACAGCGACGGCGGGAATGTCGTCAGCACGCGATCGGCGACCTCGACGAGCAGGATCCGGGCGGTGCGCGGGTCGATCGCTCGGAAGTCGTTCCGCAGCGTGTCGCGTGCGAGCTCGCCGATCTGGCCGGCCATCTCCACCCCCGTCGGGCCCGCGCCGACGACGACGAAGGTCAGCCAGGCGGCGCGGCGGTCCGCGTCCGGCTCCTCTTCGGCCGCCTCGAATGCGTTGAGAATCCGGCTGCGCACGACGAGCGCGCTCTCGAGCGACTTCACCTCGGCCGCGTGCTCCCGCCACTCGTCATGGCCGAAGTACGAGTAGCGAGACCCGCCGGCGACGATGAGCGTGTCGTACGCGAGCGTCGAAGGAGCGGGCACGTCGCCGACCGAGCGCAGGTGCAGCTCGCGGGCGTCGAGATCGAAGTCGGCGACCTCGGCCATCAGGACGCGCACGTTGCGGTCGCGCGTGAAGATCGCCCGCAGCGGATACGCGATCTCGCCGGGTGACAGCGCGCCGGTCGCCACCTGGTACGTGAGGGGTTGGAAGAGATGGAAGTTGCGGCGGTCGACGAGCGTCACCTCGACCGGCGCATGCCGGAGCGCAAGCGCAGCCTGCAGGCCGCCGAAGCCGCCGCCGACGACGACGACGCGATGCGCGTGCGCGTTTACTGCTGGTAGCCCTCGACCACGTCCGCCGGGCGCTCGCGTGCCGAGTCGGGATCGAGCCCCGCGTTGCGCAGCGCCCGCCGCTGCCGCAGGAGGTCCCAGCACTGGTCGAGCGACACCTGCACCGTCTGCAGCCGGCGCCGGTCGTCGTCCGTCGCGTTCCCGGCGGACTCCCGTTGCCACAGCTCGTGCTCCTCGGCGACGAGCTGTTCGATCGACTGGTGGATCTGTGGGTCGTTCACGCGTCCTCCTCTATCGGATTCGCACCGTGAAGGTGCGGGCTTCGAGCGCCTTCGTCGTCTCGCCGCGCGTGAGCGCGTACGAGAGCGTCAGCGCGCCCGGGCGCACGGCCTTGAAGACGATCACGACGCTCTGGCCGACGTCGGCCTCGGACACCTCGCGCAGCACCGAGCCGTCGAACCGCCGGGCGATGCGCCACACGCGGCCGCCGGAGCGACGAGGCAGCGCGACTGCGACGAGCTCTCCGGCCTTCGTCGTGACCGTTGCGTGTGCGCCGGGCGGCAACGGGCCGATCGGCGGCGACGACGCGCGCGTGGCCGCGGCGGTCGCGCCCGCGAGCGCCGCGACTGCCACGAGGGCCGCGGCACGGAATGGGATCTTTGTGTCCATGCCCCATACGATGCCTGCTGAGGTTGCCCGAGAGCGGGATCTTCCCGCCGCCGCGCGCCGCGGCTAGGAGGGCTCGGCGACGCGGCGGAAGCCCGCCGCCGCGAAGCCGAAGAAGCACACGACGCCGATCGCGTGCGCCCACGGCGCGTCAGCCGCCGTGAGGAAGCCGACTCCGGCCACGAGGAACGCCGTCGCGAGCCGTGTCCCGCCGGCGCCCGGGCTCATCATCTGCGGCCGGGCGGCGACGTCCCCCTCGACGTGGTCGAGCGCTCCGCGCAGCGTGAGCCGGAAGAGGAGCGCGAGGGACGGGAAGAGCAGGACGGCGCCCGCCAGGACTGCGACGACCACGGCGACGAGCGTGTCGTGCGATGCGGCCGCCTCGCGAATCGTCAGGCCGCGCAGGAAGACCGGGTTCTGGGCCAGCGCCCAGCCCGCGATGACCGCCGCGACGGCGAGCCCGGCGGTGTAGCGCGCCGGCTCGTAGCGCCGGCGCCACAGGAGCGCGAGCGTCGCGCAGCCGGCGGCGACGGACACGACCAGCGGCGGCAGCCCCTCGCCCTGCGTGAGATGCGTGAAGAGGCGCTCGGCGTCGACGTGGAGGACGACGAGGCCGGCGAGTGCGGCGGCGCCGGCGACGACGCCGGCGGCGAGCGCACGCCTGCGGAAGCGCTCGGCCAGCCCGGGGTTGCCGTGCCGCACGGCGTCGGCGCTCAGGAACACCGCAGCCATGTACGCGGACGCTGCCACCGCGAGCACGCCGATCGTGATCGACAGTGGGTTGAGCCAGCTCGTGACGAGGCTGCCACCCGGGTTGCCAACGCTCACGCGTTCCGAGGCAAGGCCGCCGACCGCGGTGCCGAGCGCGAACGGCGTCAGGATCGACGACACGGCGAAGAGCGTGTCGACGCGACGTTGCTCGGCCGCAGTCCTTGTGCCGGCGCGCAGCGCGTACGCGCCCCCGCGGAGGACGATGCCGATACCGGCGATGAAGAGCGGGACCGACAGCGTCGACGCGATCGAGCCGAACGCCGCCGGGTAGGCCGTCCACACGACGGTGAGCACAAAGATCAGCCAAACGTGGTTCGCCTCCCAGACGGGGGCCATCGCGTGGTGCGCCTCGTCGCGGATGTCCTCGTCGGTCGCAACGAGCTGCCAGAAGCCGGCGCCGAAGTCGGCGCCGCCGAGGACGGTGTAGAGCGCGAGGCCGACCAGCGCGAACGTAAGCGGGAGGAGGTAGAGGTGCATCAGTCCGCGGCCCGGTAGAGGCGGACGAGCACCCAAGCGACGCCGGCCGCGAGCGCGAGGTACACGAGGGCGAGCGTCGCGTATCCGACGGGGATGCCCGACGCGCCGGTCACCGCTGCGGACGTGCGCATGACGCGGTACACCACCCACGGCTGGCGGCCGACCTCCGTCGTCGTCCAGCCGGCGATGAGCGCGACGACGGACAGTGGCGCGGCGGCTGCGAGCGCGCGGTAGAACCACGCCGATTCCGGCAGCCGCCTACGGCGTAGGCGCACGGCGAGGTAGACGACCGAGAGCAGCGCCAGCATCGTTCCGATGCCGACCATGGTCTGGAACGAGTAGCGCACGACGTTCACGGGCGGCCGGTCGGCCGGAGCGACGGCGTCGAGCCCCCGCACGGTCGCGCGCGAGCTGTGAAACGCGAGCAGCGACAGCAGGCGCGGGATCGGGACGCCGTACTCGACGCGGCCGTTCGAGTACCAGCCGAGGATGTGCACCGGCGCGCCCTTGGTCGTGTGTCCGAGCCCCTCGAAGGCGGCGAGCTTCGCCGGCTGCGAGGCTGCGACGTCGCGACCGTTCCAGTCGCCGACGAAGACCTGCGTGACCGACGCGAGCGTCGCCGCCGCGAGCGGTACCGCGAGCGCGATCCGCTCGTATCGTCCCCACCGGCCGCGCAGCTTGCCGACCGCATACGCGCCCGCGACGACGAACCCGGTGACCATGTACCCCGCGATGTACATGTGCACGACCTCGTGCCAGACGTAGCCGTTCGCGAACAGCGCGGTGAGCGGATGGACGTCGACGACGTGGCCGTTGACGAGCCGGAACCCCGTGGGGTGGTTCATCCAGCCGTTCACCGAGATCACCATCCACGACCCGGTGAAGCCGGCGACGACGATGGGAATCCCGCTGAGGAAGTGTGCGCGCGGCGACATCCGGATCCAGCCGTAGACGTAGATGCCGATGAAGATGGCCTCCGTGAAGAAGGAGAAGCCCTCGATTGCGAATCCGAGCCCGAACACGCTCCCGAAGGTGCCGGTGAAGTTCGGCCACAGCAGGCCCATCTCGAAGCTGAGGATCGTGCCGGTGACGACCCCGGCCGCGAAGAGCGCGGTCATGACCTTCGTCCAGCGCCGCGCGAGCCTGCGGTACACCTCGTCGCCCGATCGCAGGTAGCGCCACTCGAGATAGAGAACGAGCGCGGGGAACGCGATGCCGAAGCAGACGAGTGGGATATGCACCGCGAACGACAGCGCCTGCATCTGCCGCGCCTGCAGCAGGTAGTGCTGTGCGGCGGGCCCGAGCAAGGCCGCGAGCGGGATCATGCCTTGGTCTCTATCACGCATCGCCTGCGCCGAGCCGCGGGACGAGGCTAGTGTCGCCGGCGTGATCCTCGCAGTCGACCAGGGGACGACCGGGACGACGTGCCTTCTCGTCGACGACGGTCTCACGATCTGCGGCCGCGGCTACGCCGAGCTGACGCAGCATTTCCCGCACCCGGGCTGGGTGGAGCACGACCCGGAGCAGATCTGGGAGAGCGTGCTTGCCGCCGCCGAGCAGGCGATCGCGTCCGCGGGCGCCGCACCGACGCAGATCGCCGTCACGAACCAGCGGGAGACGACCCTCCTCTGGGAGCGCGACACCGGGCGCCCCGTGCACAACGCGATCGTGTGGCAGGACCGGCGAACCGCCGCGCGCTGCGCCGAGTTGCCCGCCGAGCTCATCCGTGCGCGCACCGGGCTCGTCCCCGATCCGTACTTCTCGGCGACGAAGCTCGAGTGGCTCCTGCGCGACCGCGACGTGCGCGGTCTCGCCTTCGGCACCGTCGACACGTGGCTCGTGTGGAAGCTGACGGGCGGACGCGTCCATGCGATCGACGAGACGAACGCCTCGCGTACGCTCCTCTGCTCGCTCGAGACGCTCGACTGGGACGACGAGCTGCTCGAGCTGTTCCACGTCCCGCGCGATCTGCTCCCGGAGATCAGACCGTCCGGTGGGAGCTTCGGCGAAGGTGAGCTGTTCGGCGACACGCTGCCGATCCGCGGGATCGCCGGCGACCAGCAGGCGGCGCTCTACGCGGCCGGAGGCGCGAAGGCGACCTTCGGAACCGGCGCCTTCGTGCTCGTCGAAACCGAGGAGCCGGCGCCGCACGGGCTCTTGCGCACCGCGGCGGCCCGGCTCGAGGACGAGCCGCGACGCAGGGCGCTCGAGGGCGCGGTCTTCGCCACCGGGGCCGCGCTCCAATGGCTGCGCGACGGGCTCGGGCTCATCGGGGACGCGTCGGAGAGCGAGCTGCTCGCCTCCTCGGTCGTGGACACCGGCGGCGTCTACTTCGTGCCCGCGCTCGCCGGGCTCGGCTCGCCGCACTGGCGCCCTGACGCCCGCGGCCTCGTCACCGGCATCACGGGCGGGACGACGCGCGCGCATCTCGTGCGCGCAGCGCTCGAGGCTACGGCGTACCAGACCGCCGACGTCCTGGCCGTCATGCCACCGCTGGAGTCGCTCCGCGTCGACGGCGGCATGACACGGAACCGCTGGCTGATGCAGTTCCTCGCCGACCTGCTCGGGATCCCCGTGGAGACGGCGCGCGAGCCCGAGCAGACCGCCCTCGGTGCGGCCCTGCTCGCACTCGGCGAGCGGCGCCCCGCGCCCGCCGGAGAGCGCTTCGAGCCGGCTCGCGGCGTGTCCGACCTCTACGCGGGGTGGGCCGAGGCGGTGCGCAGGACACTCGCCTGAACGTCGCCGGGCGTCCAGCAGACGTCGAACGCACCGTCGACGAACTCGAGCAGCTTGGCTCGGGGATCGCCGCTGCGGCGGACGTCGTCGTACGGCAGCACGAACTCGCCCAGTGCGTCGTGCCACCACGGCGCCTGCTCGACGCCGTCCGGCTTCGGGTACATGTAGGCGAAGAACGCCGGTTGCGCCAGCCGATGGTCGCCGGGCCAGAACCCGGCGCAGAAGTACGACTCGTCGCCGCCGAGGCGCGTGATCACGTCTGCGTCGGGCGGAGTCTCGATAGGCCTGCCCGTGTACAGCGCCATGGCGAGATCGAGCGAGCCCCACCACAGCTGCACGGGCGGTGTCTTCCCGTGGAAGCGGGCGCGGAACTCGCGCAACACGGCCTCGATGCCGAGCAGCGTGCGCCAGTAGCGCGTCACCGCGTCGCCGTCATACGTCGCGTGCAGCGTGTCGTCCGGGAAGGGAATGGGATCGGGCACCTCGGAGGGCAGCGTCGAGATCTCGACCGGGACCTCCGCACGCGCGAGCGCGTCCATCATCGCGGCGTAGAAGCCGGCCACGGGCGCCTGCAGCGGCAGGTGCTCGACGCGGCCCGCGCCGGTGCGCACGGCAACGCGATGGTCGACGAGGTCGACGTCGATGTCGAACACGTCTCCGCCCGGATGCGGGATCGTCGACGTCGTGACGCCGCGTCCGGTGAGGTACAGCGGCACGTTCGCCCACTGCGGCTCGAACGGAGACAGCGCAAGACGCACCTTGCCGATCACCTGCAGCTGCATGTGCAGCGTGTCCCGAGTGCCCTTCCACTCCGCGTACGGAAGTGCGGGCCAGAGCGTCAACCGAGCTCGAACCCGATCTCGTCGACGTAGCACCACGACCAGTCCTCGCCCGGCTCCGCCGAGCGGATGATCGGGTGCGACGTCTCGTGGAAGTGCGCGGTCGCGTGCTTGTTCGGCGAGTTGTCGCAGCAGCCGATCTTCCCGCACACCTGGCACATGCGCAGGTGCACCCACCGGCTGCCCGTCTTCAGGCACTCCTCGCAGCCCGCGATCTCGGCCGGGACGTGCGTCACCTGGATCTCGTCGAGGTGCGTGCAGCTCACCTCGCCAGTATGGCGGGCCGGCGGCGGGCGACGTCGCCGCGCGCAGGCGCTCGAGCGCGTCGCGCTTCCCGCCGGATCGATGGGATCGCGTCGACCTAGACGGGCTGAGAGTCGGCCCGAGGCGAGTCCTCGATCGGCCTGGTGATCGTCCAGGCCAGCTCGAGCGAGCATCCCGCCTTGAGCAGACGCTCGATGTCGTGCACGTCGGCGTCGCTCGAGGCGATGCTCGCCGCGAGCTCCGCATCGGCCCCGAGACTCACCATCCGCTGGGTGCGCCAGCGGATCTCCGGCCCCCCGGGCGCGCGGATGTCCACGGTGCCGCCGATCGCGTGCGTGTCGCTCATCCAGGCACACCTTATGTCAGAGCCCGTTCTTTCGACCGCCGCCTGCCGTCACGGGGTGGCTGACGGCCCGCCGTACTCCTCGTCGGTGACGTGGTCGCCCCAGTCGGCGCTCGTGCCGTCGTCGCCGACGTCGATCAGCGCGAGGTGCGTCATGAAGCGGTCGGGCGCGGCACCGTGCCAGTGCTCCTCGCCGGGCTCGAAGAAGACGCGGTCGCCGGGATGGATGACCTCGAGCTCGCCACCGCGACGCTGGGCGCGACCGACGCCCTCGAGGACGTAGATCGTCTGACCGTTCGGGTGGGTGTGCCACGCCGTTCGCGCGCCGGGGGTGAAGTGGACGCAACTGGCGCTCAGGCGCGACGGCCCGGACGGCGCCGCGACCGCATCGATGTAGACGTTGCCGGTGAACCAGTCGCTCGGCCCCTGCACCGTCGCTACGGAGCTTTTCGTCACTTGCATGGCCGCCCTCCTGTCGGGGATCACCGGGCGACCATACGCGCTCGGGCCGGCGCCGCTTCGGGCGGCGCCGGCCTCGACGATCGCTACGCGGTCGGCTCGACGACGATGAGCGAGTTGCCGTCCGGGTCGCGCAGCCAGAACATCGGCGGGATGGGGCCGCCCCAGCGGGTGACCTCGTCGTCGACGTCGACGCCGGCGGCCTTCAGCGCCGCGTGGTCTGCGTCGACGTCCTTCGTGTCGAGGCAGATGCCGGTCTGACCGCCGCCTGCCTCCTGACCCTGAGGCGGCGGAGCGAGCGCGATCGTCGTCGTCGCGCCCGGAATGGCGACCTCGACCCAGCGGCCCGCGTCGCCCATCGGGACGTCGACGACCTTCTCGAAGCCGAGCTTGTCGACGTAGAAGTCGATCGCGCGATCCGTGTCCGCGACGGTGACGCAGACGCGGCCGACCTGGAAGAGGTTGAGCTTGGACGTGGACTGCACCTGCGACATTTCCGGCCTCCTGTCGTGGGGTTCGTCTCTTGGACGACAGTGCGGCGCGGAACTCATCGCGGAGGCGCGGCGGCCTCCGCCTTCGGTCGGACGATCACGACCGGGCAGGCGGCATGGTGGGCGCACTGCTGGCCGACGGAGCCGAGCAGCAGTTGGGCAAAGCCCCCGTGCCCGCGGGAGCCCACGACGAGCAGATCGGCTCGGGACGACTCGTCGACGAGGACGGCGCCGGCAGTCCCTTCGACGACCCGCTGCTCGATCTCGACCCCGCCCGGGTCGGGGAGCACTGCGCGCACGGTCGCATCGAGAGCGGCCACCGCCGCCGCGCGGAGCTCGGCGATGTCGCCCCCGAGAGCGGGAACGGCGCCTTCGAAGCCGGTGTAGCCGATGTATCCGAACTGCCAGGCGTGGACCGCGCGCAGCGTCGCATTGCGCAGGCGCGCTTCCTCGTGCGCGAAGGCGAGCGCCGCCTTCGCTCCGTCGGACTGGTCGACGCCGACGACGACGAGGCTCATCGTCCACCACCTGAGCAGACGAGCTCGATCCGTTTCATCGCGTGCTCCTCTCGATGCCGGCCGTCACGGCGCGGCTCTGGTCGGTTTCGGTTCCGAATACACGTACTCGAGCGCGTCGCCCGGCTCGGGATCGGTGCCCGCGAGCGCGAATGCCAACGCGTTCTCGACGACGGCTCGCGCTTCGGTCTTGTCGCGGTACACCTGCGCGTCGCCGATGTAGTGGCCGGTCAGACACTCCGTCTCGAGAGCAGGAACACCGGGCCCTTCCCGGACCGCGCGCGGGCCACCGCGTCGCGCGCGGCGAGATGGACGGCTTCGACGTCCTGACCGTCGACGTGCAGGGCGTGCATGCCGAACGCGACCGCACGGTTGGTCAGATCCTCGATCGGCTGATGCTGCCACTGCGGCGTCGACTCGGACCACCGGTTGTTCTCGCAGACGAAGACGGCGGGGACCAACCAGAGCTGCGCGAGATTCAGGGACTCGTGAAAGACGCCCGTGTTCGTCGCCCCGTCGCCGAAGAACGCGACCGCGACGCGCGGCTCGCCGCGCATCTTGAACGCGAGCGCTCCTCCCACGACCGCCGGCAGTCCGCCTCCGACGACGGCGTTCGCGCCCATGTTCCCGCGCGCGACGTCGTACAGGTGCATCGAGCCGCCGTAACCGTGGGAGCAGCCCTCGGCCTTTCCGTACAGCTCGGCCATCACCTCGGTGGCGGGAGTGCCGTTCGCGAGCACGTGGCCGTGCGCTCGGTGCGTCGAGGCGATCGTGTCGCCGTCGGCGAGCGCTCGGCAGACGCCGACGGCGACCGCCTCCTGGCCGATGTCGGCGTGCAGAAAGCCGGCGAGATCGCCGGCGCGGAAGCGCTCCTCGACCTTTTCCTCGAAGCGCCGGATCAGCAGCATCTCGGCGAGGAAGGACTCGAGCCGGGCGGGTGGCACTTCCGGTGCGGCGCTCATCGCCGGAGGGCTTGCAATCGGCGGGCGCGGCCCCGCCAGGCGGTGCCCTCGCACATCGGGCAGCGCTCGGGCAGGCGGGCGACGACCGCGCCGTATCCGCAGTCGCGACACCGCACTTCGGCGCGATCCTCGAGGCCGCGGCGCGACGTGGGCCGGGAGCGGGACGTTGAGCGCGGGCTCATTCGCGCCCGCTCCCATCGAGCGCGTGCGGCCGGCCGTCGATCCGGCACGAGGCGCGTTCGACTCCCCGCTCGGCGGCCCAGTCGTCGACCGCCCGCATCGCGTCGGCGATCGTCTCGCCGTCGCAGCCGGGCGTGCGCGCATGGACGACCCAACGCTCCCGCTCGTGCTGGACGAGAAACGAGTGGTACCGGGCGAGACGCTTCGACAGGGCGAGCGCATCCCAGCGGCCCATGACCTCGATCTCGATTGCCGTGGCGCGGCTCTCGCTCTCGACCACTGCGGCACCCGCTCGTTCGTACTTGCTCATTCCGCCTCCTCTCCGTTCGGCTACCTCCACGGTCTCATCCGAGGAGCGCCCGGGCTATGAGGTGAGCGCCCCATTCCGAGGGCGCCGCAGACCTCAGGGCTGGATCAGCCCACGGCGGATGGCGTAGCGCGTGAGCTCGACGCGATCGTTCATGCCGAGCTTGTCGAGGATGTTCTGGCGGTGCCGTTCGACGGTCTTGATGCTGATGACGAGCTCTTCGGCGATCTCCTTCGAGGTGTAGGCCTCGGCGATCAGCTTCAGCACCTGGAGCTCGCGGGGCGTGAGGATGTCGAACTGTTCCTCGTCCGGCCGGCCGCGCTCGACGAAGTCCCTCACGAGCGTGCCGATCGCCGAGGGATACAAGAACGACTGGCCGCGCATCGTGCATCGCACGGCCTCGACGATGTCCTGGTCGGCGTCCGACTTGAGCACGTAGCCTGAGGCGCCGGCCTTGAGCGACTCGAACAGGAACTGCTCGCTGTCGTACATCGACAGCATCAGCAGCCGGAGCTCCGGCTTGCGCCTGTGCAGCTCCTCCGCGGCCTGGATCCCGGTCGTCTTCGGCATCGACACGTCGAGGATCGCGAGGTGGATGTCGGCGGCCATCGCCTTCTTCACTGCTTCGGCGCCGTCCTCGGCCTCGGCGACGACCTCGAGATCCGGTTGCGCGTCGAGGACCTTCTTCAGCCCCGAACGGACGATCGGATGGTCGTCGGCGACGAGTATCCGCGTGACGAGCGGGATCGGCATCAGGCTCTTTCCGCCGGGACCTCGAGGCGCACTTCGGCGCCTCCATCGCGGCCGCGCTTGATCGCAAGCGCGCCGCCGACGAGCAGGGCGCGCTCGCGCATTCCGCGCAGCCCGGCTTGGCCGTTCGCACTCGCAGCGGCCTCGGGCAGCCCGCGGCCGTCGTCGGCGACACGCAGGACGACGCTGTCGGTCCCGGCCTGGAGGGCGATCTCGACTCGCGCCGCGTCGGCGTGCCGTGCGACGTTGGTCAGGCTCTCCTGGGCGACGCGGTAGACCGCGATCTCGGCCGCGTCGGAGAGGGGCGGCAGCTCCTCTGCGAAGCGCTGTTCGACGCGGATGCCGGTCTGGGCGGCGAACTTGCGCGAGAGCTCGGTGAGCGCGCTGGCGAGGCCCAGATGCTCGAGCATCTCCGGGCGGAGCTCTTGCGCGATTCGCCGCACCTCTTCCAGAGCCTGGCGCACCGCCTGTTTCGTCTCCTCGAGGTCGCCGCGGCGGCGGGCGTCGTCCGCGCCTGCGAGCGAGTCGAGGTGGAGCAGGACGCCCGTGAGCACCTGCCCGACCTCGTCGTGGAGGCCGCGCGCGATCCGCAGCCGCTCCGCCTCCTGTGCGTGGAGCGCCCGTTTGCCGCTCTCCTGCCGTTCTGCCTCGAGGCGGTCGAGCATCTCGTTGAACGTCCGCACGAGCTGCACCGCCTCGTTGCCGCCGCGTTCGACGAATCGCTCGCCGGGATGGAGCAGGTCCACCGTTCGCATGCGCTCCACCAGCCTGTGGATCGGCCGCAGCGTATGACGCAGCAGCAGCAGGTTGGCCGCCAGCATCACCGTGAGCCCTGCGGCGAGGTCGATCCCCTCGACGAATGCGAGCGAGGCGTGGATCGTCACCGGGGTCAGCGCGAGGAGGATCGTCGCGATCACGAGCAGCGTCGCGTTGATCGTGAAGACCCGCCAGAGCAGCGGCAGCCGTGAGAAGCGCATCGTCGTCGGTGTCCAGCGCGTGTTCTATCGCGCGGCGGCCTCGGCTGCCGACGACAGCCGATGATCGCTCCGCTTCCGAGTCGAGGGCGGTGCGACGAGAACGGGCACGGGCGTGGCGGCTTCGAGCTCGCGCGCGAGCGTGCAGCGCAGCTTGCGGCCGCCGAGGCCCGCCGCGCGCGAGCCCAGCACGATCAGATCGGCGCCCTCCTCGGCCGCAACTCGCGCGAGCCCGTCGGCGCGGTCTCCGAGCACGATTCGCTGCTCCGCCTCGTTGCCGATCTCACGCGCGACCGCCTCGAGCGCCCGCTCGGCGCCCGTCCGGCGCTGCCGCGCCGTCACGCTCTCGTGGGTGCCGGGCGGCACGCCGTCGACCACGTGAACGAGCACGAGTCGCAGATCCAGCCGTGCGCCGAGCGCATGCGCCAGCTCCGCTGCGCCCCTGCCGTCCGGTGACGCGGTCACGCCGCAAACGATCGTCCCGCCCATCATCGCGCTCCTCCTCCGCCTCGGTTGGTCCACAGCGTGACCGACCCGAGCGTCGACCGCGATGGGGCGAGGACCGCATTTGCGGGTCGTGACGGCCCGGTGCTAGGGCCGCGCGCCCGCGAGCGCGCGCAGGCTCTCGTATTCCTCGCGGCATGCGGGGCAGCCGTCGAGGTGCGCGCGCAGGCCCGGGACCGCGGCGTCGGCGTCGTGCCCGGCGGCCTGGAGGTCGACATAGCGATCGATGTGCTCGAAGCACTCGTCGCAGCCGATCTCGGGGCCGGCGGGGCCGAGCAGCCGTCCGAGCACGTGCTTGCGGTGGGGCGATTGCATCAGTGACTCTCCTCGAACGATACGACGGGGTCGAACCCGCGGGTCATGAGGTACGCGCGCAGGTTGCGGCGGGCGTCGTGCAACGTCTTGTACAGCGCGCCGCGGTTGGTGTTGAGCCGCTCGGCGAGCACGTCGATCGGGACGCCGTTCACCGCGAGAGCGACGAGGATGCGGCGCTGGTGTGGCGTGAGTGCTGCGATTCCGTCCTGAAGCGCGACGAGCAGCTCCGACTGCTCCGCTGCCTGGGCCGGATCGAGGCCGGTGCTCGGGAAGAGATCCCACGTCTCCAGCTCGATCGGAATCTCGCGGCCCTGCCAGGCGCGTTTGCGCAGCTTCACGGCAGCTTCGAGGAGCGCGAACTTGTACACCCAGGTCGTGAAGCGGCTGGCTCCGCGGAAGTCGTCGAGGCGCGCGAGCACGCTCATCAGCGCGTCGTCCGCCGCCTCGAGCGCGATCTCGCCGAGCTCGTCGCCACGTAGGTGCGCCAGGCCGGGGCGGCGCCGCGCGACCTCGAAGCGCGCCGCTCGGAGAAGCAGCTCGTGCAGGCGGCCCACCGCTGCCAGGTGAGCCGGCCCTTGCGCGCGCAGGTCTTGCAGCCAGGCGCGGGACTCCTCGTCGAGCAGGCCCGCCGGACCGGGTGTGACGGCGAGCGCTGAGTCGGCCGGCGGCGGCGTCAATGTGCATTCGACGCTAGCAGCGCCCGCCGAGGTCACGCCGCCTCGTCTCCTTCCAGCGGTGCCAGGATCCGCAGCGCGAGCGCGGGCGGGCAGCCGCGTTCCACGAGCTCGATCAGGCGATGGAGGTCGTAGTGTCCGTCGTGGGCGGCGCGGGCCGCGAGCCGCTGCGGAAAGCCCGCCCGCACGAGTTGCGCGCGCCGCCAGGCGAAGACGTCGTCCCGTCGGCCTTCGGTGGGGGTGTCGACCTTCATGTCCAGTTGGTGACGCATCGGCCGTGGTTCCTTACCTCGTTCGACCGAACGGCGGGTCGTACACGGATGCGAGCCGTGCCAGCGTGAGCGCGGCGAGCATCAGGCCGAAGTCGCGCACCGCGACGTCGTACCAGCCGGAGTAGGTGAAGAGGTTCGTGACGATGCCGGCGAGCCAGGCCGCCACGAGGTACGCCCCGTAGCGCGGCTTCAGCAGAACGACGATCCCGGCGACGATCTCGACGACGCCGACGAAGTACATGAAGTCCTGGGCGCTGCCAGGGGCGATGTTGTCGATCCAGGGCGCCAGGTACTTCGGCCAGTAGACCATCTGGTTCCAGAACTTGTCGAGGCCGAAGGCGACCGGCGCGACCGTGAACGTGAGCCGCATCAGCATGAACGCCTGGTAGCGGGGGTCGCTCCAGAGTGCACGCGAGCCTTCGCGCTCCAGCCTGTGGGGCCGAGTCGCCGCTGCCGTTTGCGTGTCGCGCATTGCACTGCTCATGACGCTCTCCCTTCTTCGTTTGTCCGCCTCCAGGTGAGTGTCGGCTCGGCGCCTCTTCTTACCCGGTAAGAACAACGTCCCGGCCGACACCAAGCACGTCATGACCCGCATCACCCGCATCGAGCTCTTCGTGCTGATCGGCGCAGGAGCGGTCGGCGCAGGTGTGCACGCCGCAATCGCTCCGGAACATCTGCGCGAGTGGGCGCCGCTGGGAGCGAGCTTCGTCGCGGTGGCCGTGCTCCTCGCGGCCGCGGTCGCGATGCTCGCTCTCCATCCCGGCGATCGACGCCCTGTGGCCGCATTGGCAGCTCTACTCGCGACAGTTGCAGGCGGCTACGTCGTGACCCGGCTCGTCGCGATCCCCCCTCTCGACCCCGAGCGCGAGCCGTTCGACGCCCTCGGTATCTGCACCAGCGCGATCGAGGCCTTCGGTCTCGTCGTTGCCGTTCACATCCACCGGCCGCGGACGCGGCTCCTGCTCACGCTCTCTACAGGAGGTAGACGATGACATTCGACTCGACAGAATCGCCCGCGCGCAGACTCTCGTTCGCCGCGGCGGTTGCCGGCGTCGCCGCAGCGCTCGCCCTGCTCGTCGCGACCGATCATCCGGCCAATGCACACGCTGCGCGAGCCGACGTCGCATCGACGAAGGCGGCCGCGTTCAGCGCTTCGATGGCGAAGCTCTGGGAAGACCACATCGTCTGGACGCGGATGGTGATCGTCGACTTCGCCGCCGGGCTCCCCGATCTGAAGGCGGCGGAGACCCGGCTACTGCGCAACCAGACCGACATCGGCAACGCGATCAAGCCCTACTACGGGGCCGCCGCAGGAAACGCACTCACCCAGCTGCTGCGGACGCACATCCTCGAGGCGGTACCCGTCCTGCAAGCCGCGAAGGCCGGGGACAAGGCCGGCCTCACGAAGGCCCTCGGCGCTTGGTATGCGAACGGGCACCAGATCGCCGTCTTCCTCACGAAGGCGAACCCGCACGCGTGGCCGCTGTCGATGACGAGCTCGATGATGAAGCACCACCTCGACCTGACGGCGAAGGAAGCCGTCTCGCGTCTCGAGGGCCGCTGGTCCGCCGACATCGCGGCGTACGACCAGGTGCACAACGAGATCCTGGAGATGGCGAGCATGCTGAGCAACGGCATCGTGAGCCAGTTCCCGAACCGCTTCTGAAAACGGGTCGGCGGCCGCGGCGCGATGCCGCGGCCGCCGACCACCCGCCTCTCGGCTCACGCGGCGCTCGCCGGCCGGGGCGCCTCGACGGCGAGGACCTCGAAGTGGAGCCTTCCGCGAGGCGCGTCGACCTGCGCGATCTGGCCGCGGCGAAGACCGAGGATCGCCCGTCCGACCGGCGAGGCGACCGAGATGCGACCTGAGGCCGCGTCGGACTCGAGCGGGCCTACGAGCTCGAGGTCGAGCCGCTCACCGGAGTCGAGCGCGTGCACGTGCACCCGCTCGCCGACGTCCACGCGCCCGTTCCCCAGGACGGGATCGACGACCCGTGCCGAGAGCAGCCGCTCCTCGAGCAGTGCGATTCGCCGTTCGAGCAGCGCCTGGTCCTCGCAGACACTCAGGTAGTCGGCGCTCTCTGCGTGGTTCGCGTCGCGCGCGGCGGCGTGTCTCAGCCGCTCGGCCATCTCGCGACGCCCCTCGGTCTTCAGCCGCTCGAGCTCCACGCTCAGCCGTTCGAGCCCTTCGCGCGTGATCACGGTCTCCTGCATGTCGATGCTCCTTTTCGGTCGACGACCTCGGAAGCGTGGCCGGCGCGAGGAGCGAGCGCGATCGAGTCGCGACCCCATTTCGCGGTGGCCGCAACTGCGCGTCGCTCAGGTCGTCAGGAGTGTGAGATGGGGGCTGCGCCCGAGCGACGGCGAGCGGTTGCGAGGCTAGCTTCGAGGTGTGGATGCGCAATGAATCCGGACGTGTTCATCACGATGGCGTTCGCCGGGATCGTCGCCCTGATGGCGCTCGCGACTCTCGTCTTCGTCGTGCCGAAGCTGCGTCGAGCCGACGCGCGAGCTCAGAGCCGGGAAGGCGAGACCGGGAGCGACGTGGGCAGCGGCACGTAGGCCTGCGACGCTCAACCGCCGTCGCGGCGGGGGGAGAGCCTCACCGAGCGAGAGCGCCGACCGATGAGATATCACTGTGGCCGCAGTCTCAACGGCCATGAACGCACATCTCAGCTCCCGAACCCGCTGGCTCGCCCTCGTCATCCTGTGCGTGGGCGACCTGATGATCGTCGTCGACACCACCGTCGTGAACGTCGCGCTGCCCTCGATCCGCAACGACCTCGGCTTCTCGCAGACGTCGCTCGCCTGGGTCGTCAACGCCTACATGCTCACCTTCGGAGGCTTTCTCCTGCTCGCCGGCCGCTTCGGCGACCTCTTCGGGCACCGCCGGCTGTTTCTCATCGGCACCGCCGCGTTCACGACCGCGAGCCTCGTCTGCGGCATCTCGACGACAAAGGGGATGCTGATCGCCGCGCGCGCCGTGCAGGGGCTCGGCGGCGCAGTCGTTTCGGCAGTCGCCTTCTCGCTCATCGTCGTCCTCTTCACCGAGCCGTCGGAGCGCACGAAGGCGATGGGCGTCTTCGGCTTCGTCATGTCGGGCGGCGGGAGCATCGGCGTGCTCGCCGGCGGCGTGCTCACCGACCTGGTCGGCTGGCACTGGATCTTCCTCGTCAACCTGCCCATCGGGATCGCCGTCCTCATCACCGGGCTCAAGCTGCTGCCGGCCGTGCACACCGGCGCCGAGCAGACGAGGCTCGACGTCCCCGGCGCGATCGCCATCACGAGCGCGCTCGTGTGTGCCGTCTACGCGATCGTCAACGGCAACACCAACGGCTGGACGAGCGGGGAGACGCTCGGGCTCCTCGGCCTCGCCGTCCTCATCGCCGCTGCTTTCGTCGTGTGGGAGTCGCGCGTCGCCGCGCCCCTCATGCCGCTCGGAATCTTCCGGCACCGCAACCTGTCG
The DNA here is from genome assembly GCA_036260475.1 of Gaiellaceae bacterium. GTDB lineage: Bacteria > Actinomycetota > Thermoleophilia > Gaiellales > Gaiellaceae > Palsa-739. The sequence goes on along the minus strand of DATAMX010000060.1, from coordinate 48,799 downwards.
GTCGCCAACGTCGTCGGCGTCCTCTGGGCCGCGTCGATGTTCGCGCTCTTCTTCCTCTCGGCGCTCTACCTGCAGCTCGTGCTGCACTACAGCCCGCTCCAGGTCGGCCTCGCCTTTCTGCCGGGCAACGTCATCATGATGGCGTTCTCGCTCGGCGTGTCGGCCAAGCTCGTCATGCGCTACGGCTTCCGCGCGCCTCTCGCAGCCGGCCTGGTCGTCGCGGCGCTCGCACTCATATGGTTCGCGCGCGCGCCGGTGCACGGCTCGTTCATCGTCGACGTCCTCCCGTCGATGATCCTCATCGGCATCGGGGGCGGCCTCGCCTTCAACCCGGTGCTGATGGCCGCGATGAGCGACGTCGAGCCGCAGGACTCCGGGCTCGCCTCCGGGATCGCGAACACGGCGTTCATGATGGGCGGCGCGCTCGGCCTCGCCGTCCTCGCGAGCGTCGCCACGTCGCGCACCCATCATCTGACGGCGACCGGGCACGGCAACCTCGCCGCGCTGACCGGCGGCTACCACCTCGCCTTCGCCGTCGGCGCGCTGTTCGCGATCGTGGCGGCAGTCGTCGGGGCCGTCTTCCTCCGCACGCGCACGGCGGCAGCCGGCGCGGGGGAGCCTGTGACGGCCTAGCGCTGTAAGGCTTGCGTAAGCGTTCCGGCCGATCGGCCCGAAGGCCACATCTCGGCTTCGATCTCGACCGTTTTCCCCATGGCATCCACTAGGGGGAAGGCATGGCGAGAACATCGAAGGCGGTCGCACGCTTGGCCGCCACGACATCGGTGGTGGTGGTGGCCGCGCTGGTGCTCGCGGGCGTTGCAAGTGCCGCGGCGCCCGTCAACACCGCGCCGCCGGCGATCAGCGGAACGACGACGGTCGGGCAGACGTTGACGGCGTCGAACGGAACGTGGAGCAACAGCCCGACGAGCTTTGCGTACCAATGGCTCCGGTGCAACGGCGGAGGCAACAACTGCGCCGCTGTCGCGAACGGCACACAGCAGACGTACACGCTCGTCGGTGCCGACGCGGGTCATACGCTGCGCGTCAAGGTCACCGCGACGAACGCGGACGGCTCGGCTTCCGCTCAGTCGGCGCAGACGGCGGTCGTCGCCCCGCTCAGCTCGAGTGCGGCGCCGAAGAACACGGCTCCGCCGACGATCAGCGGCACGCCAAAGGTCGGACAGGCGCTGACCGCTTCGCCCGGGTCGTGGAGCGGCAACCCGACCTCGTTCGCGTACGAGTGGCAGGACTGCAACGTCGACGCCGCGGTCTGCACCAACATCGCCGGTGCGACCGGCACGACGTACGGCGTTCGGCTCTCCGACCTCGGCTTCCGTCTCCGCGTCGTCGTGACGGCGAAGAACGACAAGGGGAGCGCGACGGCGACGTCGGCACCGACCGCGGTCGTGACTCCGACGACGCTGCCTCGGAATGGGCGGCCGACCCTGAAGATCATCTCCGTCCAGTTCACCGGACAGACGGTGTACGCCCGTTTCCGGACCTGCGACGACTCGTTCAAGAACCTCGGCATCATCGAGACCGACTCGCGGCCCGGGAAGCTCTCGTACACGCGGCACTTCGCGACGCTCGTGCCGCCGAGTCCGTGCGGCGTCTACACGCGGCACTGGCTGCCGGCCGCCCGCTTCCGTGGGCCCGGCCGGTTCACCATCACCCTCCGCGCGCGCGACAAGTCGGGGCTCACGAGCCTCCCGGCGCGCAGGACGTTCAGCCACGGATAGGTAGGGCTCGACACGGCGGGCGCCGCGAGGCCGGCGCCCGCCGGGCCGTGCGCGGTCGTCACGGGACCGGCTGGAGATTCGTGCGACGATCCTGCGATGGCCGAGGCGGAGCTGAAGACGACCGAAAAGGGGCTCATCCCGCAGGGCGAGGGCTGGTTCGTCCTCAACGCGCGCGAGGCCTCGTGGATCCACAGCGAGGCCCGCGGACAGGACACGGACTTCGAAGGCGGCCAGGAGTGGAGCCAGCTCGGCTTCCGCATCCACGTGCTCATGCCCGGGCAGCGGAACGGCATGTACCACCGGGAGCGCGGTCAGGAGGGCTTCCTTGTCGTCGCCGGCGAGTGCGTGCTCGTGATCGAAGGGCAGGAGCGCCCGCTGAAAGCCTGGGACTTCGTCCACTGCCCGCCGTGGACGCACCATGTCTTCGTCGGCGCCGGCGACGAGCCGTGCGTGATCGTCATGGCCGGCAGCCGTTCCGGCGGCTTCGAGGTCGTCTATCCGGTGAACGAGGCGGCGGCGAGGCACGGCGCGAGCGTCACGGAGGAGACGTCCGACCCGGACGCGGCCTACGCGTCCCTCGGCCCCGAGGAGCGCGTCGCCTACCGCGACGGCTGGCTCCCGTAACGGGCCTCTCGGCCCGGACGGGCGAGCGTTGTCGAGGCTTGCTATACTGAACCTAATGGTTCAGCATCAGGCCGCAGTCGACCGGGCGTTCGCAGCCCTCGCCGACCCCACGCGCCGGGCCGTCCTCGAACGGCTCGGTTCCGGGCGGGCGACGATCAGCGAGCTGGCCGCGCCCTTCGGCATGTCGCTGACCGGGATGAAGAAGCACATCAGGCTGCTCGAGGAGGCGGAGCTCGTGACGACGGAGAAGGTCGGCCGTGTCCGGAGCTGCATGCTTGCGCCGTACGCCTTCGAGGGCATCAGCACGTGGTTGCAGCGGCTCGACCGTTTTGCAGCCGTCGTCGAACGTACGAAAGGGGCTCGATGAGCACTACCAGGAAGAAGGCCGGCTTCACGGCCGAGGAAAAGGCCGCGATGAAGGCCCGCGCGAAAGAGCTGAAGGAGCAGGCCGACGGAGAGACCGCCGTGCGCGACGCGATCGCCAAGATGTCGCCCGGCGACCGCGCCATCGCCAAGAAGCTCCACGAGCTCATCAAGGCCGCTGCTCCGGACCTCACGCCGAAGACGTGGTACGGGATGCCCGCGTATGCAAAGGACGGCAAGGTCGTGTGCTTCTTCCGCGATGCCGGCAAATTCAAGGATCGGTACGCGACGTTCGGCTTCAACGACAGCGCGACGCTCGACGAAGGCTCCATGTGGCCGACTGCGTGGGCCCTGCCGAAGCTGACCGCAGCGGACGAGGCGAAGATCAGCGCCCTCGTGAAGAAGGCGGTGCGCTGAGATGAACGAGACGACCGTCACCACTCCGAGCGAGGTCGAGATCCGCGTCGAGCGGATCTTCGATGCGCCGCGCGCGCACGTCTTCTCCGTCTGGACCGATCCGGCGCTCATTCCCGAATGGTGGGGCGAGGGCACGGTCGTCGAGGAGATGGACGTGCGCCCGGGCGGCACGTACCGCTTCAAGACACAGTACGGCGTCGTCGAAGGCGAGTTCCGCGAGGTCGATGCGCCCGAGCGGCTCGTGCAGACGTTCCAGAATCATCTGCAGACGCTCGAGTTCGAGGATCTCGGCGACCGGACGAAGCTGACGCAGACGATGCGCTTCGGCTCGACCGAAGAGCGCGACACGACGATGCAGTACGGCGTCGAGGAAGGCGCAAAGGGTGGATTCGCACGCGTGGACGCCGTGCTCCAGCGGTTGCTGCTCGACGCATGAGCGGGACAAGCGCGCCGGCATCGGGGAGTGTGGAGGCGCTCGGCGAAGCTGCGGCACGCGCCTCGCCGTCGAGAACGCCTCGCATGGAAGCCGGGCCGTCCTGGACTACATCGCCCGCCGCATCGCCGAAGGCAAGAGCCGCCGCGACGCCACCCGGCTACTGAAGCGCTCCCTCGCCCGCCACCTCTACCGACTCCTCGAACAACAACAGCAACCACCCATGACTTGACAAGTCATAGGAGCATCGTCTCGAACGCCGGCGCATCTGAGTGTCGCCCCACCGGCGCTGCCAAGTGCGACGATCGGGGGAGCGGCTCGCGGCCGGTCAGGCGGGTGGTGTCCCGTCGCGGATCCAGCGCATGTTCTCGGTGATCTCTTCGACCGGGTCGCGGCCCAGATGGCCGGCGGCATCGTCGATCTTCACCACGCAACCGGGGACATTGGCCGCGAGCCAGTCACCGTGCGCTCTCGGGACGAGGACGTCGGTGATGCCGTAGCGGATGAGAACCGGCACGGTGATCTCCGAGACGTCGAACCCCCAGGGTTGAACGAGGGCGAGATCGTCGTCCGCCCATCCGTAGACGCCGTTTGCCGCCCATTCGGCGGTCGACTCACGGATGATCTGCACGAGCTCCGGCCGTGCAAGTTGTGCGCGGTCGGAGTCGCTCAGCTCGAAGTCGTCGAAGAGAGTCGCGGGGTCGACGGCTACCCGCGCTTCCGCCTTTGCCTGCGAGCGCTCGATGTCCGGGACGAGCGCCTCCTCTCCTTCGAGCGCGACGGTGAACTCCCGCACGTTCTCGGGATCCATCCCGTCGAACCAGGCGTCGTCGTCGAGCCCCGGCGGCCCGTACGGCGTCGGCCCGACCGTGCAGATCGCTCTGACCACACGGTCCGAGAGACGAGCGGCGCAGGCAAGCACGTGCGGGCCGCCTCCGGACCCGCCCATCACTCCGAACCGATCGTGGTCGAGCGCGTCCGCGATCACGCTCACATCGTCCACCTCGTCGACGATGCTCCGTCCCCGACGCCTCGTCGAGCGTCCGTAGCCCGGTCGGTCATGAGTCACCAGGCAAACGCCGAGGCTCGCGTACAGCTCCTCGTCCGGCCAGCGCTGCAGGCGGCAGCCCGGCGTCCCATGCAACGACTGCACCGGAAAGCCCGACGGATCGCCCCAGACCGCAAACGCCACCTCGCGCCCGTCCGGAGCGAGCACGACTCGTAACGGCTCAGCCACGGCGGTCACAACCACGATCTAACACCAACACAGACGGCAACGAATGCCGCATCCGCGGGTGGGCCACGAACACCACCACTCCGCTCGTCAGGGGACACTCCTGAATGCTGGCGCAGACGACCGCCCGATGCTCTGGCTGAAACCAGCGGAACGCCGCCGCACGACCTGATTTCGATCGGCAACGTGCCTGTCGCTTTCTCGACAAAGCGCTGTAGGCTCTGATCGGGGTAAAGCGCGGTGATCCGGTCTGCTGTTCGCATTTCCTTTGTCCTGGCTGGCGTGTTCTTGCTGGCCCCGTTGGTGGCTGTCGCAAGCCGCGATCCGAACAGTCCGATCTTGCACCCGACCGCGTCGGACGTCCGCGCGGCGAAGTCGCTCCTGCTGAATCGAGCGATACTCGGGAGCCGCTTTCAGGCTTCGCCGTCTGGCACTTCTCCGCTTAGCAACTCCGGCTCGTGCGCGGGTTTCGATCCGAACCTTCGTGCTCTCACCGAGACGGCCGAGGTGTATGGCGATCTGCTCACCGACCGGAGCGAAGGGCTGCTCTTCACCTCTGAGGCCGAGGTGTACGTCTCGTCGGCCCAGGCTGCGAGGGCGCAGGCGCTCGAGACGGCCCCGGGAGCCGGCCGCTGCGTTGCATCGGTGGCGAAGCAGGCCGCCGGCACGAATGCGGTCGTCCTGAAGAAGAAGGTCACTCCGATCAGCTTCGCTGTCGGGGGGCTGCGGGCCAGAGCCTGGGACGCGCAGCTGCTGGTGAGAGCAAACGGTCGTCAGCTGCCGGTCGAGGCGACGGTGTTCGTCTACCGTCACGGCCGCGCCGTTTCTTCCGTCTTCGGCAGTGGCTTGGAAAGCCAGGCAGCCAGCCAATACAGCCGCCTAGCCTCGGCTCAGATGGTCCGAGCCCTCCTTCACGCCAACCTCAGATAGCCCGCGCACGCTCGCGCAGTCCGCGATCCAAACCCCGATGAGAGCTCGCCGGGGAGCGCGACCCGAGTCAGCTCGCGACGTTCGGTTGTTCCAGCCGTTGCGTCTCGAGCCAGTGCTCGAGCTCGTTCGCCGGTAGCGGCGGCGTGAGCGTGTAGCCCTGGAGAATGTCGCAGCCGTACTGCTGCAGGCGGGCTGTGACCTCAACCGTCTCGACGCCCTCGCCGACGACCTCCAAGCCGAGTTGATGGCCGAGGCTGATGATCGAGCGCACGATCACGTCGTTGCCGGGGTTGGTCATGAGGTTGGTGACGAAGGAGCGGTCGATCTTGATCTGGTCGAGCGGCAGCCGGCCGAGCAACGTCAACGAGGAGTGACCGGTCCCGAAGTCGTCGAGGGCGAGCCGTACACCGAGCCCGCTGAGCGTGCGCAAGGTTGCCTCGGCGCGCGCCGGGTCGAAGATGATCGCACTCTCGGTCACCTCGAGCAGCAGTCTCTCGGCCGGGACTTGGTTGTCGCGCAGCCGCTCTGCGACCGCAGCCGGGAACCCGCCGTCGTTGAGACTGCGCGGCGACACGTTGACGGAGACGCTGATCTCCCTTCCCTCGGCGAGCCATCGTCGGCACTGGTCAAGCGCCTCGTCGAGCACGTAGAGCGTGAGAGGGTTGATCAATCCGGTCTGTTCGGCAAGCGGGATGAACTCGGCGGGCGGCAGCAGCCCGAGGGTCGGGTGCTGCCAGCGGACGAGCGCTTCAACGCGATCGAGCCGTTTCGTTCTCAGATCGAGCTTTGGCTGGTAGTGGAGCACGAGCTCGCGTTCGCTGATGGCACGCCGTAGCTCGCCCAACAAGCCGAGCCGGCGCCGATCGTGTCCGTTGTCGCTCGCCTCGTAGAAGGCGTGGCCCGAGCCGCTCGCCTTGGCGACATACATGGCGATGTCGGCATGCTGAAGCAGCTCCGTGACGTCGCTGCCGTCCTGCGGGAACCGTGCGATACCGATGCTGGCTTCCACGCTCAGGGGCAGACCCTCTACCTGGTAGGGCGCCGCAAGAAGCGTTTCGATGCGCGCCACCGCGCTCTTAGCTGCGATGGTGGCGTCTCCCGCAACCTGCAGGAGCACGCCGAACTCGTCGCCGCCGAGTCGCGCGACCGTGTCCGGCGGGCGAAGGTGCCGGCTCAGCGCGCCCGCGAACTCGCAGAGAAGTCGGTCGCCGTAGTGATGTCCGAGTGTGTCGTTGACTTCCTTGAAGCGGTCGAGGTCGATCAGCAGAACCGCGAGCTCTTCGCCCGCCCGTGCTTCTCCGATTGCGCGAGTGACCGCGTCGTGGAAGCAGATCCGGTTGGGCAGCTCGGTGAGCGAGTCGTGCAGCGTACGGTGGAGGAGATCGACCTCGGCCTGCTTGCGATCGCTGATGTCTTCGAGCATCGCGACGACGTGTGCGGGCCTCTGTGCGGCGTCTCGCACCAACGTCATCACCGTCCTGCACCACATCCGCGACTCGTCCCGGCGCCGGAAGCGATGCTCGATTCGGCAGCGGTCACGGTGGCCTGCCACGAGCTCGTCGAACTGGAGACCGACGCCGTCGTCGGCCTCGAGGTAGTCCCCGAGCGGCCGGCCGTGCAAACCGCCGGACGGGTAGTCGCATACCCGTTCCAACATGGGATTCGCCTCCAGGATCCGGCTGTCCAACCCGAGCGTCATGACGCCGATGGATGCAGCATCGAAGATCGACCGAAACTGTCGCTCGCTCGCTGCGAGCTGCTCCTCCGCACGCTTGCGCTCGGTCATGTCGACCATCACGCCCTGCCAATAGATGAGACCGCTGGTCGCGTCCTCGACGACCGTCGCCTTCTCGCTGACCCAGACAACGCGGCCGTCACGGGCGATCATCCGGTATTCGGCGAGAAGCGATGACAATGTGCGCCGCGCTCGCGCGTCCTCGTGCACCATCCGCTCGGCGTCCTCAGGATGAAGCACGCGCAGCCAGAGCTCGTCGTCGTTCAGCCACGCCTCGCGCGGATACCCCATCAGATCTTCGATCTGCGGACTGATGTACAACGGGATCGAGTGGCCGGGATCGTCTCGGTCGACGAGGTCCATGTACCCAACGATCGCGGGGATGCTCTCGACCAGGCTCTCGAACCTCCGCGGCAGGTCGACGAGCGCGAGCTCGGCGGCGTTCGAGTGTTCGTGGGCTCGAAGATGCATCCGGGTGGCGGTCGGGGTGAGGCAGCCCGAGAAGCCGCAGGCCGCAGCACGATCATCGGCTCGTGGCGCCTCCGGCATTAGCACCGAGAGCCCAGGGCGTCGGTGTCCGGCCGGAGCGATCGACTGCTACCCCATGAAGTCGTGAAGCTCGTAGACGCGGGTCTCGGGTGGTCGCCCACCCTGTTCCATCATGGGCCGTACGATCGGCATCAGACGGTCGTTCAAGAACGCCTCCCACGCCTCCTGGCTCTCCCACACGTCGAAGATGCGGAAGACCCCGGCTTCCTCGTCGAATCCTGCTGTGTGAACCATTCCACCGGCAGGCGGGTTGGCGCGCGCGTCGAGCGCCTCTTGCACGCGGTCGTAATTCGTGGTCGTCCGGTCGTCACCCTCGATCGGAAATTCCTGGATCACTGCCACTGCCATGCTCGGCCTCCTTGCGTTTTGTGCCAGGACTCTACGCTGTGCTGCGTCGGTCAGCTGCGCGTTTCGGTTGCGGAGCCTCGACTGTGCTGACGAAGCCAGGTAACCGCGTCGGCCCTCGCGGTGAAGATGCGGCGGTTGGAGATCGTGCCGCCGAGGTGGGCACGCACGTGGGTCGCCGCTTGCACCGTCGACGGATCGCGCGCGACATATGCCACGGCCCGTGCCGGCTGCTCCCAGTCCCGCTCGCTCAAGAGCACCGCGACCGCCTCCATGTCCTCGCCGTCGAGGCTCGTCATGTTGAGATCGGTGAGGTCGACGAGCAGGAGCATCCCCGCGTGCGCGCGTGGGTCGTCGGCGAGCACGGTGACGAGGCGACGGAACCCATCCAGACTGGCCACACCCGAGAGCGTGACGGTGAGGTCCTGGGCCTCGTCCGGGTAGCTCGCCTCGACAACGAAGTCCATGGGCCGCGAATCATGACGCTGGCAGCGCCGAATCTCAACTTCAGTCAACGCCGGCCCGGTCGACCCGACCGGTGCACTCTGCGACGACCGCCGGGCGGGCGGATGCGCCCGGCCGGCCCGTCGAGCCGTACGAGATCGATCTCGCCGAACTGCCCCAGACGCGCGCCGCCTAAGGCGTCAGGCGCTCGTGACAGGATGAGTCGCGATGAGAGCGGTCGAGCTCGTCGTCGCCGTGGGATGGGCCGCGTTCATGGTGTACTGGCTCGTGGCGGCTCTTTCCATGAAGAGGGGCCGCGTGCAGTGGTCCCGCGAGCTGCGCATCAGAGCCGTGATCGCAGTCGTCGTGGTCGTCGCGATCCGCCTGGGAGCATTTCGAGGCCACGGCGTCGACACGGATCCGTGGCGCGCCGGCGCCGGGCTCGCGCTCTTCGCCACGGGGTTGGGGCTCGCCGTCTGGGCCCGGAGGCACCTCGGACGCAACTGGGGCACACCGATGACGCAGAAGGAGGAGCCGGAGCTCGTCACGACCGGCCCCTACCGCCTCGTGCGCCACCCGATCTACGCGGGCATCCTGACTGCCGGCGTCGGCTCCGCGGTGGCGCTGAGCTGGTGGTGGCTGACCGCCGTCGGCCTGGCCGGCATCTACTTCCTCTACAGCGCGACGGTCGAGGAGCGATACATGTCCGAGCGGTTCCCGGTCGAATACCCGGCATATCTGCGCTCGACGAAGATGCTCGTGCCGTTCGTCTTCTGACGTCGAGCCGATCGCGGCGCTGCTACGAGGGCTGGTGGCAGACAGCCTCGATGTTGTTGCCGTCGCGATCGAGGACGTAGGCGCCGCAGTAGTCGGCGTGGTACCAGCGTAGGCCGGGTGCGCCGTTGTCGGTGCCGCCCGTTGCGGAGGACGGAGTGCTCTACCGCTACGAGGCGGAAGCCTCGCGGCCCACGCTCGTGACCGACCGTCCGGCGGCGGCGGAAGCGGGCTGACAGCCGGCGATGGGCGCATCCCGTGCGGGATGCGCCCACCGTGGCGAGCGTTGCGTCCGGCTAGGGCTTGAGGATGCTCGGGCCGGAGACCTGGTTCGCGGCCATGAGCTTGTTCATCGTGTTGTCGTCTGCGTAGGCGATGTGCGCGAGCCCGGTCGTCGGATCCACCGTCTCGCTGATGAAGTCGAGCAGGTTGCGGTTCGACGAAGGAGCGAGGCAGAAGATGCCGAGGTTGCAGATGTCGCCGATGTGCACCGGTGTCGTCGTGACCTGAGTCGTCGCCCACGTCGCGCTTCCGGGTGCCGCCGTCAGGTTGAGTGACTGTGACGCGTACAGGTTCCAGCTGCACGTCGGCGGATAGAACGTCGGGTTGCCGTTCGCGGGGCCTGGTCCCGCACAGCCGCCCGCATCGAACTTGCCGAGTGTGTCGGTGGGCTCGATCTCGTTCGTGCGCAGCCACGCCACGTCGACCGCGCCCGGGCTGCCTGCGGTGATGGCCGGGAAGACGTCGGTCTGCGGGCTGCTGCCCGGGTCGACCTCGTAGGCGGTCGCAGCGCTGCCGGGGTCGAGGCCGCCGCCGCCGTCCCACGTGCTGCCTCCGTCGTTCGACCAGACGACCCACATGCGGTACGCGCAGCTCGGATCGGACTGGACGGTTCCGGCGGTCGACTCCGCCGCGCAGACGGCCGGATTGTCGCTCGGGCCCGGTGTGGCGAAGCCGATGTACGGATTCCCCTGGGTGTCCAGCGTGAACGCCGCGAACGGCGTCGATGCGTCGTGGCCCACGCCTGCGTCGTACGCGAGCTGCGGCGTCCAGGTCGCCCCGCCGTCGTCCGACCAGGCGACGAACAGATTGTGGAAGGACTGAACCATCGTCACGTTGCAGCCGGTGGTCGGGCTCTCCGGGTCGGAGGCGATCCACGAGACGTACATGCGGCCGGGGTGCGGGCCGCCGCGGGCGATCTCCGCGCCGATCGGCACGGTGTTGCACGCCGAGTCGGCCTGTGCCACTGCAGCCTGATCTGCGCTGGTCACGGTGAAGTGCGTCAGGACGTCGGTCGGGTCGCCGAACGTGCTGCCGCCGTTGTTCGAGACGTTCACCCAGATCTGGCTCGGACCGAAGAAGTCGTGGTACGCGAGCAGGACGGTCGCCGTGTTCGTCGTGCCGCCCGGCGGGATGTACGCGGCGCCCCACTGGCGGTCGACCCCGAACGGCGAGCAGCTCGTTCCACACACGTTCGAGCCGAGGACGATGTCGGCCGCGTTCGTGCCGTACATCCACGTCTTGCCGTCGTCGATCGACTTCCAGACGTCGGCCTGCAGCGGACCCGTGGATTGGCTGCCGGCGAGGTTGCACTCGTAGACCGCATTCGACTGGTCGGTGAAGACGCAGTCGTCGCCGCTGGACGGATCGGCGGTCGTCGTCTGCGACCACGTCGTGCCGTGGTTGGTCGACTTGTACAGGAGCGTGCCGCCGCTCGGCGTCGTGTCGTACAGCTCGCCGTTCGTGTTCGAAGCGATGGTCGGCTCGCCGCCGTACGCTCCGACGGTCGCGAGCTTGTAGGCGGGAGCCGGAGTCGGCTTTCCGCTCGCACTCGTCGTGCCGATCGCTGCGACCATGAGCAGCACCAGCACGCCCGCGAGAGCCCGCGAGTATCGCAATCTCATCGTGTCGTTCCTCCTCCGAGTCGTCCGGATCCGCCCGGCTCCGGTTTGTGCCTCGGCAGGCTTCCCGCGTTGCGTGGATCGAAAACGGACTGCGGCCCGACGGGTAGCGTTCGGCCACGTTGTCGGTCAAGCTGCACCGCTGCTCGACGCCCTGGAAGGCCGGTCCGTGCTGGCGCGTGCAGCAGGCGTTGGACGAGCAGGGGATCGACTACCAGACGATCAAGGGGCCGATGCGCCCCGGCCGGCGCTCGGAGCTGCAGCGGATCTCGGGGCAGAGGTTGTATCCCGTGATCGAGTTCGAGGACGGCTCCACCTATCGGGAGGACTCGAGAGCGATGGCCGCGACGATTCGCGCGGGCACGCTCGGCGAGAAGGCAGGCCCGGACGCGCGCGGCGCCGGGTAGAGGTCCTTCAGTCGCCGGCCCGGGCGGCGCGGACAGAGGACGTTTCGTCGCGCCGGGATCCGGTAGAATCGTAGTACGATGTTATTCCACGCGCTCCGGAGAGGCGGCGGCTTTCGGGGCAATCCGTACCTCTTCTTCGGCCGCCGGCCCTTCCGGGAAGCCCATCTGCGTGGCTACATCGTCACGCAACACCGTGCCGGACGACCGCTGTCCTCCATTCTCGACGATCCCTACGTGCGCCGTCTCGGCAGCGAGCGGCTCGCGTGGCGGGTGGTCCAGGATCCACGCACGATTGCCGCACTCGAACGGGACGTGCGCGAGGCGATCGAGCGCTTCATGCCGCCGCGCTGACACTCGGCCGGATCGGGAGCACCGGGGGCCCGTCCTGCGGGCGCTCGACCTAGAATCGGGCGTCCACGGAATGACGAGGAGGCGGGATGGCGGTCGGAGTCCTGACAGCAGCACCGGAGTTCACGAAGGCGACCTACGACGCGGTCACCGAGAAGATGTTCGGTCACCCTGCGCCGATGCGGGACGACGAGGCCCCGGAGGGCCTGATCGCGCACAGTGCCGGCCAGGGTGAGCAGGGCTACTACGTCTATGACATCTGGGAGTCACGAGAGGCCTTCGAGCGCTTCATGGAGCAGAAGCTCGGGCCGGCGCTCGGAGAGGTGCTCGGCGGCCCACCTCCTGAAGGCGGAGGGCCGCAGTACTTCCCGATCGACGTGCTGGTCGTCCCGCACTGAGTCCCGGCGGGGCTCCTTCCTCCGAAGGAGCCCCGCCGCGCGTCTTTCGCCTACGGATAGCTCACGACGTCCACGGGCTGGTCGGCGTTCGCAGCGGTGGACGGTCCGCCCACGCCGTCGATGACGGAGAGGATTCCGCCCTGGCCGTGTGTCGCATCGAGGAACACGGTGAGCAGGTCGTGGAACTGGACGCCGGGCGTCGTCGGGGCCTGGAACGCCTGCGCCGCGTAGATCGGGACGCCCTGGTTGAAGAACGAATAGCTGCCCATGCCGTAGCCCTGGAAGCTCGTGACGTTCGGCGACACGAGGAACGCGGCGTAGCCGTCGACGGTGGGGCTCGACATCCACGCCGCCTGCGACGGCGGGTCGTACGGCATCTCGTTCTGGAAGAAGACGTCTTCGCCGTTCTGACCGTTCCAGATCACCTCGAACTTCTGATAGTGCTCGACGAACAGCCCATACGCAGCGACGTTGTCGCCGTTGATGACGACGCCCGTGTCCGCCGTGTTGTTGCTCCAGCCGACGCCGGTGCCGTGGTCGGCGCGCCAGGCCCAGACGTCGTCGAGGATCGCGTTGTCGGCGTTCACGACGAGGCTCGTTGTCGCCCGGCCGGCTTCGGCGCCTCCGATGCGGAAGAAGACGTCGGAGAGGAGCGTCGGGTCGTTCGGGTCGCGGGTGCCGCCGGCGCTCTTGCCGCCGATCTGCACGAGGGCCATGGAGCTCATCGGCCCTGCGTCCACGATGAGGCCCGACACCTTGATCCCGGGAACGTTCGATGTCTCGAGCGCGGCGTTGCCGTTCGTCGGGATCAGCGTCGCGAACCCGAGCCCGAGCACCACGGTGTTCGGGCTCACGACCTCGATCGGCTGCGGGAGCTCGTAGACGCCCGGCGTCAGGATGAGGTCCTGGCCGTCCGCGAGCGCCGCGTTGATCGACGCCACCGGCGTCGTCGGACTTGCGACGAAGAAGCGGCTGATCGGGATCGAGGTGCCGATCTCCGAGCCTCCCGCGTAGTTCGGGCCGACCGCGTCGTGCCGGACGGCCGGAACGAAGACGCTCCACGTGCCGGCGCCATCCGTGGTCAGGAACGGCGGCTCTTGCGAGACGCGCGCGGACGGCACGTTCGTGTACTGGCCCTGGCCGGGCCCGAAGGCGGTCGCGGGCGCGCCGTTGTCTCCGAGAAAGACCTGGTTCCAGACGGCGTTCGACCACTGGCCGACGTTGCTGTTGCGCGTGAAGTACTGCTGCTGGCCGAAGTTGCCGACGAACCCATTGAGCTCGTCGTTGGCGAAGAACCCGCCGCTCACGAACCCACGGTTGCAGTAGTCCTGCAGGATCAGCGCGCCGTTGACGATCACGCTGCGCACCGGCGACGCCTGTGAGACACCGAAGAGGTCGTTCGAGTTCTTGCAGCCGTCGTCCTCGCCGTTCTCCGGCGCGTATGCCGGCGGCTGCCCGGGCAGCGTCACGTTCAGCGTCAAGTTCGAGAGCGATCGCCAGAAGTTGTTCAGACCGTCGCACGGGCCCGAGCCGTCGCACTGGTTGAAGACGTCGACGGCCCCGTTGATCACGACCCTGCTCGGCGTCGCACCCAGCCCGGCGACCTCCGTGTAGTAGCCGAGCTGGAACACGAGAGGACTCTGCGCACTGCCGTACGTCCCCGGCTCGAACAAGACCGCGTAACGCTGCGAGCCGAACTGGTTCGACACTTGCTGCGTGGAGATCGCGTCGAGCGTCGCCTGGATCTGAGACTGCGGCATCGACGGTGTGAGCACGACGACGTTCGGCCCGAACGGTGGCGGCGCGGCGGCTGCCGACCCCGGCCCGGCGAGCGCAAAGGCGAGCGCGACGAGCGCGACCGCGAGCGCGGACTTCCTCATAGCGGCATTCCCCCTGGTCGTTCCTGCGGCGAGGCGGGACCATAACGAAGCCTGACCGATGAGCTTCTCGGGTAGGTGCTGTCCCAATCGGCTGGAGCCGAGAAACTCGACGAAGAAGGAGAACGATGAAGGCGATCGTGGTGACGGACCAGGCTGCGGGAACAGCGGGGATGAAGCTCGTGGAGCGGCCCGGGTCGCAGGCGGCGATAAACGATGTCGTTGTCGAGACTCATGCGTCGGGATTCGTCCCGACTGAGATGGAGTGGCCCTCGACCTGGGTTGATCGCCTCGATCGTGACCGAACACCGGTGATCCCCGGGCACGAGCTGGCCGGAGTGGTCACCGCTCTCGGCTATGGCACGACGGGACTGTCGGTCGGTCAGCGCGTGTTCGGTCTCACCGACTGGTATCGCGACGGCACCCTGGCCGAGTACGCGGCCGTCGAGGCACGCAACCTTGCGCCCTTGCCGGGCGACGTCGACTTCACCGTGGCGGCGAGCCTGCCGGTCGCGGGCCTCACAGCGTGGCAGGGACTGTTCCAGCACGGCCGCCTTCGAGCGGGGCAGAGCGTCCTCGCCCACGGCGCGGCCGGCGCAGTCGGGTCGATGGTGACGCAGCTCGCGCGAGAGGCCGGCGCCTACGTCATCGGCACCGGACGCGCCGCCGACCGCCAGACGGCGCTCGACTTCGGCGCGAACGAGTTCGTCGACCTCGAGAACGACGCCCTCGAGGACGTGGGCGGCGTCGACCTGGTTTTCGACGTCATCGGCGGCGACATCGGGAAGCGGTCCGCGGGTCTGATCCGGGCCGGAGGAACGATGGTGTCCGTCGTCGGGCCGCCGGAGGCGCGGCCGGCCGACGGTCTCGCGATCGACTTCGTTGTGGAGTCCGATCGTGAGCAGCTCGGTGAAGTCGTCCAGCGGGTGCGGGACGGACGACTGCGAACGAACATCGGCAACGTCTCGACCCTCGGCGATGCCGTCGCCGCCCTCAACCCGACCCACAGGGTCGTCGGAAAGACGATCATTCGCATTCGTCCGTGAGAACTGCGCCGGCGTCGGAAGGGCGCGGCTCCGCCTATGCGGCTTCGCCGGGGATGACGAGCCCGGTCTCGTAGGCGAGCACGACCGCTTGCGCCCGGTCGTGCAGGTCGAGCTTCTGGAAGACGCGGGCGACGTGGGTCTTCACGGTCGCCTCGCCGAGCACGAGCTCGCGCGAGATCTCTCCGTTCGAGAGGCCTCGCGCGAACAGGCGTAGCACCCTCGAGCTCGCGCGGTGTCAGCTCGGCGAGCGCGGCCGGCTGCTCGCTCGCCGGCGGACGGCGCGCGTAGTCGGCGATCAGCCGCCGCCTGATCGAGGGTGACAGCAGCGCCTCGCCGTCGGCGACCACGCGTACGGCGTGGCAGCAGCTCGTCGGCTCTGGCGCACGCGGAGGCGCGGTGAGACGTCTGCCACGTCTACGCCACGGCAGCACCGCACTCCGGGCAGCGGTACGGGCGTCTCCCCGCGAGCATCCGCCGGATCGCGTAGACGGCGAATGGCCAGCTCGGCCGGGGCATCGGCCGCCCGGCCTGAACGGCGCCGTGTGTCGGGCAGGTGCCGGGGCGGATCTCGATCGCGTCGGTCATGTCGCTCCTTTCAAGCGGCTCGGGCAGACGGGGTCCAGGCAAAGCGGCGCAAGGCGATCACGAGCCCGGCGGCGCCCCACGCGACGAGGACGCCGAGGTCCGCCCACGCGAAGCCGGCGCCGTGCGTCGTCGGACCGAAGGCGCGGTGGAGCCCGTCGGCGAGGTGCTGCACGGGGAAGACCGCGGCGACGTCGCGGAGCCGATGCGGCAGGTTGACGTTCGGGACGAATACGCCGGAGATGAAGTAGAGCGGCAGCATGATCGCCTGCACCATCGGCTGCGCCGCGTCGGCGTCCTTGATCGCCGTGCTCAATGCGTAGGCGAGACAGCTGAAGCTCATCGCGCCGACGACTCCGGTCACGGTCACGCTCGGCAGCGACGAGGCGGCCAGCGTCACGCCGAAGGCGAAGCGGCCGATGATCAGCAGCACGGCCATGACGAACAGGGCGACGACGATCGCGGCCAGCGCGCGGCCGGCGATGAGCGCCGACGGGGGCACCGGTGTCGCGCGCCTGCGCTTCAGCACTCCCGACTCGCGCTGCGCCGTCACGGAGATCACCAGGTTGAGGAACGAGCCGGAGACGACGCCGAGCGCCGCCAGCCCCGGCACGTAATACGTCGACGCCTTCACGCCGTGCCCGAGCGACCGGTTGCCGAAGACGCTGACGAAGATGACGAGGAAGACGACCGGCAGGACGGCCGTGAAGAAGCGCAGTTGCCGGTTTCGGAAGAAGGCCAGCAGGTCGTACCGGAACTGGTGGAGGATCATGCCGGCCCTCCCGTCAGGTGCAGGTACACGTCTTCGAGCGAGGGCCGGCGCACGTCGAGATCGGGGAGATCGACGCCGCGGGCGAGCGCCCAGTCGGCGAGGGTCTTCACCGCGGAAAGCGGGTGCGCCTCCTCGATCGCGACGCGGTCGCCGTCCATGGTCGCCGGCAGGGGAAGCTCCTCCGGGTCGACCCCTTCGGGCAGGGCGAACGAGATGCGGGCCGGCATCTGCTCGCGCCCTCCGAGCGCGCGCGACGTCCCGGCGGCGACCATCCGTCCGCCGGCGATGACGGCGATGCGGTCGGCGAGGTGCTCCGCCTCGTCCATGTAGTGCGTCGTCAGGAACACGGTCTTCCCGAGCTCGCGCAGGCCGGCGATCACGCTCCATGCCTGCCGCCGCGCCGACGGATCGAAGCCGGTGGTCGGCTCGTCGAGGAAGATGAGCTCGGGGTCGCCTATCAGCGCCAGGCCGACGTCCAGCCGGCGGCGCTGCCCGCCGGACAGATGCTCCCCGGGCGCGTCGACCTTCTCGTCCAATCCGACGAGGGCAATCGTCTCGTCGATGTCCCTCGGCCGCTCGTAGTAGCCGGCGTACAGCGCGAGGCATTCGCGCACCGTCAGTCCGGGCTCGACGGCGGACTCCTGGAGCACGCAGCCGACGCGGTTTCGCCAAGCCGGTCCCGCGTCGGCGGGATCGATACCGAGCACACGCACGTCGCCTGCGCTGCGCGAGCGGAAGCCCTCGAGGATCTCGACGGTCGTCGTCTTTCCGGCGCCGTTCGGGCCGAGGAAGGCGAAGACGTCGCCACGGCGCACGTCGAGGTCGATGCCGGCCACCGCCTCGTGGGCTCCGTAGCTCTTCCGCAGACCGCGTACCTCGATTACGGCGTCGCTCATTCGGAAACCGCCGGTTGTGCCTCAGGCCGCCGCACCCGGCGCAGCCGGCGTGGCGCCCACCAGTTCAACTCGCCGAGGATCCCCATGAGCGAAGGGACGAGGAACGCACGGATGACGGATGCGTCGACGAGGACCGCGAGCGCGGTGCCGAGCCCGAGCTCCTTGATGAAGATCAGCTTCGAGGTCGTGAACGCTCCGATCGCGACCGCGAAGAGGAGCGCGGCCGCGGTGACGATTCGTCCGGTGCGCTCGAGGCCGATCGCGACGGCTCTGCTCGTGGGAATACCGCTGTCGTGCGCTTCCTTGATCCGCGACAGCAGGAACACCCCGTAGTCGGTCGCGAGACCGAAGCCGATCGCGAACAACAGGATGGGCTGCGTCGAATCGAGCGCGCCGGTGCTGTGGTAGGAGAGCAGCCCTTGCAGGTGCCCGCGCTGGAAGACCAGCACGAGGAAGCCGAAGACCGCGCTGAGGCTCAGCGCGTTCATCAGCGTCGCGGTCAGACCCAGCGTCACCGAACCGGTCATCAGGAACAGGACGAGGAGCGTCGAGGCGAAGACGAGCGCCAGCACGAACGGCAGGTGCGTCCCGAGACTGTGCTCCAGGTCGACGAAGCCGGCGGTGTCGCCCGCGACGCCGAGAGAGAACGGCGGGTGCAGCGCGCGCACCGCGTGGACGAGCTGTCGGCTGGCGGAGCTGTAGGTCGGCGTCGACGGTGCGACGTCGATGAGCGAGAGTCCGGGGCCCGCACGCCTCGCGGCGGCCACGGCCGAGACGTCTGGCAGCGCGCGAATCAGCTCGGCCAGCGCCGACACCTGCTTCGACCCGGCGGGTGCGCCGACGACGACCTCGAGCGGCGCGGTCCGGCCGGGCGGGAACTCGCTGCGGAGTGCCGCGTCGACCTGGTAGGCGCTGGCACTCGCCGGAAGCGTCGACGCGTCGGCAGGCAGGAACTTGGTCGACGCGAACGGCACGCCGAGGGCGATCAGGGCCCCCGCACCGATCAACGCGATGCGGCGGGGGCGGCCGATCACGAACTGCGAGAGCCGGTACCAGTAGCCCGACTCGTCGGGTCGGGCGTCTCGATCCGCGGCGCGCTGCAGCCGCCGCGGTGCGAGCGCGTTGACGCGCGGCCCGAGCAGCGCCAGCAAGGCAGGCAGCACGACGAGCGCGAGTGCTGCCGCGACCACCGCGACGATGGCGCCGGCGATTCCCATCGAGCGCAGGAAGAGCTGCGGGAAGACCGCCAGCGAGGCGAGCGCGGCCGCCACCGTCAGCGAGCTGAAAACGATCGTTCGCCCCGACGTCGCGAGCGTGCGCCGAAGTGCGCCGACGTCGAAGCCGTCGACGGCCTCCTCGCGGTAGCGCGAGACCATGAACAGGCTGTAGTCGATGGCCAGCCCGAGCCCGAGCCCCGTGACACCGTTGAGCGCGAACACCGACAGGTCCATGAAGCTCGAGACGATCCGTAGCGCGAAGAACGTCACGAGAATCGCGAGCCCGCCCAGGAACGGCGGCAGCAGTGACGCGACGAGCGAGCGGAAGAAGACGAGCGAGAGCAGGAAGATGAACGGGAACGCGAACAGCTCGGCTCGGGCAAGGTCGTTGCCGACCTGTGTGTTCACCTCGGCGTCGGCGATCGCCGCACCGCCGAGCTGCACGTCCCGCTGTCCCGCGAACTTCTTCTGCAGCAGTGTCGCGTCGTCCTTGATCCTCGAGTCCGAGACCGGCCGGAAATACGCGACGACGTACTTGGAGCGGCCGTCGCGCGAGATCGTCGCCGGGTCGTGGCTGTCGTAGTAGCTCGACACCGCCGCGACGTCACGACTCGCGCGCAGCTGCGCCTCGACCTGGAGCACACGACGCCGGTGGCCGGGAGTCACGAGCGCGACGACGCCCGGGTCGATCTGCCGGCCGCTTGCCGCCTCGAAGCGATTCGTCGCCTGAGCGGACTGCGTCGCCGGGTCGGTGTCGCCGTACGGGCTCAGCCGTTTCGCGACGCCGAGGCCGAACACCCCGGCGGCGCCGATACCGACGAGCGCGACGACCAGAACGGACCGTCGCCGGCGATGGAGGAATGAAGCGAGTGCCTCGAGCATGACCTACGCCGCCGCAGTGTTGGTGTCGTTGTATGTGGTGTTTGTCATGCCGTCGACGGTAGGGACGCGTCTGCGGCGCGTCATCGGGCGCAGCGTTGAAGTCGCCTCCACCCACGGGTGGATCTTCGGCTCCACTCGCGCGGCGATGACGCGGCCTCGCGCCACGCCTACGCTTTCGTCGTGACCCGCCGCCAGCAGGCGATGACCCGGCTCTTCCGGCCGCTCCCGGTCGCGGTGACCCTGGTGGTCGTCGTCACCGGTGCGACGGCACATCCACGTGCCGGCTTTGCCGGCGAGCATCTCGCGGTTCTCGTCGGACTCGTCGTCTTTGCGCTCGGCGTCGGGGGCGTGATGGTGACGCAGTCGGCTGCGCCCGTCGTCCAGCTGCCGTTCTTCGGCGCGCTCGTGATCAGCTCGTCGGCGCTCGTCGCGGTGCAGCCGAGCGGGGCCGCATTCCTCGGCGCATTCGTCGCCGTCGCGGCCGCGGCGTTCAGCCTCTCCGGCCGCCAGAGCAAGGCCGTCGTGATGCTCGCGCTCGTGACGCTCGCGATCGCCGAGCTCGTCGGCAAGGAGAAGAGCATCCTCGACGGGATCCTGCGAGAGCTCGGAGCGATTGCGTTCTACGTGGTCGCGCAGCTCGCAAGCCGCCTCGCCGAAGGGCAGGAAGAAGCGGAGCGGCTTCTGCTCGAGCTCGAGCAGTCGCGCGATGCGCAGGCGCGCGCAGCCGTGCTCGCAGAACGGCAGCGGCTCGCGCGCGAGATGCACGATGTGCTCGCGCACTCGCTGTCCGGCCTTGCGCTGCAGCTCGAAGGAGCGCGTCTCCGAGCCGCCCGGCATGATGATCCGGGACTCGTTGAGTCGCTCGAGCGCGCGCATCGCCTCGCGCGCAGCGGCATCGAGGAGGCGCGGCGCGCGATCGGGATGCTCCGAGACGACGAACTGCCCGGGCCCGAGCGTTTGCCGAGCCTCGTCTCCGATTTCGAGCGCGACACGGGCATTCCCACGACCATCACGGTCGACGGAGATGCGCAGCTGTTCGATCCGGACGCGCGCTTGACGCTCTTCCGCACGGCGCAAGAAGCGCTGACGAACGTGCGCAAGCATGCACGCGCAGCGCGGGTGGAGTTGCGACTCACGTACGAGCCGACAGGTGCCAGGCTCTGCGTGGAGGATTTCGGCGTTGCCGTCGAGGCGGCTGACTCGAGTCCCGGCTACGGCCTCACCGGAATGCGCGAGCGCGCAGAGCTGCTCGGTGGAGCCCTGACGACGAGCTCGACGGCGGAAGGCTTTCGGGTCGAGCTGTGGGTGCCCGCGTGACCTCCGTCGTGCTGGCCGACGACCAGCGGGTCGTTCGCGAAGGCCTCGCGACGCTGCTCGGGCTCCTGCCCGGCATCGAGGTGCTCGGCACCGCCGCAGACGGCGAGGAGGCGATCACGCTCGTGCAGCGCCTCCGTCCCGACGTCATCCTGCTCGACTTGCGGATGCCTCGCTGCGACGGGGTGGAGGCGACGCGCCGCCTGCGCGACGAGGGAGCGGAGACGAAGGTCATCGTCCTCACCACGTACGCGGACGACCGCTCCGTGCTCGAGGCGCTGCGGGCAGGCGCCCGTGGCTTCCTGACAAAGGATGCTGGCGCCGAGGAGATCGAGCGGGCCATCGAAGCGGTTGTTCGCGGAGAGGCCGCGATCGATCCCGCGGTGCAGCACCATCTCGTGGAAGCGGTTGCCGGCACGCCCGAACTGCCCCACGGGCTCACGCCGCGCGAAGCGGAGGTGCTCCGTCTCATCGCGGAGGGGCTCTCGAACGCGGAGATCGCGGTGCGGCTGGTCGTGAGCGAGGCGACCGTCAAGAGCCACATCAACCATCTCTTCACGAAGACGGGCGTGCGCGACCGCGCGCAGGCCGTCGCCTACGCGTACAGGCAGGGCCTCGCCGGCTGACGCCAGCGCCGTGCTCGTGCGGGACCCACGCCTGAATGCACGGAAGCGAGCCGTACACGTTGCGCCCGGTCGGCGTCGTTCGCTCGAGGCTGAGCGCGCCTGCGGAGGCCCCGAACCAGGCCTTCGAGGGCGCACCCGAAGCCGTGCTCGAGATCGCGCCCGCCTTCGCCGACGCGCTGCATCGGATCCGCGCCGGCGACGAGCTGATCGTGCTGACGTGGCTCCACCTCGCCGACCGCGACGTCCTGCGGACGCATCCGACCGGTGACACGAACATCCCGCTCACCGGCGTGTTCAGAACCCGCTCTCCCGACCGCCCCAACCCGATCGGTGTCCATCGAGTCACGGTGACCGCGCTCGAAGGCCCGACCACCCTCCGCGTGGACGCGCTCGAGGCGATCGACTGTACCCCCATCGTCGACGTCAAGGTCACGATGCGCGAAGCGCCGGAGGCATGAGCCGCTGCGACTTCGCCCCTGCTTCCGACGGCTCGAGCTCACGATGCCGCCGGCCGAGGGCCGGCCTCACGTCCGCTGACTGGACGAGTGGCCTGCCTGTGCGGTCACGCGAGGCGTCGTGCTGTCGGCGACGGCCAACCGCGAATACACCGCCTCGAATCCCGTGCGCCAGCTTGGGTAACGCGGCGTCCAGCCGAGCTCGCGCTTGGCCTTGGCGTTCGACGCGCCGCGTGCCTCGGTGGCCATGACGGTCACGGCGTCGCCCGCGAGCAGGCGCGCGAGCCAGGTCGGGAAGTGCCGCGGTGGCTTCGCGCGGAGGGCATGGGCGAGCACCGGCAGCCAGTCGCGCACCGGGGCAGGCTCGTCGTCCACGATGTTGTAGATCGCCGGGCCGTCGTGTTGGAGCGCGAGCACCGTCGCGGAGGCGGCGTCGTCGAGGTGGATCCAGGACCAGATGCCGCCGCCGTCGCCGACGATCGGAAACTGGCGCTTGCGCACCGGCTCGATCGTGCCGTCGTTGTTCGCGCCGTAGAAGACGCCGTAGCGCAGCGCGATCCCGCCGAAATCGATAACCGCCTGTTCGAGATGGCCCAGTGCGGCAGCGGCGCGCTCGAAGTGCTTCGGCGGCGTCGCGTCGAGCGGATCGTCCTCGGTCTTGACGGGCCCGCCTTGCCGGGCGTACCGCGAGAAGGCCGCACCGCTCTGCGCGACGAATCGCTGCACGCCGGCCTCACGCGCGGCCGCCAGCAGCGCGTCCGTGCCCTTCGTGCGCAGAGCGCTGCTCAAGGCGGTCACCTTGTCCATGTTGCGACCGAACTTCACATCCGCGAATGCGGTCGCCTCGTGCACGATCGCCTCCGGCTCGTGCTCGAGCACGGCTCTTCGGACCGCTCCCGTGTCGAGGAGGTCGAGCCCGACCGGCGTCGCCCCGAGCTTCCGAAGAAGCTCCGCTCTCTCCGGCGAGTTGTGGGTGCCGACGACTTCATGGCCTGCGTCGATCAGCTGTGGAACGAGCCTGCTGC
The DNA here is from genome assembly GCA_036260475.1 of Gaiellaceae bacterium. Classification (GTDB taxonomy): domain Bacteria; phylum Actinomycetota; class Thermoleophilia; order Gaiellales; family Gaiellaceae; genus Palsa-739. Next base: position 25,466 of record DATAMX010000060.1, on the reverse strand, counting down.
CGATTGCGCCGCTCGCCCCGGCGACGAAAACACGCATTGTGTCTCCTCTCGCTCGTGGTCACATCCCGCGCCCCATGCGGGTCTACCCGATAGACCCGACGGGGAAGAGGAACGTGACATGAACCAACAGCAGTGGCTCGCGGATCAATTCGAGGAGCAGCGCCCGCACCTCCGCGCGGTGGCGTACCGGATGCTCGGCTCGCTCAGCGAAGCCGACGACGCGGTCCAGGACGCCTGGCTGCGGCTGAGCCGCGCCGATACGAGCGAGGTCGAGAACATGCGCGCCTGGCTGACGACCATCGTCGCGCGCGTGGCGCTGAACATGCTCCGCGCGCGCAGAACCCGGCGCGAGCAACCGCTCGACGTGCACCTGCCGGACCCGATCCTCGACCCCGCCGACGGTACCGATCCAGAGCACGAGGCGCTGCTCGCAGACTCTGTCGGGCTCGCGCTCCTGGTCGTCCTCGAGACCCTGACTCCCGCCGAGCGGCTCGCATTCGTGCTGCACGACATGTTCGCGCTGCCGTTCGAAGAGATCGCGCCGATCGTCGAGCGCTCGCCCGAGGCAACGCGCCAGCTCGCGAGCCGCGCCCGCCGTCGCGTTCGTGGCGCCGCCGCCGAACCCGACGCCGACCTGGACGCCCAATGGGAAGTTGTCGAGGCGTTCCTCGCGGCTGCGCGGAAGGGCGACTTCGACGCGCTTCTCGCAGTCCTCGATCCTGAGATCGTCCTCAGGGTGGACGGTGGGCGCACCGGCCTCACCAAGCGCGTTCAGGGTGCGGAGGCCGTCGCCGCCCAGGCACAGCTGTGGGCGCGCGTCGATCTCACCATGCACCGGGTGCTCGTCAACGGCGCAGCCGGGATCGTCTCATTCCTCCGCGGTCGGCCTTTTTCGATCGGCACCGGGACGATCCGGAACGGCCGGATGGTCGAGCTCGACTTCCTCGTCGACCCCGAGCGAATCGCTCAGCTCGACCTCACGATGCTGAGCGATGCGCCTTGACGCCGAGGACGAGCAGCCGCTCGCTGTCACATCCTGACGCGGGCGCGTGTCTTGGAGGTGAGCCGCGTAGGGGACCCCACGAACCGATGCAACGCGGCGCGTCGGAGAGAGGAGGAGCATCGATGGAAGGACGGATGAAGAACCCGGTGATGGTGATCCCGGCGGCACTGGACGCGATGCGCCGGCTTGCCGAGGCTGCGGCGGACAGCGACATCCCGATGCCGACACACTTCCTCGTTTGGCTGCGCGCAAGCCAGATCAACGGTTGCAGCGTCTGTGTCGACATTCACGCACGCGAGCTCGGACACTCCGGCGAGCCCGTCGAGCGCATCGCCGCTGTAGCCGCTTGGCGCGAGGCGCCGTACTTCACGGAGCCCGAGCGCGCAGCGCTGGCGCTTACGGAGGCCGCAACGCGCCTCGCAGATCGCCCCGGCGCCGTCCCCGACGACGTGTGGGAGGAAGCGACGCGTCACTACGACGAGCGTCAGCTTGCAGCGCTCGTCATCTCGATCGCCGAGATCAACGCGTGGAACCGCATCCTCGTGACGACGCAGCAGATCAGCGGCGACTGGGTGGAGGCGTACACGCACCCGGCCGCACACGGTGTCGCCGCCTGAGGCGGGCCGATGAGGGCGGAGAGGCTGATCGTCGGATGGTTCAGCGCATCGGCCGGCATCTTCCGGCAGTCTTGAGCACGCGCACCTACGCATCCGGTGCAGTCAACCGCGCGAGGAATTCGGCGATTCGCTCGAGCTCTGCGTCGCTGAAGTCGTCGTAGAACGCCGGGAGCCTCGCCCGCTGCAGGCTCGGGAAGTGGGGGAACAAGTCGCGGTCGACGCGCTTCGGGTCCGGGACGACGATCACTTTTCGTCGGTCGGCGGGGTCGACTTCGCGATGGACGAATCCGCCTTCCTCGAGCCGGTCGATCACGCCGGTGACCGCGCCGGTGGTCAGGCCGGTGAGCTCGGCGAGCCGTCCGGCCGGGGCGGGCCCGTGGAGCAACAGGAGGCAGAGGGACCCGATGTCCGTTGGGTTCAGCCCCACGTCGGCTATTGCCTCGAAGTTCGAGACGAGTAGCTCCACGACGAAGTGGCGCAGGTTCAGCTTGAGGTCGCGAACAGCTTCGTCCCGGCGCCGGTTTGTTCGCTCTGCTGTCAAAGTATCTCTCTCATATAAGATAGTTTACGGACAAAGAGACTTAGACAGCGTAGCGAAAGGAGTTGACAATGCTTGCGGTAGAGCTACTTTCCGGCCTGTTGGCGTTCGTCTTCGGCAGCGCGTCGATCGGCAAGCTCCTGCGCCAGAGGCAGCAGGTACAGACCGCCGAGAAGCTGCGGATCCCCTGGCGTCGCTATCGATGGATCGCTGCACCCGAGGCGGCAGCGAGCGCCGGGCTCGTCATCGGGTACGCGAGTCCGCCGTTTGCCGTCGCCGCGGCGATCGGTCTGGTCGTTCTGATGGCGGGTGCGCTCGCATTCCGGCTGAGGGCTCACGACTCTCCGGGGTTCCTGCTCGGCGACGCCACACTCCTCGGGCTCGCCGCTGCGACCGCGGCGCTGAGCATCATGGCGAGTTGAGGAGAGCACGCGGCCGGCATGAGATGAGCGTGCCGCCTCTCGATTCGTCCGCCGCGGGTCAGGCGGCGAGAGAGCTCTTGATCCGACATGTCAGTGGATGGTGAAGCCGGCGGCGTGCAGTTCTGCGATTGCGTGGTCGAGCTTCTTGCCGCCGCTCGGCGGCTTGAGCGATCGTAGGTATGTGAGGATCGCGGGCTTTGTGGTGGGTAGACGGCGTGCGATCGTTTCGTTCTGTCGACCGAGGAGGATCTCGGCCGCGGCGAAGTCGCGATTTGCGCTGGTGGCGGCGCGTGGCGGATCGATCGCGGCGAACTCCTTGCCGATGCGGACGTGCGTCCTGCCCATCGCGTGGAAGGCAGCCTTCAGCTCGGCGGCGGTCGTTCCCTTCGATCGGAGCGCGGCGAGCGCGGCGTTGTCGGCCCTGGATGAGGCGGCGTCGGCCGTGTGGAGCTTCGCGAGGTACTCGACCTTGGTGAGTCGCGCAGCGGCAGTCCCCGCGAGCGCGCCGGCGACGGCGATTGCCGCTGCGATCGGGACCAGGCGGCGGTTCATGCCGCGGTCCTGCCCGCGATCCCGCGACGGACGAGCAGGACGGCGGAGAAGACGACCAGGACGAGTGTCGTGAGCAGGAAGCCGAACCAGCCGATCCCGCCGATGGCGTCCTTGATGCCGTGCTTGGCGTTTCTGAACGCGGGGATGCCGCTGAGTGCGAACAGGCAGATGTCGAGCGCGAACAGCCCGACGAGGATGCGCTTGGTCCTGGGCATGGAACCCTCCGTGTCGTTGCGTACCGTCGTTTGCGACCCTAGAGACGTCGTGGAGTCCCGTCGTCGGCGCCGGGGTGGAGTCGTCGTCAACCCGTGGGTTGACGACGTAGTCGCGACGGCTGTGTAACGTCGAGCCTCGATGCTGCGGCTGCGCCCGCACCGGTCCGACGTGCTGTTGGCAGCAGGCGTCGTCGTCTTCACGCAGCTCGAGGTCTGGCTCGAAGGCTTGCACCCGCTGTGGGTGAGCGCGCCGTTGACGCTGGCGCAAGCGCTGTCCCTCCTCTGGCGCCGCTCTGCTCCGCTCGGCGCCGTGGTGGTGATGATCGGGCTCCTGCCTGTCCAGGTGCTCGCCGGCGTTCCGCTGAGCGAGCCGGTGTTCCCGCTGCTGCTGACGATGCTGGGTCTCTACGGCGTCGCCGCGCACGCACCGCTGCGGCGCGCGCTGGTCGGGCTGGCGCTGCCGCTGCTCGCGATGTGGGGCACGTTGGCCGACGAGGTCGCGAAGGGGAAACGCAGCAACGGCGACGTTGTCTTCATCACCGTCCTGACCGTCGCGCCTTGGTTGGTGGGACGAGCGATGCGGGGGCAGGTGGGCGAGACCCGCCGGGCCGAACGCGAGCGAGCGCTGGCGGTTACGGCCGAACGAGCGCGGATCGCGCGCGAGCTGCACGACGTGATCGCGCATTCGGTGTCGGTGATGGTGGTCCAGGCCGGCGCCGCAGAGCAGATGCTGACGTTCGATCCGAGCCGTGTCGAGGAGCCGCTGCTCGCGATCCAGCAGACGGGGCGCCGAGCCCTGGTAGAGATGACGCGCCTCGTTGGGATGCTGCGCGAGGATGGTGACGAGCTCGGTCTCGATCCCCAGCCGGGGCTCGAGGACGTCGATGAGCTGATCGAGAATGTTCGCCGGGCCGGGCTCGCGATCGATTACGTCGTCGACGGCAATCCGCGGCCGCTCTCGCTCGGCGCCGACCTGTCCGGCTACCGGGTCGTGCAGGAGGCGCTGACGAACGCGCTCAAACACGCTCCTGGATCGAACGCTGCCGTCTTGCTTCGCTACACCGACGAGGTACTCGAGATCGAGGTCAGCGACTGCGGCACCGGTGCACCCGGCGCCGCGCCGTCGGGCGGCCATGGCCTCGCCGGACTGGGCGAGCGGATCGCCGTCTTCGGCGGCACCTTTCAAGCCGGAGCGCGCCCCGAGGGAGGCTTTACCGTTCGTGCCCGGCTCCCGCTCGAAAGGCAAGCGTGATCACCGTCGTCGTCGCCGACGACCAAGCGCTCGTGCGCGGCGGCTTCAAGATGATTCTCGAAACCCAGCCGGACATCGAGGTCGTCGCCGAGGCGCAGGACGGAGTTGACGCGGTCGAGCAGGTCGAGGCACACCGGCCCGACGTCGTGCTGATGGACGTCAGGATGCCGCGACTCGATGGGGTCGCAGCAACGCGACGAATCCTCGCGAAGCTCCCCGACACTCGCGTCCTCGTTCTCACTACCTTCGACGAAGACGAGATCGTGTACGAAGCATTCCGCGCCGGCGCGAGCGGCTTCCTGCTCAAGACCGTCCCGCCGACGCGGCTCGCCGACGCAGTCCGCACGATCGCCGCCGGCGAGGAGCTTCTTGCCCCGACGGTCACTCGGCGACTCATCGAAACCTTCCTCTCGGCCTCACGACCGCCGGCGACCGGTTACGGGCTCGAACACCTGACCGACCGCGAACGCCAAGTGCTCGAGCTGATCGGCCGCGGACTGTCGAACAGTGAGATCGCCGACCATTTCGTCATCTCGGAGGCCACTGTCAAGACCCACGTCAACCGAGTCTTCTCCAAGCTCCAGCTTCGCGATCGCGTGCAAGCCGTCGTGCTCACGTACGAATCCGGCCTCGTGCAGCCGACACGACCGTAGCCTGATCCTTCTTGGTCTGCGAGTCAGCTCGAATGTGCGTCGGGGAGCTCGCGGTTAGAACTCGTGGCTGACGTAGTGGACGGTGCGGCTCGAACGGCCACTCGTCGTGCCTCCTGACCCTCGAGCGAGGATCAGGTCCACGGTCGTCATCTGCCGGCTTTCTGCGGTGCCGCGGGTAGTCGCACCGTGACGCGGAGCCCCCCATCGGGTCGCGGTGCGAGGGTGAGGGTTCCGTCGTGTGCGTGCGTGATGCTCTTGACGATCGCCAGGCCGAGGCCGACGCCCGCGTGGTCGGTGCGGATGCGTTTGGTGCCGCGCTGGAACGGCTCGGCGAGCGTGTCGGCCAGCTGCGCGGTGAGCCTCTCGCCCGTGTTCTCGACGGTGAGCTCCACGGTCTCGGGGTGAGCGCTGGTCGTGACCCAGACGGTGCCCTGTGTGGGCAGGTTGTGGACGATCGCGTTGTGTACGAGGTTCGTGGTCAGCTGCAGCAGGAGCGCCGGCGAGCCGACGGTGGGGGTGGTGTCGCCTGAGGTCTCGATGGTGGCGTCGCGTTCTTCCGCGAGAGGAAGGAGCGTTTCGGTGGCCTCTTCGGCGATGAGGGACAGGTCGACGTGTTCTGGGGTGAAAGACCGCCGGTCGGAACGGCTGAGCAGGAGAAGCGCTTCGATGAGGCCAATCGCTCGGGAGTTGACTGCGTAGAGACGGTCGACAAGCTCGCCGTTCCCGTGGCTCGGATCGTTTCGGGCGACGTCCAGCAGCGTTTGCGTGACCGCCAGTGGCGTGCGCAGCTCGTGGGAGGCGTTGGCTGCGAATCTCTGCTGTTCATCTGCGAATCGCTGCTGTTCGGCGACGTGTGCTTCGAGCCGCGCGAGCATCGCGTCGAAGGCGTCGGCGAGCTCGCGGAACTCATCTCTGCGGCCCTCGAGTTGGATCCGGTGGGAGAGCGATCCCGCGGCGGCCACGCGCGTGGCGTCGGTGATGCGAGTCAGGGGAGCGAGCATGCGTCCGGCGAGAACCCATCCTCCCAGCAGGCCGAATAGCAGCAGGAACCCCAACACGATCGCTGCGATCGAGCCGAAGCCGTGCAGGGGGTCGGAGCGGTCGAATAGGAACCACCACGAGGGATGCATGTGGGACAGCACACCGTTGGGGATGTAGCGCAGAACGACCACCCAGACGGCCGCGAGCATCAGGACGCCTGCAAGCATGAGGAAGCCGGCGTAGCTGAGGGTGAGCTTCAGGCGAGCGCTCAACCCAGAGGTTCTATCCACGCGCCGCTCCCTCGTGCTCGGTGTTCGGGTGGGTGTCGATGCGGTAGCCGACGCCGGGCACAGTGGCGATGATCCACGGTTCGCCGAGGCGTTTGCGCAAAGCGGAGACGGTGATGCGCACGGCGTTGGTGAACGGGTTCGCGTTCTCGTCCCACGCTCGTTCCAATAGATCTTCGGCGCTGACGACGCCACCGTCGGCGGCGACGAGGACCTCGAGCACCGCGAACTGCTTGCGGGTCAGCGCGACGTAGCGGCCGTCGCGGTAGACCTCTCGGCGGAACGGATCCAGCCGCAGACCTGCGATCTCTCGTACCGGCGGCCTCGAGTGGGCACGCCTGCGGTCGAGCGCTCGGAGACGGAGCACGAGCTCTCGGAGCTCGAACGGTTTGGTGAGGTAGTCGTCGGCGCCGAGCTCGAACCCGGTCTCCTTGTCGTCGAGACGGTCGGCAGCGGTCAGCATCAGGATCGGCACCCCACTCCCGGAGGCGACGATGCGTCTGGCGATCTCGTCGCCGCTCGGGCCAGGGATGTCCCGGTCGAGGACGGCGATGTCGTACTCGTTGAAGCGCAGAAGCTTCAGGGCGGCGTCGCCGTCACCTGCGATGTCTGCGGCGATCGCTTCCAGGCGGAGCCCATCCCTGATGGCTTCGGCCATGAGCGGCTCGTCCTCGACGATCAAAACGCGCACGCTCCGATGCTAGAGCCGGCGCATATCGCCGGCGTATCGAAAAACCGATACGCGCCGGCAACACCGTGCTGGGCAGGCTCGAGCCGTGGTTGAGAGCAAGCACGCACGCGTGTACAGGTCGGAGCCCACGATCCGTCGCATTCGCGCGGTCCGAGTCGCGATCCTCCTGGTCGTCATCGCGGCGATGGCCGCACTCGGCTACCGGTTATCGGCGCTCTCGTCCTCGACGGGGGCACCATCCGTCGGCGCCGTTCAGCATGAGCATCGGGTCGCGCGGGGCGCAGCGCTGCCGGGCACGGTATGGCCGAGCTATGGCCAGGCCGCCGTTCAGATAGGACAGGCGCAGGTCCAGGCCGGGCCGAACCAGCACGCGGCCCCGATCGCCAGCGTGGCGAAGGTGATGACGGCGTATCTCGTGCTTCGTGACCACCCGCTCGGCATGGGCGAGGACGGGCCGACGATCACTCTCACCGACGCCGACGTCGCCGACACCGACCGCCGGAGCAGGCAACGCGAGTCGGTCGTGCCGATCGTCGCCGGCGAAGAGCTGACCGAGCGGCAGGCGCTGCAGGCGCTGCTCGTGCCGTCGGCGAACAACATCGCCGCCGTCCTCGCCCGGTGGGATGCCGGCTCGGTTGCACGTTTCGTCGCGCACATGAATGCGACCGCAAGGTCGCTCGGCATGACGCGTACCCGTTACACCGACCCGAGCGGCTACGACGACACGACGGTGTCGACTGCGGCCGACCAGCTCCGCGTCGTCGACCAGGCGATGCGCGTGCCCGCGTTCGCGAGCCTCGTGGCGACAGCGAGCGCGACGCTGCCGGTCGCCGGCACGGTGCGCAATACGGACACGCTGCTTGGGCGCGACGGCTTCGTCGGCGTGAAGACCGGCTCCGACCACGCTGCCGGCGGGTGCTTCGCGTTCCGGGCGATCCGCTTTGTGCACGGCAAGCGCACGGCGATCACCGGCGTCGTGCTGGGCCAGCCCGGCTACGACCTGATCGACGCCGGTCTCGCAGCAGCAGACGCGATGGTGGCCCGCATCAGCGGCGAACGAGTCGGACCGGGCTCACCGCAACGACTCCCGGCGCCGGGAGCGCCGCCTCGTGCGCACGCCCGGCAGAGAACCGGTGCCGACGTAATCAGCACACGAGGAGGAACCCCTTGACGAGAACGCACCGGCCGCCGGGCGCCCTTGTCATGGCCGTCATCGTTGCGGTGATCGCCGCAGGCTGTGGCGGCACACCGAGCAGCAACGGCGCGAGGACCGCCACCGCCGCTCACGTCAGTACCACCAATCGCACGCGCAGCCTGACCGCCCGTGAGAAGGCGGTGAAGTTCTCCGAGTGCCTGCGCGCGCACGGCGTCAGCGACTTCCCGGACCCGAACGCGTCGGGCGAGTTCCCGTCCTATGGGGTCAGCGTGACCGCTGCCGTGTGGACGAAGGCCGTCGCCGCATGCAAGTCCCTGCAGCCGCCGGGCTCGCTGAACGCGCACTTGACCCAGACGCAGTTTTCGGCGGCGCTCAAGTTCGCCCAGTGTGTGCGTGAGCACGGTGTGCCGGACTTTCCGGATCCCGTCAACGGTCAGCCGCTCATCGATACGAATCGCATCCCGTCTGCCAACAAGCCCGGCGGCATGACCATCCTCAACGCCGCGACGCACACGTGCGGCCGTCTCCTGGCACAGCAAACGGGGGGCCGGCAGTGAGTCGTAAGACGTGGGCAGGCGCCGCCCTCGCGATCGTCGCGATCAGCGCGGGCTGTGGAAGCACCGCCGGCAATCACGCCGGCGCAAATGCGGGCACCTCCGGCAGCGGTGCAACGGGCACGTCGACGATTCGGGCCAAGGCGGTGAAGTTCGCCGAGTGCATGCGCGCCAACGGTGTCAGCGCGTTTCCGGATCCCGACGCGTCGGGTGCGTTGACCATCGACGCGGTAGCGAACGGCTCGGCTCTGAACACGAGCTCCGCTGCGTTCACGCGTGCGCTCGGCGCGTGCAAGGACCTGGAGCCCGCAGGGTTCACGGGCAACCAGAGAAGTCCCCAGGAGCAGAAGGCTGCTCTCGCGTTCGCACAGTGCATCCGCGACAACGGCGTGCGGGACTTTCCCGACCCGTCCAAGACTGACCCCCTCGTCGACACGAATCGCGTTCCATCCGCGGCGACACCGGGTGGTCTCACGATTCTCAACGCTGCGATGCGGAAGTGCGGCCGGTACGCAGCCGCGGCCGGTGTGCGGGGGAGCAAATGACGCGCAAGAGGTGGGTGCCGGCCGCTGCAACGGTCGCCCTCGTTGCCGCAGTCGCGATCGGGGTGGTCGTCGCGACGTCGGGTGACGGGCGGCCGAGCGCCGCGGCGCAGGCATCGGCGCTGAATACCGCGACGGTGGATCGGGGGACGCTCTCGGACATGGTTTCCCAGTACGGGATCCTGTCGTATCGGGCGCGACCCGACGGCTCCCCGTACGGCGTGATCAACCGGGCCGGTGGGACGTACACCGAGCTGCCCAGTGCGGGCGACGAGGTGGAGTGCGGCGCCGTGCTCTATCGCGTGAACAACCGCCCGGTGCTGCTTCTGTGCGGCCCGCTGCCCGCATACCGGTCGTTGTCGGAGGGCGAGAGCGGGCCCGACGTCGCCGAGCTCAACGCCAACCTGGTCCATCTCGGATACGCCACCCGAAGGCAGCTCGACCCGTCCTCGCGCGACTTCGGCTCCGCAACGGCGGCCGCGCTCGAGAAGCTGCAGGCGAGGTCCGCCGAAGATCAGACTGGGTCGCTCGCGCTCGGTCAGGCGGTATTCCTGCCCGGTTCGGTGCGAATCGCCAGGGTGACCGGGGAGCTCGGCGGGTCCGCCCAGCCCGGCACGCAGGTCGCGCAGGCGACCTCCGACACGCTCGAGGTGGAGGTCAACCTCGACCCGTCCCAGCAGCGCGAGGTGAAGAAGGGCGACCACGCGCGGATCACCCTCCCCGACAACACCCCGGTCACCGGGAAGGTGGACCGGCTGGGGCGAGTCGCCCAGACGCAGAACAGTCAGGACCCGAACGCCGGCGCGACGATCCCCGCGTACATCAGCCTCGACCACCCGCACCGAGCCCACGGGCTCGATCAGGCCCCGGTTCAGGTGGCGATCACGACGAAGGGAGCCGAGAACGCGCTGAGCGTCCCCGTCACGGCGATCATCGGGCGCTCCGGCGGCGGCTTCGCGGTCGAGGTCGTCGGCACCAACGGCCGACGCGACCTGGTCCGCGTCAAGCTCGGACTGTTCGACAGCGCGGGCGGACGAGTCCAGGTCGTCGAAGGCGCCCTTCACGAGGGCGAGCAAGTGGTGGTGCCGTCGTCATGAGCGCATCGGTACTGGAACTGGACGGAGTCACGAAGGTCTACGGCGAGGACCCACCCGTTCCCGCCCTTCGCGGGGTGTCGTTTGCAGTTCGACCCGGTGAGCTGGTCGCCATCGTCGGACCGTCGGGCTCGGGCAAGTCCACGCTCCTGCACGTCATCGGAACGCTCGAACGGCCGAGCAGCGGCGTCGTCCGGATCGGCGGCGTCGACGCTGCGCAGCTCGACGACCGCGAGCTATCGAAGCTGCGCGCTCGAAACATCGGCTTCGTGTTCCAGCAGTTCTTCCTCGCCGAGCACGCGACGGTGCGGGACAACGTCGCAGACGGGTTGCTGTACGCAGGCGTCCGCGCAGCCGATCGGTATCGGCGCGCGGAGGAGGCGATCGAGCAGGTCGGCCTCTCCGAGCGCGCGCACTTCAAGCCCACCAAGCTCTCCGGCGGGGAGCGGCAGCGGGTTGCGATCGCCCGCGCTCTCGTCGGGCGTCCGGCGATCGTTCTCGCCGACGAGCCGACCGGGAACCTCGACAGCACCAACGGTGCGTCGATCATGGATCTGATCCGCGAGCTCAACAGGGCCGGCGCGACGATCGTCATGATCACCCACGACGCGGGCCTCGCCGATCAGCTGCCCCGCCAGATTCGCGTCCTCGACGGCGAGGTCATCTCCGATTGCACGAAGGGAGAGGCGCCGTGAGCGCCGGCGACGAACGTCTCGAACTGCGCGACTGGCTGCGGGTGGCCGGCGTCGGGCTGCGGTCGCGGCCGCTGCGCGCAGCTCTGTCCGCGCTCGGGATCGCGATCGGAACGGCAGCGATCGTCGGCGTCCTCGGGCTCTCGGCCTCCTCACAGGCCGGGCTGATCGCCGAGATCAACCGGCTCGGCACGAACCTCCTCACCGTCGAAGCCGGGCAGAGCCTCACGGGCGGCCCGGCACAACTGCCCCGGGAAGCGCCGGCACGCATCACGCTCCTGGACAACGTCCAACAGGTGGCACACACCGCGCTGATCAAGAACGCGTACGTCTACCGCAGCCCGATCGTCCCGGTGACCGAGACCGGCGGTCTCCAGGTGCGGGCCACCAGCCAGAGCCTCCTGGCCGTGCTCGGCACCGGCCTCGCACGCGGCGACTGGCTCAACCAGGGCACAGCCCGCCTGCCGGTCGCGGTGCTCGGCGCGGTCGCCGCGCAACAGCTCGGCATCGACCGGGTCTACCCCGGGCAGCGGATCTGGCTCGGGGGCCAATGGTTCGACCTCGCCGGCATCCTCAACCCATCTCCGCTGACGCCCGACATCGACGTCAGCGCCCTCATCGGATATCAAGCCGCCCGGACCTACCTCGGCTACCTCAGCATCGTCGGCGGCGAACAGAAGACCGGCCCACCAAGCAGCATCTACGTGCGCGCCGCCACCGGGCACGAGGCGGCGGTGCAGTCGCTGCTCGCAAGTACCGCCGACCCCGAAGCACCCTACGAAGCGGCCGTCAGCCAGCCTTCGGACGTCCTCACCGCGCGCGCTGCCGCAGCAGGGGCGTTCAACAGCCTCTTCCTCGGGCTCGGAGTCGTGGCACTCATCGTCGGTGCCGTCGGCGTCGCCAACATCATGATCATCTCCGTCCTGGAGCGCCGATCCGAGATCGGGCTTCGTCGCGCCCTCGGTGCGACAAAGAGCCAGATCCGAACCCAGTTCCTTGCCGAATCGATCCTGCTCGCCGTCATCGGCGGCATCGTCGGCGTGCTTGCCGGGGCGATGGCAACCGCGGTCTACGCCGGCACGAAGAACTGGGCCGTCATCATCCCCGCCGAGGCGTGGACGGGCGGCATCGCCTCGGCCATCCTCATCGGCGCGATCGCCGGCCTGATGCCGGCCATTCGCGCGTCCCGCATGCCGCCCACCGTGGCACTGCGAACCGTGTGAACCGGGAAGAGCGCATCGAACCCATCCTTCTCGGCTAGATGTGTTCGGGAAGACCGAAGCGGCCGGGCAGCGCGGGGTCGGCGAAGAAGGTGATCTCGTCGACCTTGCTGCCGCTCAGGGTGAGGACGATCATGCCCCAGGGCTGCGCGCGCAGGTAGCAGCCGAAGGCCGGCTGGCCGTTGGCGCGGGTCGGGCGTACCTGTAGCGGGGCGCCGCGGACCTCGGCGCCCCGGTCGAGGTACACGCCGATCGCCTCGTGACCGATGAGCTCGCCCGGCTGCGGCGGCATGGTCACACGAGCGTCGGTGCTCAGCATCGTCAGAAGGCGCGCGGTGTCGCCGGCTTCGAAGGCGTCGCTGAAGGTGGCGAGAAGATCCCGTTCGATCGGCGAGTCGGGCAGCGGCGCCTGCTCGCGTTCGAGGGCGTACGAGTCGAGCGTTGCGCGTGCGCGCTGGAGCGCGGCCTTGACCGACTGCGGCGTGGTCTCGAGGACCGAGGCGGCTTCGTCGGTGTGGAAGCCGAGCACGTCGCGCAGCACGAGCGCTGCGCGCTGCTTCGCAGGCAGCTGCTGCAGCGCGACGATGAACGAGAGCTGGATCGCTTCGCGCTGCTCGTAGTGTGCTTCAGGTCCGGGAGCGGGATCCGGAAGTGCGCTGTCCGGGTAAGGCTCGAGCCAGCTGGGCTCGACGGCGCGGCGGGTCCTTGGCGGTCTCATGGTGTTCTCCGTGGTTGGGCGGCGACCGCGTTCGCGAATCGCGTTGAGGCTCCGGTTGGTCGCGATCCGGTAGAGCCAGGAGCGCAGCGACGCCCGCTCCTCGAAGCCGTCGATTCCGCGCCAGGCGGCAAGCAGCGTTTCCTGGACGAGATCCTCGGCGTCCTGCACGGACCCGAGCAGCCGGTAGCAATGCAGCTGGAGCTCGCGCCGGAACGGCTCGACCAGCGACGCGAACGCTCGCTCGTCACCGGCCTTGGCCCGCTCGAGATCGACGGTCATCGCGTCAATGACACCAGGTCCGTCGGAAACGGACCGCCGGTCCGTTTCGCGGCATCGCGGTGTCTTCGACTTCCACACGACCGCGAATCGGAGATGAGCTGATCGATGACCGACCGCTCCAGGAATCAGGCAGAAACTCGTCGCCAACCGAGCAGCGCGCTCGCACGTGCCTTCGCCGTCTGGCGTACAGGCCTACCGAGGCCTGTCCTCGTTCTCCAGGGCGGGAACGCGCTCAACTACCTCGGCACCGGACTGATCCTTCCCTTCGAGATCATCTACCTCCACGCGGTCCGCGGCTTCTCGACGGCGACCGCGGGGCTGGTGCTGGCGACGATCATGGGCACGGCCGCAGTGGTAACGCTCCCTTCGGGTGCGCTCCTCGATCGTTTCAGTGCGAAACGGATCCTGATCGCGGGCAATGTCGTGAACGCACTCGGCTACGGGGGCTTGGCGTTTGTCGACCGTCCCTGGCAAGGCTTCGTCTGCTCTGCCGTCGGGGGTGCCGGCTTCGGATTCGTGGGAACCGCCGGCCAGGTCCTGACCTTGACCCTGATCCCGGCGGAGCAGCGCGCCGCATCGACAGCGCTCCGACGAGTCGCAGGCAACTTCGGCCTCGGCCTCGGCGCGACGGTTGCGGGCTTCATCGTCGCGGCCGCCCATCATCACCTCCAGGCGTTCCAGGGCCTCTACCTCTTCGACGCAGTCACGTTCGTCGCCTTCGCGCTCGTTGTGCTCGTTTGGATCCCGGATCCTGGCCTCGCGGACGCTCCGTCGGCGAGTGAGGACGCACAGGGCTTCCGAGCTGTTGCTCGGGATCGGCTCTTGCTCGCCTTGATCGCGGGCAACCTCGCGCTTGTGATGATCGGCGGCGCGTTCTTCTCCAACATCCTCCCGCCTTTTGCGGTGGCACATACACCTGTCGGGGCCGGTGAGATCGGTGTCGTCGTCTTCATCAACACCTTCTTCATCGTCGTAGCGCAGGTGCCGGCGACACGGGTGGTCGCACGGATGCGCCGCACTCACGCGTTGTTCGCCACCAGCGCCGTATTCGCAGTCGGCCTGCTCGCCGTCCTGCTCGCGCCGCTCACTCGCTCGACGCTCGCCGGTACGACCGTCTTGGCCGGCGTCGCGATCCTGATCGCGATCGCCGAGTGTGGCCAGTTCATCGTCCTCGGCCCGCTGGTCGCGGAAATCGCGCCGCCGCGTCTGCTCGGTCGCTACATGTCGCTCTACCAGCTCAGCTTCTTGGTCGGCGTGGCTCTCGGCCCTGCGGTCGGCGGCGTGCTGCTCGGAACGTCACCCGACACGATCTGGTGGGGCGGCGCCTTCGCCCTGGCACTGACCGGAGCCGGTTTCCTTCGACTTGGAAACCGGATACCCGACCCCCTCCTGCCGACGAAGTCCCCGCCGTTGCAGGCGGCGTCAGAGACCACCTGATGCGAGAGGAGAGCTGATGAGCGCGTATTCGATCGTGAACGTGAAGAACGAGGTCGAGGACTCCCTGGGCGAGCGCGCGCCCGGGATCGAAGGGCGGTTCGCGCGCAAGCACCTCGACTCCGAGCACCTCGGCATCTCGTATCTGCGGTACAGCCCCGGCGTCCGCTCACCTTCGGCTCATCGCCACCGCGAACAGGAGGAGGCCTACGTCGTCATCAGCGGCTCCGGACACGTCAGGCTCGACGACGAGATCCGCGAGCTCCGCTGCTGGGATGTCGTTCGCGTCCAGCCCGCAACGGTGCGGGCGTTCGAAGCCGGAGACGACGGCCTCGAGCTGATCGCCATCGGGTCCGATCGCCCGGACGGCGGCGACGGCGTCTTCGTAGACCCAGCCTGGATCGACTGAGAAGCGGCGTGCGCTCCGGGGAAGCGCGCACCGTGTCCACCCGCAAGAGCAACGGGGAGGTGTGCATGCAGAGCTACGACATCAGATACGAGGACAAGTACGGTCAGCTTGCGCAGATCGACGTCGCCGCCGAGGGCGCGGGGTATGAGCCGTGGGTGAATCAGACGCTCACGAGCGTGAACGACTCCGTCGTCCGACTTGCCGTGATCGAGGGCGAGCTCGTCAACTGGCACAGCCACGAGCACGAAGACGAGTTCTTTCTCGTGCTCGTGGGAAAGCTCGAGCTCGAGGTGGAGGGGCGGGAGCCATTCGTCCTTGGTGTGCACCAGGGCGTGACGATCCCGCGTGGCGTCGTTCACCGTCCGCGCGCGCACGGACGCACGGTCTTGCTGATGGTCGAGCCGGCCACGGTGATCCCGACCGGGAACGATTGACCTGGGCGGCGTGAAGCTAGGAGTCTCGAGAGGCGGACGGGCGTTGTTCGAGTTGCGCGGCGAGCGAGAGCAACGTGGCTTCTGAGTCCGGTGGGCCGATCAGCTGCAGGCCCGTTCCGGCGAACGGGATGGACGCCGCCGGCAGCCGTGCGAGGTTCCAGGGGACGGCGTAGATCCAGTTGGCGACCCCGAGCATGGTGCGAACCCATCCTTTCCCCGCCCAGGTCCCGATCGGGACCGGCGGCCGCGTCAGCGTCGGTGTGACGAGCGCGTCGTAATCCCCGAACCACCTGCTCATCCGCTCGCCGAACGGATCGTCGGCGGCAGGCTTCACCTTCCGCGCGATCTTTGCGCCGCGCATTGCCATCTTCCGCGTGCGCTCTTCGAGCTTGTCGGCCGGAAGGTGCTGCGCGTCCTGCGCGATCCCGGCGAGCCAGCGGTTGCTGAAGCGCATGCCGAGCGTCGGCGGATAGTGAACGCGTGCCTGTGTCACGCGGTGGCCCGCTTCGTGGAGCGCGTCCCGTGCGCGATCGAGCGCGTCCCCGATCGCCGGCTTCGCATGTACTCCAAGAGATGGGTGCGCGGCAGAGAACGCGACCCGCAGACCGCTCGCCGCTTGCGGGTTGCGGTAGCGGTCGGTGCCGGCGAGCACGTCGAGCATGAGCGCGGCGTCGGCGACGGTGCGCGCGAGCGGCCCGAACTCGGTCAGCCCGTACCAGTGCTCGCTCACTCCGCCGGCGAGCGGCACGACGCCGGGGCCGGGCTTGAGCCCGACCAGGCCGCAGCACGAGGCGGGCACGCGGATGGAGCCGCCGCCGTCGAGCCGAGCGCAAGCCGCGCCATGCCGGCGGCGACCGCGACCGCTCCCCCGCCCGTCGACCCGCCCGGCGTCATGCCCGGAAGCAGCGGGTTCTGCGGCCCCGCGAACGCCTCGGGCTCGGTGAACGGCCACACGGCGAGCTCGGGCATCTGTGTCTTGCCGACGACGATGCAGCCGGCTGCGCGCAGTCGCCGCACGAGCTCGTCGTCCTGCTCCGCGGGCTGATCCGACGTCGCGGCCGAGCCGAACCGCGTGGGGAGGCCGGCGACGTCGATGTTGTCCTTGATCGCCACCGGTACGCCTGCCAGCGGGAGCGTCGGCGCGGCGGATGCTGCTTCCGCGAGCGCCTCGTCACGGCGCACGGCTTGGAACGCATGGAGCTTCGGCTCGAGCTCGTCGATGCGTGCGAGGCAGGCGCTGATCTCGGTCACGGCGCGATATTCGCACGGCGCCCGCCGGCTGGTTCATCCGGCACGCGGCTTCGCGACTTCGATGTGGACGAGAATGCCATTAGGCACGTCGCGCGAGCCGCGAAAGCTCCGTCCACGGCTCCATGCCCACCGCACGTTGGGGTCGCAGCAGGAGCGGTTGCGGCTGGCGCCGCCATGCGTGCAAGTCCCGCACGGATGCTCCGAACGGTCGGTTGAGGAGCGGCGGCCTGCGCGCGTTCGCCGGCAGCCGAGGTCTTGCGTTCAGAAGGTGATGACGGTCCCCACCGCAGGCTGTACGAATGAGTCTGGAAGCGCGCGTGCGAGCTGGTGGACGGCTTTCCAGCCGGTGCAGTGCGCGGGCAGGACTCGGCCTACTTCTGCGGCGACGAAAGCATCGACTGTCGGCTTGATGATCGGTTCGAAGATGCCGCCTGTGAGGTGAAGGCCGCCGATGAACGCGGCGAGCCGTTGTTCGCCGGTCAGGCGTTGCGCGTTGCGCAGCACGTTCACGGCTCCTGCGTGCGAGCAGCCCGAGACGATGACGAGGCCTTTGTTCTTGACGTTGATGATCACGTTCTGGTCGTCCCAGATCATCGGGTCGGGTTCCCAGCCGGCCGTCGAGTGCGCGTAATGGATGGGGAAGCCCTGCTCGAACGGCGTGTGGCGCTCAACCTGCCCGGAGACCAGCACGGTCGAGTCGAGGAGCAGCGTTTGTCCAGGCTCCTCGTTCAGCTCGACTCCCTCGGCCTCGAGGTCGCGGCGGTTTGGCGGCGGGAGCCGGACCTCGCTCCCGGTCGGAAACACGATCTTGCGTTCCTTCCAGGCCTCGGGGTGGATGACAAGCGGGAGCCCACGCCGACCATGCCGACGGAAGAGCGCTTCCAACCCGCCGTGATGATCCGCATGCCCATGAGAAACCACGAGCGCACGCAGTTCTTTGACCGGGATCTGCAAGACATCGAGGTTGCGGGCAAGCGCGGTTGGCGTCAGGCCGCCGTCGTAGAGAATCGAACTGCGGCTGCCACGCCGCTCGACGGTGACCAACGCCGAGAAGCCATGTTCCGCGATCAACTGGTCGCGACTGCCGAAGTCGTCGGCGAAGTGCCGGCGAACCCCGTCCGCGTCGGCCATCAACAGATCGACGAAGTTGTCGACCACGATCGTGACCTCCGCTCGATCAACCGGCTCAAGCCTGATCGGCCGATTCGGTTCGACAGTCACGACCCGCTCACGCTACAGAGTTCGGTGCTGCGGCGCCCTCGGAAAGCCCTCTGACGGACTCGAACCGTCGACCCCCTCCTCACCATCAAGAGGTGGTCTATTGCCGAGGGTTGCGAACGTTGCCTATCCGGGCCTCTGAGCCGATTCCTTCGGATTTGCGTTTGCCACGGGTTGCCGCCGGTTGCGCCCGCTTGGCTCCACATGTGCTCCATCCTCGGGGCGGAATCGCGACGTATCGGGGGCGCCGGGAGGAGGCCGTCGCCGGCCCCCTCCTCTTCGCGTGCCTTAGGGCGTCGGGTCTGGGTAGGTCCCGCCGCGGATGTCTTCGTTGCCGAAGGTGGCGGGGCAGTCCTGCTCCGGGGCCGGCTTCGCCGTTGGCGAGCCCGCCTGCAGCGACGCGCGCCAGGCGTCGACGGCAGGGCAGTCGGCGGCGTTGCTGACGTCGTTCCATACCGCCGCCCCGTAGGTGCGGCTCGCCGCCGCGTAGACGAAGTCGCCGAGGAAATTGTCCGTCAGGACGTTCGCGCTGGCGCCGCGTGGGTCGCCGGAGGCGCCACGGTGGAGCTCCGTGAACGCGCCCGTCGCCGTGCCGGGGTTGGACGACGAGTCGGCGTGCATGACGACGCCGACGAGAGCGCGCGGGCTCGTGGTGTCGTTCCGGAACGGTGTCGTGAAGGCGTTGTAAACGATGTAGACGTCGGTGCCGTTCGGCGAGATGGCCGGGGCGGTGTAGATGCCGCGGTCACCAGCGGTCTCGATCGGCCGGGGCGTCGACCAGGTCTTCCCGAGGTCGGTCGACTCGGTGAAGAGGACGTCTGGGGCCTCCGTGCTGCCGCTGACGTAGCTCATCACGATGCGGTTGGTGGCATCCGCACCGGTGGGAGCCCCGTTGGCGATGTCGATGCTCGGCATCGTGGCGAGGTCGGCGCGCGCGCCAGCGATGCCGTCCATCACCAGAGCGCCCTGCACCGGGTCGAGGACGCCCGGCTGGGTGACTGGCCCGACGACGGGTCGCGCCGGCGACCACGACTTGCCGCCGTCCGTCGAGACGGACATCAGCTCGAACTTCTGCTTGCCGCCGGACGGCGACGTGGCGACGGTGAACACGTAGGCGTTGCCCTGGCTGTCCGTGCGGACGTTGCAGCCGTCCGACGGGCTGCGTTCGGCGTTGCCGGCAGCAGCGGAGATCTGCTGCTCGGACCAGGTGTCACCGCCGTCCGAGGAGACGGAGACCTGCAACGGTGCGGGAAGGGTGTTCCCCTTCTCCTGGCCGACGTAGGAGGGCCAGCAGACGTACACGTTGCCGAAGAACCTGCTCGACGACGCATTGTCGGCCCACAGCGAGTCCTTGTCGGAGAACGTCGTCGACGACTGGTGGCTCACCAGCGCGGGTGCGCAGCCCTGCTTGCCGACGCACCAGGCGCTCTTGTCCCCCGCGGCCGCCGACCGAAGGTCGTCGGTTCGGGAGACGCCGATCGCATAGAAGCCCCGGAACGCGGCGTCGGTTCGCGTCGCGGCGAAGTTCCCGGCGATCTGCGCGAAGTAGAGCCGCGGGCCGTTCGACCAGCTGAAGTGGCCGTGCGAATCCGGCCGCGGACCGATCGACACCGCCGGGTCGCCGATCGATGCCAGGCCGTTCTCGTAGTACCACGGGAGGGTCCCCCCAGTCGGGCCGACCTGCGGCGCGCACGGAGCGTCGGGCCCGGGGGAGCCGGTGCAGTTGCGGGCTGTCCAGCCCGTGTAGGTCGGCTGCGTCCACGTGTCGCCGCCATCGAACGAGAAGTAGACGCCCGTTGTGCCGACGCCGTCGGTGAACGGACACGTGGTGTCGTCGCCGGCGTTGCACGCCTCCAAGTCGACCTCTTCGTTCGCCCCGGCGACGAGGATGCTCGGGTCGTTGGCGTCGACCGCCAGCGCCGGCTCGTTCTGCTTGTTCTGCGGAAACGGGCTCGTCGGACTCCCGTTCGTCACCAGCGCATCGGGGTTGAACGCTCCGGCGAGCCCGACGACAACGCCTGCCACGAGGCCGCATGCAACCAGGGTCATGAGCAGTCTTCTCATCTCTCCTCTTTTCAGATCGCTACTGGCTGAGGGTCGGGCCGAACGACGCGGATGTCCGCGACGGCGACTTCGCTCCTACTTCTTCTTCACCGTCGTCGCGAGCGTTGCGACGTTGTTGCTCAGATCCGGATCCGGCGTCGATGCGCTCGCCGATGCGACGAGTGCGATGGTGCCGCCCTTGCCGCTCAGCGACAGCTTGAGCGTCACGCTGTCCGCGGCGGCGGCTCCGGAGGTGAGGTTGCCCAACGAGCAGCTGATCGTCCCGGACGTCGCACCGGACGCGGGATGGGTGCAGCTGCCCTGCGTGGTGCTCACGCCGACGAACTTCGTCCCGCTCGGCACCTGGACGGTCATGACGACCCCTGTCGCTGTCGCCGGCCCCAGGTTGGAGACGGTCACGACGTAGGTGTTCTGCGACCCCGAGGCCGCGGTGGTCGGGCCGCTGATGCTCAGCTTCACGTCGGCGCCCGGAGGAGTCCCGGTGCCGCTGAGGGCGACCGCATCCGGGCTGGTCGGAGCGTTGCTCGGGATGCTCAGGATCGCGCTTCGCGACCCGACAGCTGTCGGAGCGAACCTGACATCGACCGTGCAGCTGCTGCCAGCCGCGACCGGGTTCGAGCAGGTGTTGTTGCTCAGGCTGAAGTCGCCCGAGTTGGAGCCGCCGAGCGAGAGCTGTCCGAGCAGCAGGCTTTGGCTTCCGGCCGCGGCGGTGTTCGTGATCGTGAGGGTCTGCGCCGCGCTCGTCGTACCGACGAGCTGGGTTCCGAACGGGATACTCGACGGGCTGAGGCTCACCGTCGGCGGCACGCCGATGCCCGAGCCGCTGAGCGCGACGCTGTCGGGGCTGCTGGCAGCGTTGCTCGGGACGACGAGCGTCGCCGTCCGGTTCCCGTCGGCTTCCGGCGAGAACTGGATCGTCACCGAGCAGCTCGCGCCAGCCGCGATGCTCGTGTTGGAGCACGGGTCGTTCCCGATGACGAACTCGCTTGCGTTCGTTCCCTGGATCGCGAGTTGGCCCAGCTGGAGATCGGCGGCTCCGTCGCCGCCGGTGTTCGTGATCGTGACGCTATCGTCGAAGACGAGGCCGATCGATCCGCCGATAAACGTGAGGAAAGGCGGCAGACCAACCATCGGGGGAACCGAGGTCGCAAGCGACCCGCATTGGATCGCGACTTCCTCAACCTGCGAACCGGAACCCAATGCGCTGACTGACCCCGTCAGTCCCGTGAGCACCTCGCCGTCCGGGCAATCGTACGGCCCGTCGTGGGCGGAAGACCCCGGGAGGCCGCCGTAATAGCCAGCGTTGAAGATCGTCGAAGCGCTAGGGATACCGTTGAATGTGTAAGCGCAGCGCAGACCAAGGTAGGTGATCCCGTAGGCGTCCTCGCCGCCTTCGATGCCCACCGCGACTACTCCGCCGCCGGTGCAGTCGCTCGTCCCCAACCCCGCGGCAAGAGGAACACCGACGGGGTCGCCCATCGAACCAGAAGCGGCTGCCGCCCCCCCGTTGCACCGCACAGTCACGCTCAAGACTGAGTCGTTCGAAAGGGCCACGTCGCCGACGGCCGCCGTGACCGCGGATCCGGCGGGGCAGACCGTCGAGGCCAGATTGTTCGTGGGCACCCCGCCGAGGATGCCGTCGCCGACGTCCGCACCAGCCGCGCCCACCAGGACCAGGGCGCCCGTCAACGCACCGGTGGCGCAGACCGCAGCCAAGCGTCGAACCGACTGCTCACCTGCTCTGCCGCTGTGTCTCCCAAACATCCTCATCTTCTCCTCCCTAAGCCGACATCGACACGGGGTCGACCCGGACGATGACGGTGTCGGCGACGGCGACGATCTCGTCGACCGGCAGCCCCGCAGCCTCGGCGTGACGACGGATCGCCTCCGGGCTCGACGCCTCGTAGATGCAAACCGTGCCGAGCGACCCGTCGGTCTCCGCGAGCACGTAGCTGCGGATCCAGGCGACGTCGTCGGGCATGCGGTCGCCTTCGGCGGTCGAGCGTTCCGCGGCGTGTTGCAGCTCGTCCGCGGTGCGCCAGCCGTTGCGGCGGACGATCAGGTAGGTCTCCATCGCGCTCCTCTCGAGTCGATTCCGTCTCGAGGGTAGGAGCGCGGCACCGTCGCGACATGAGCGCGACTACTCAGATTGGCGAGTGGGCCTACCTATCTTGGGATGAGGCCGAGTGTGGCGGCTTTGGCCGCGGCCTCGACACGGTTGTCGGCCCCGAGCTTGCGCAGGATCGCCGACATGTGGCTCCCGACCGTGCGCTGGGACAGGAAGAGCCTCTTCGCGATCTCGGCGTTGCGGAGCCCTTCCGCCATCAGCGCGAGGACCTCGCGTTCCCGAGCCGTCAGCCCGGCCGCGTTGCTGCGGGTCGAAGGTCGAGGGCCACGGCGGATGTCGCGGACGCCGAGCTCACGCAGCCGGCGCGAGACGATCGCCGCCGCGGGACGTGCGCCGAGTCTCGTGAGCGACTCGAGGGACTCGCGCAGTGCCTCCTCGCTGCCGACGTCCGCGAGGGCGAGAGCAGCCTCGTACGGTCGTCCGTGCTCGGACCAGCGTGTAGCGGCGGCAGCCGAATCGCCGGCGAGCTCGAGCCCGAACGGGCCGTCGGCGGACGTACTCACTTCCTCCTCGATTCCCGCGCGCAGGCGCCAGGCCCGAATGCTGGCGATGGCGTGTGCGGATCCCGCCCTTTCCGTCAGCTCGAGGGCGTCGTCCGTCGCCTCGCGCGCCGCTGACCGGTCGCCTCCCAGCCACGCGACTTCTGCACCCGCAAGGGCCACGGGCACGATGCGCCCGAGCTCGCGGGTCGGCTCTGCGAGCGATCGCGCCTCTGCGAGCGGCGCGAGCGTGTCCGGGTCGCCGCGGCGGGCGCGCACGAGCGCAAGCACGGTGAGGGCAATTGTGCGTGGAGCCGTCGATACAGCCCGCCGTCCGATGACCAGCGTCGCTGAGTCCGCGGCTTCGGTCCAGCGGCCCTCGTCGAGCTCGAAACGAGCTCGATCGGCGAGCAGGTACAGCTCGATCAGGTCGTTCCCGTGCGACCGGGCCCATGTGAGTCCCTCCTCGAAGAGAACCCGTGCCGCGTCGCGTCGACTCATGGACACCGCAGCGTTGGCGCGAGCGAGATGACCCTCCGCGACGCGCTCCTCGAGACCGTGCTGCTCCGCGAGCGCGACGGCGCGTTCGATCGTCGCCAGGCCACGGTCGGCGTCTTCGCTCATCTCCCGCCAGCCGATCGCAAAGAGCGCATCGCAAAGGGCGTGCGGATCGCCGAGGCGTTCAGCCACATCGAGCGCTCGATGAACGGCATGCAATCGGTCGGTGTCCTCCCCCGTCCAGCCGAGAAGGTTTGCGAGGTTCGCGTACGCCATGGCAAGCTCACGGCCCTCCGGCTCTCCCTCCAGCAGCTCGACGACCTCTCTCGCAATGAGGCGGGCCTCGTCGCCGCGCCCGGGGCACCAGAGGATGCTCGAGAGCTTCGACAGCGTCTCGCCTTCGGCCGCCCGGTCGCCCAGCTCGCGATAGACCTCGGCGGCCTGTCGCAGAGCGCCGATCGCCTCGTCCGCCTGATCGGTGAGATAACACTCGCGCGACCGACGCTTCAGAAGCTCGGCAACCTCTCTCGGAGGGAGCAATCCGGCGTAGCGGAGGGCACGAGCGTACTGCTCAGCCGCCTCACGATGCGCTCCGACCGACGACGCCTGCCCACCCGCCCTCGGCGCGAATTGGAGCACGGCGTCTCGATCTCCGGCAGCGTCGGCGTGGTGCGCGAGGCGAGCCAGATCGAGATCGCCGCCATCTCGGACGGCGAGCGCATCGAGCGCCGCGCGATGGAGGCTCAGCCTCCGAGACGGCGACAACGACTCCTCGATCGTCAGGCGAGCCAACTCGTGCCTGAACGTGACGGCGCTGTTGACGGAGACGAGCATGCCGCCGGAGATGCATTCGTCGAGTCGTCTGTCGATCTCGCCCGAGAGCGCCTCGACCAGCCACAACTCGGCATGTGGTGTCGCGACGGACACGGCCTCGAGCACGCCTCGAGCGTCCGGCGTCAATCCTCCGGCCCGGGCCAGGACCGCGTCGCGAACCGTGGGTGGGATCCCGTCCCCAGGCGACGCCAGGACTTCCGAGACGAAGAACGGGTTGCCGCCCGTGATCCGGTGGAGCTCTACGGCACCGACGCCAAAGGGGTCTGCGAGCTGAACGACACCTTCCGGGGAAAGGGGCGCGAGGGCGAGGCGTAGCGGTGCGACGCTCGATGCGAACTCGGCGAGCATGACCCTCACGGGATGCGCGGCGTCCACCACGTCGTCGCGGTAGCTCAGCACGATCAACACGCGGTCCGCCGCGATCCGCCGCGCGGCGAACCTGAGCACATCGAGCGTGGCCTCGTCGGCCCAGTGGAGGTCTTCGACAACGAGCACACACGGCTCGTTTCGTCGAAGCTCGTCGACCAGTGCCTCAGCAACCCGGTACGGGACGGCCTCACCGAGAAGCCTCTTGGCGAGCTCGGATCCAGCGTCGGCGCCGAGGTCAAGGATCGGGCCGAGCGGTCGGGGCGTGAAGAGCGCATCGCACGCGCCTCGCAGCACCCGTGTGCGGGCGCCCAACTCAACGCAGAACCGACTGATCAGTGCGCTCTTGCCGCCGCCCGCCTCTCCCGTGACCAGCGCCACACGACCTCGCCCAGCGCAGGCATCTGCAAACGCTGCGTGAAGCAACGCAAGCTCGCGCTCGCGCTCGACGAGCACGTCAGTGCCGGGGGCCGGATCGGTCAGCAGACTCAAACCTCATCGCATCGTGACCCGTGAACGAAATCAGAGCAAGCACGATCGTCTAGGAATAGCCGCGAAGCTCGGCCTTGGTTGCCTGCCGGGAGCTAGAGGACAAGCCATGGCCCCTGGAGCATCTGTGGAGCAGAGCGGATGCAAACGCGCGCAAGTGACGGCGAACCTGCGGCGCCGGTAAGCCGCTCGGTTCCTCGCGACCTGCCGCTGGCGTCCGCCAACAGCTGTGCGCCAGGGCGTCCCATCGCCGCTGCACACCGCTGAACGGTTCAGAGCTACCGGTTCCCACGCGGCCGCCCGAGCGCGAAAGACTGCTCCATGAACAGCTCCATACCCACCGCACGCACGACAGAGAGCAAGTCTTTCTGAACGAGAAATCCCCGTGAGCGGTGA
>DATAMX010000046.1:0-47278 GCA_036260475.1 Gaiellaceae bacterium | reverse complement strand
AGTTGAAGACTCTATTGCCCGTGTTGGCTTTGTCTGTAGGTTTGGCTCGGCGACCTGACGGCCGTTCATGTTTTCAATGCAGGCGACGGCTTCAGTGCCTGGACAGTGCCTGAGCTCGCGGTAAGACCCCTTCCGTCCATTTCCTTGAATCGGCCCCCGAAGACGCGAAAAGAGCCCTCAGCGCATATGTCGACGCGAACAGACGGCACTACATGCAAGCGGATGTAGTGCTTCCTATCGTGTCGACAAGCTGGGGGTCACTGGTTCGAGCCCAGTACCGCCCATCCTCGCTAGCGGCTTGGTTGAGCCCTTCCGGGTCATCCTCGCCGTCCTCTGTGCCATCTTCGTCCAGCTCTTGCTCGATGAGTTCCTGCAGACGATTCGCGTTCGAGCGCTTCTCGCCTTCGTACAGGTGCCGATCGACCCTGAGGAAGAGAGCGCCGCGGTCGGATTGTTCAAGCCGCTCTGCAGGTGCGGCAGGGTCGTACCCGGCCAAGGGCGATGAGCGAGCCCGCCGTGTGCTTCAGCCACACGCAACGCGGCCGCAGCAGCTTGAAATCAGTTTTCTTGGTCACTCACTCCGGGACCGGCAGGGGAGCCAGAACAACATCAACGCTGAAGAGCCCGAAACGGTCTCTCCCTATAGAGAGGCCCTTTAGGGGCCAAAAAGTGACACAGCAGGCGGTGCGTAACGGGGCAGGTCATCGCGCACGACACCGACACGGACGCGACAAATCACCGACACGGCGCCGACACGGGCCGGTTCATCCAGCGCCAAAGGGTCAATCGCGAAGTCGACGAGCGCGTGCGGCTCGCAGGCGGCCAAGAAAACGTCAAGTGATAGTCCCGCACTGGCGCAGGCCACGAGGCTGGGTGGCTCCTCCGTCTCGTCCTCCGCGACGGCTCTAAATCGAGCCCGTCTGCCATTTCCGGGGCAAGCGGCGGCAACCGAAAGCCATGGCTGAACAAGCGCGACAACTGGTACAGGGCGACCGATCATGACCGTCGTCGAAGCGAGGCCTTGCACGAGCGGTTCTTTCTCTTAACCTGCGGTTGATGACTGTGGCTCTCGCCGGGCGGGAGGCTGAGCTCAAGCAGATCTCGTCGCTGCTGGGGACGGCGGACGGTCCGAGCGCGGGAGTCGTGCTCGGGGATCCCGGGATCGGGAAGTCGCGGCTGCTCGAGGAGGCGGCACGTGTCGTCGATCGTCCCACGTTCCGGATCGTGGGCTACGAGCCGGCGCAGCTGGTTCCTCTCGCGGCGGTCGTCGACCTGCTGCGTGGCCTCGTCGCCGTGCCGGAGCATGGTGGGCTGCTCGACGAGCTGGCGTTTCGTTCGTCGACCGAGCCGGTGCGTGTGTTCGAGGCCGCGCATCGCGCCCTCGCCGCGGTGGATGGCGATCCCTTGCTGCTGATGGACGATCTGCAGTGGGTGGACGACCTGTCGTTCGCCCTCGTCCAGTACCTGGTGCGCGCGGCGGTCGCGACCTCGTCGCCTCTTGACCTGCTCGCGGCCGGCCGCGGCGGAGAGCGCTCGCTTCGCTTGGCCGGCGAGGTGGCTCGGGTCCTTCCGACGCGGACGTCGGTGATCGAGCTCGGGCCTCTGAGCGAACATGACTCGCTGGAGCTGGCGCTCGCAATCGAGCCGGGGCTGAGCCGCGAGCAGGCGGCCGCGCTGAGCCTGCGCAGCGGCGGGGTGCCGTTCTGGATCGAGGCGCTCGCTCGGACCCATGCGGGAGCGACGGACAGCCGGCGGCTTCTGACGGCCCGGCTGCGCGACACGGGAGCCGACGGTACGGCGTTGCTCGCGCTCCTCGCCGTCGTCGCCCATCCGATCGGGGTCGAAGACGCGGCGGAACTGCTCGCATGGCCCGAGGAGCGGCTCCACGTCGCGGCAGAGAGCCTGATCGCACGCGGCGTCGCGGTCCGGACTGGGACGCGGCTGCGGACGGCGCATGATCTCCTTCGCGAGGCCGCCTATGCCGACGTCGGCGAGCGGAGCCGCCGCGACCTCCATCGTCGCGTGGCGGCGTGGCTGGAGGAGGCGGCGCTGGACGACGTGTCGGTGCTGTGCGAGGCGCTCGAGCATCGCGTCGCGGCGGGCGAGCGTCCGCTCGAACTCGCGGCCCAGCTCGCGACCTCGCCGCAGCGACGCCGTCTCGGTACCGACGGCCTCGCGGCGCTCGTCGCCCTCGCCGAGGACGTGGATATCTCGACTGCGGAAGGATCGGCGCTGCACGCCGGGATCGCGTCGCTCGCCCTGGAGCTCGGCGAGTACGGCCGCGCCCTCACGCTCGCGACCCGGCTTGCGCCGGGTGTCGCCGAGGCGGACGTTCGATTCGAGGCTCTGCTCGTCGCGGGGAAGGCGGCGCTCGCGCTCGGTTGGGAGCATGCGGATCAGGCGCATGCCGCGGCCGACGAGGCGCTCGCAGCCGCGACGGACGAGGGACAGCGAGTCGCGGCGCTCACCCTGAAAGCGCGCGTGCTCCTGTGGCTCGACCACGAGACGGAATCGGGTACCGCGGCCGCCCGCGAGGCCCTCGCCGCGAGCGACCGGCTCGGCAGCGGCGAGCGGGAGCGGCCGGCGCGGCTGGACGCGCTGCTCAGCTGCTATGGGGCCGCGATGCAGGCCAACGACGGCGAGGACATCGCGCGCTTGGGGGCGAAGATGATCGAGCTGACGCGCGGATGGGACGACGCGGCCTACATCCAAGCGCTCCTGACGCGGGTGCAGGGCGAGGGTCTGACGGGGCCGCTCGCTGCCGCGGAGGCCAGAGCGCGCAGCGCGCTCGAGCTCGCGACGGAGCGGGCGCTTCCGCTCGAGGCATCCGAGTCCGCCCGCATCCTCGCCGCCCTGCTCCACGACCACGGCCGCCTGGACGAGGCAGAACAGCTCGCGGCGTCCTCGCTCGATCTGGCGCTGCGCCTCGAGCGCGTTCGCCCGGTTCGGCTGATCAAGCATGAGCTCGCGCTCCTGCGAAGCCCCGACTTCCGCGGTTCCCTGGCGGCGTACCTCGCGGACGTGGACGCGAAGCCGGACCCGCACGTCCGGATCTGGCCACGCCAGATCGCCGCAGTCTTCGTCTCGCGTGCCGGTGGGACGGCCGTGGCCGACGAGGTCGCGGCGCTGCTGGAGCGGGCGATGGACGACGCGCTCGCCGCCCGCTGCCCTCGCTGTGTCAACGTCCTCCGGGTCGCCACCGCGGAGGCGCTGGCACGTGTCGGACGGAGCGCCCAGGCCGCTGCGGCGCTGGCGCGCGCGGAGGAGGAGATGCAACCGCGCGACGCCGCAAACCGTCTCTTCCGCCTGCACGCGCGCGCGCTGGTCGCGGCCGGCGACGACCTCGCCGGCGCCGCGGTGCTTCTCGACGAGGTCTGCCGCGAGGCTGAGCGGCTCGACCGACGTCTCGACATGCTCTGGGCGCAGGTCGACCTGGGCCGGACTCTGGGCCGAGTCGACAAGGCACGCGCGGCGGACGAGCTCCGACACGCCGGGGCCGCAGCCGAGGCGATCGGCGCGGCCACCCTCGTGCTCGTCGCCGACCGTGAGCTGCGCCGGCTCAAGGTGCGCACCTGGCGGCGAGGGCCCGCAGCGGGAGGAGACAGAGCGCTGACAGCGCGCGAGCGCGAGGTCGCCGAGCTCGTCGCCCGCGGCGCCAGCAACCCGGAGATCGCACAGGCTCTCTATCTATCCCGCAAGACAGTCGAGCGGCATGTCTCCAACGTGCTCGCCAAGCTGGGCGCGCGCAACCGCGCTGAGCTGGTCGCGCTTCTTGCCCGCGAAGGCGAGGGAGCTCACCGATGAACGGCGTAGGCGCCTGCCCGACACTCGGCAGGCGATGGCACTCCTGGTTGTGCTCGTTTCGGCGAACGGCGGCGACATGCCGCTGGGGCCCGAGACCGCGGAGGCGCTCGCCCGCCTCGGCGTGACGAGCGTCGCGCTCGCGCGTGACGACCGGACCACCGCCGTCGTACTCGAGGGCTGGGCGTTCGGTCCGAGGCACTACGAGGCGGCGGTGGCCGCCCTCGGCGCCGATGCCGACGCGCGGACGCTGCGGCCCGTCGTTCACATGGCGGTCTCGTCCGCCTCGAACCAGGAAGGAGCTCTCACATGAAGCGGCTCTTCTTGTCGCTCGTTGCAGCCATCGTGCTTGCGCTCGCGCTCGTCGGCTCTGGGTCCGCGTTCACGGTGCAACCGCCGAACGGCACCTGCCAGGCGCCGGTGGTGCCGCCCTCGCCGGGGAACTCGATGAACGTTCCGGCCCCCTGGCCGGGCCCGTGGAATGCCTTCAACAGCCTCGGGAACTCCAACGCGATCGTCGACACGACCGAGAGCTGCGGGTGAGCGATCACCGTTCGCGGCGCGGCCCGAGACCGGGCCGCGCCGCGGCTCGGGTCGATTGCGAAGCATGAACGAGTGCGCAATTGTCGGAAGCGGGCTGGCGGCGCTCGTCGCATACGCGACACTGCGCCACGCCGGCGTGCCCGTCGGTGCGATCGCCGTCTTCGGTACGAATGCGGATCCGACGGAGGCGTGGAGAGTCCGGGCGGAGTCGATCCGCCAGCAGCGGATGCGCTCCGAATCGGACGGGCACGTTGCCGCGGCGAGCTGGCCCGGCCTGGCGGTGCGGGAGGCATGGACACGACGCCGCCCGCGGCCGCTCTGGCAGACGCTCGCCAGCCGCTACCACCCCACCGTGGAGCGTTTTCTCGAGCACGCCGCATCGGTGCGCGAACACACCGGCTGGTCGACGAGCTTCCGTCTGGCGCGCGTCGAGCGGGTGGCGGCGGTGGACGGTGGCTTCGAAATCGACGGGCAGGGTCTCTTCCGTCACGTCCTCCTGGCGACCGGTCATCCGGGGCTCGCTCTCCCCGGCCCGTTCGCGACCGACCCGCGCGTCGTGCACGCGTATCAACCCCACGAGTACGGGTCTCACGTCGCCGTCGTCGGGACGGGCATGGCCGCCGCGACGGAGTGGCTCAACGCGCTCGCCGCCGGCAGCGAGGTCGTCTCGATTCGTCGCCGCCCGCCGCTGCGGCGGCCCCTCAACGTGGACCGGCCGTTGTTCTCCAAGCGCGGCCTCGCCGGCTTTCACGTGCTCGACCGGCCCACGCGTGCAGCGCTGTTGGCGGACCTCGCGCGAGCCTCCTTTCCGCCGGGTGACATCTGGGACGAGCCGCTGGCGCGCGCCGAGCGGGACGGCCGCTTCCGCGTCGCCCATGCCGGCGATCGCCTCTCGCGCGAGATCGATCAGATCATCTGCGCGACGGGATTTCGGCGCGGTTTCGCCGCGGATCCGCTCCTCGCTCGGCTGGCGCGGGAGCACGGGCTGGAGAACGAGGGCCGCTGGCTGGTGCTCGCGCCCGACTCGACCGTGCCGGCCCTCACCGACGCGAGGCGAACGCTCGCGCTCGCCGGTGCCCAGGCACAATGGGCATTCCCGGCTGCCGACACGATCGCCGGCGCCAAGTACGCCGCGCACGGGTTCCTGGGCCGGGTATGTCGTTCACGCTGAGAGGGCGAGTCGAGTCGCGGCTCGCGGCAGCGCTGCCGCCGCTGCTGCTTGCCCTTACCCTCGGCCGCTGGTGGGCGCCCGAGCTGGTCGCGCTGATGCTGACGCTCGGCCTGCTCCTCGACGTCGCCGTCTACCACCGGCTGATCCCCTATCAGCCGGGTTGGGTGGCGCTGCCACTCGGGATGCTCGAGCTCGCTCTCGTCTACGCCGCGATGCGTGCGCTCGCGCCGGCGGCGCCGCTGCCGCTGGCCGTCGGTCTCTACGCCCTCGCCTGGACGAGCGCCCAGGTTTGCGTGCATGCCCTCTTTCCTCGGCTGCGGCTCGACTACGCGGAGGCGGGTGGCGAACTCGTGCGTCTAGGGCTCGCACCGACCCGCTCGATCCCGGCGCGTGCGTCGCACGCAAGCGCAATCGGGCCGCAGGCGCTCGCGCTCCACCGCGGCGTCCCGCGCCCACGGCCCACCCCGGCAGCGAGCATCCAGGAAGGAGAAAGAGGATGAGTGCGTGCGGATTCGAGCAGCTCGGCGCGGCGACGGGCGCGCGGCGGCGATGGGGCTTCTGGGCCGGCTTGACCGCCGTGACCTTGGGCGTGCTGCTGCATCTCCCCATGTTCGTCCGCGCCCGGACGCACCACTACGTCCTGCGCGGGATGGGGTTCGATCCCTGGATGGCGGTCGGCATGGCGCTGATCCTCGCGGGCTACGCGCTCGTGCTGTACGGCCTCCTCCCGCGCTACCCGGGCGGCACCCGCAACGACGCGGATGCCGCCCCGCAGCTCACCGCTCTCGACGCGGCCCCGCTGGGCAGAGCGCACGTGCGGCTGATGTTGGTGCTCGTCGCCGCGATCGCGGTCGACACCCAGAAGCCGTTCACGTTCACGTTCATCCTCCCCGGGGTCGCGTCGGAGTACGGGCTGAGCTCGCCGGCCCACCCGGCTCCCGGCCAGTGGCCTGTGGCGCTGCTGCCGCTCTTCGGGATCCTCGGCACCGTCCTCGGCTCCCTCGTCTGGGGACAGCTCGGCGACCGGATCGGCCGGCGTGCGGCGATCCTTCTCGCCGGCACCATGTTCATCGGCACGGCGATGTGCGGGTCGATGCCGGCCTACTGGCAGAACATCGCCGCCTGCTTCGTGATGGGGCTCGGCGCGGGTGGGCTCCTGCCGATCGCCTACTCCCTGCTCACGGAGATGATTCCGGCGCGGCGCCGCGGCGAGATCGTCGTGCTCGTCGGCGGGGTCGGTACCGCGCTGGGGTTCCTGCTGGCGAGCTGGTCTGCGAAGTGGCTCATGCCGACGTTCGGCTGGCGGATCATGTGGTGGCTCGGCCTCCCCACAGGCCTGGTGGTGCTGTTGCTGAACCGGTACGTGCCCGAGTCGCCTCGCTTCCTGCTGGCGACCGGCCGGGCGGCCGAGGCGCGAGCCGTGATGCGCAGCTTCGGCATCGTCACGGCCAAGGAGACGGCCGGCGACGAAGCGCCGCAGCACGCGCCGGAGCCGGCGACCGGTCCCGTCCGCCTCTTCCGCGCGCCCTACACCGGCATCACCATCGCTCTCGCCGGCTACGGTCTCGCCTGGGGTCTCGTGAACTTCGGCTTCCTCGTCTGGATGCCGCTGCACGTGGCGAAGAGCGGTATCGGCACCGGCGAGGTGACCGCGATCCTCGCGAAGGCGGCGCTGTTCTCGATCCCAGGCTCTCTCCTCGTATCCTGGCTCTACGGGCGCCGGAGTAGCAAGGGCACCTTGATCGGTGCCGCTTCCCTGGAAGCCGCGGTGCTTGCGGCGTTTGCCGCCCGAGGCGACGCGATCGTCCGGCACACGTCCGTCTTCACCGCGCTCGTCGTCGTGCTTCTCGTCTCCATGTGGGCGACCATCTCCGTCCTTGGGCCTTACAGCGCCGAGGTCTATCCGACGCGCGCTCGCTCGGCGGGCGCGGGAATCGCCGCGGGGGCGAGCAAGCTCGGCGGCGTATTCGCGCTCGCGATCGCCGTTGCGTCGGTCGCCCCGCCGAGCCTCGCCGGCGCCGCGCTGCTCGGCGCGGTGCCTGCGGCACTCGCCGGCCTAGGGCTCGTCGTCGTCGGCATCGAAACGAGCCGCCGCCCGCTCGAGGAGATATCTCAGGCCGCAGTCGCCGACGCTAGGTGACGTGCCGGCAGTCCTCGACAACCCAGCGTCGCTCGCCGCCACGCGAGCACGCTCACATGAGCGCGCCACTGCCGACGGGACCGCTCCAGCTGCCGCACTCACGTCCGAGCTCGTCGACCGCGGCAGCGGTCAGCGAGTGCTTGTGTACGTCCAGCCCGACAACGATCATGATGATCGCCTCCTACCGTTGGGGGCGACCGGCGAGCGGACAGACCTCAATCGAGGCAAGCTGCCAAGCTCCTATCAGGTCACGCTCGACGGTCTCGGGAAGGCGACGGCGACACAACACTGGCAAGTCGGCAAACGCCGACAATCGGGAATCGAGTCGGCCGCCGCCTTCCCGAGCCTCAGCCTACAACCGGACGACACCGCTCAACGATGACATTGAGTTCGGGAATGTCCCCTGAGTCGGCGGGTCTCGGTGAGCTTAGAGCCTGGCGATGCTCTTAGCCGAAGTTAGAGCCTGGCGATGCTCTTAGCCGAAGTGGCCCCAGTGCGCGGCGATGATCAGAAGCGCACCGCTTACCGCCAGCGCGATGCCCGCTCGGCTACGTCACGCGCACAAACGGCGCACAGGCCGGCGCGCTTCGATTGCCGGACGGATCTGTGGCGACGACGCAAAAGCGCAACGCGCGGCTGCGCAGTCGTTTCGGTACCTGCCACGTGACGTGTGCGTGGCGTGTGCTGACTTGGAACGCCGTCTGCGAGGCGAGCATCGCGACGAGCGCACCGTTCTCGTACACGCGGACTACGGCGCTGCTTCGGCCGCTGTCGTCGAAGACGTCGAAGCGAAGGGTGGCGGGTCTACCCCGACGTGCCGAAGCGGGATAGGGGGTCACGAGCGGCGCTCTGATGTCCGGCGAATCGAGCGCCGACTCGGCCGCAAGGTGTTGAACTGCCGTCATTGCGCTTCGCGCGAGGCCGTCGGGGGTCGAGGCGTCGACATGAAGTGAGCGGAGCGCTGCTTCCTCTGCCGCGATCGAGCGTCCACCGTCGTAGATGCCGAACCCCGCCGGCATCACGACGAGCAGGGGGCCGACATACCAGAGCCCGAGCTCGATTCCGAGGAATTGCGCGTAGTCCGTGGGATGACCGAAGAGCGACGGAATCGCCCCGAGATCCGTCTGGTCGTAGATCAAAGCCACCTTGACGCGGCGGCCGTGCGCATACACGCCGTCGACGAGTTGTTGCAGCGCGACCGTCGCAGAGTGCGACGGTGCGTCAAGAGGGAAATAGACGCTCTGCTCGAGCAGCGTGTCGCTTGCGGGATCGCCGTCGGCGCGCGAGACGGGAACGACAACGAGCACGGCGGCCACGGCGACGGCGGCGAGCGCAAGCGCTCGCCGTATGCCGTCGCGATGGTGCGTCATTACTTGCTGCAGGTCGAAGGCTGAGCCTTGTCGAGCCGCAGCGCAGTGGTCGGCGTGCCGCCCGGGACGATGAACGTAACGATGTCGGATGCATCCGTGCTCGTCTCGTTCTTGACGATGAACGTGTTCGCGGCCGTCTCGGTCCACGACTGCCCTGGTTGATACGACTGCGACGAGCAGTCCGTGGCGTACTTCGTGAGCGTGCCCGTAAGCTCCGTCGAGACGAGGAACCCCGGATGGGTATGCCAGCCCGAGTACGCGCCCGGCGCAAACTTCACCGTCTGGGTGACGATCTCGGGGGAGTGGAGCACGCCGATCGGCACCAACCCGAACGCTGCGGCGACCGCCGGGTGCAGGTTGAGCCAGTCGCCGAGGCTCGTCACGCCCTCCTGTCGAAGCGACATGAGGAACTCCGGCAGCTGGTCGACGGTGTAGTGCTTCGGCCCCCAGGTCAGGCCGTTTCCGGTCACCGGCAGGCCGGTATTGAACGCGACGTCGCCGTTCAACGTGCCGACCGACATGATCGTTGCCTGCGTCCCGGTCCCTGTCGTTGCGAGCCCGACGGATGCCCAAGTGGCCGCACCGACCAAAGCGAGCAAAATGAGAAGTCGTTTCACCCTTGCCTCCGATCTCCGACGAGGGATCGACCTGTCCGATCCCGCTGACGACGACGCTAGGACGCGCGGGCACGGGCGCCCACCGTGCTCGCGGGTGAATCGCCGGGAGGCTAACCCGCCATCCGGCGTGGCCCTGGCCGCGCGGATCCGTGGCTTGACGTCGCGCCGCGGATGCGCGAGAACCACGACGTGGACGTACGCGAAGTCCTCCGCCGGGAGGACGACGAGCGCCGGGCGTTGGAGCGCCTGCTGCACGATGGTGCGCAGCAAACCCTGGTTGCGCTGGCGATGACGCTCCAGCTGGCGGAGCATGCGCTCCCCGACGAGCTCGAGGCGGCGGCCGAGCATGTTGCCGAGGCGCGCACACTCACCGCGGAGCTGGTCGACGAGCTGCGCAAGGCTGCCCAACGGGTCCACAGCCCGCTCCTCGACCAACAGGGCTTGCTGACCGCGCTCCGATCGGTCGCTGAAGTGCACGGAACTCTTCTCGCGCCGGTGCCGGCGGAGGTCGCGGTCACCGCCTATCGCCTCTGCGTCGCCGCCGGCGGCGACGTGGGCATCCGCATCGTCGACGATGCGCTCGAGCTCGAGTTGGAGGGGGATGTATCGGGCCTCCAACCGCGCGTAGGGGCGCTCGGCGGGACGCTCGACCTTTCCGCGGGAGGCCTCAGGGTGCGGCTGCCGCTCCGCCCTCCGCCAAGTACATGACGACCGCCTTCACGCGCCTGTGGATCGCCTCCTCGAATGTGAGACCGAGCTTCATGAAGATCGAGTGGATCACCTTCTCGACCGACCGCTCGGTGATGAACAGCGTCTGCGCGATCGCCGCGTTGCTTTTCCCGGAGGCCATCTCGTGCAGCACTTCGCGCTCGCGCGGGGTGAGGTCGTCGAGAAGCGAATGGCCGGACCGCGTCTTCTCGGCCACGAGCGCCTCGACCACCTTCGGATCGACGACCGAGCCTCCCGCCGCAACCGCCCGCACAGCGCCGAGCAGCTGCTCGATATCCTCGACGCGTTCCTTGAGCAGGTACGCGCGCCCCGCGGTGCCCTGCGTCAGCAACGGCAGCGCATAGCGCGGGTCGGCGTACTGGCTCAGCACGACAACTCCGACCTGCGGGCTCCGGTCTCGCAGCAGCGCCGCCGCCTGGATGCCCTCGTCCGTGTTTGTCGGCGGCATGCGAATGTCCGTGACGAGGACGTCCGGCCGTTCGGCTTCGACGGCCGCGAGCAACTCCTCCAGGTCGCTCACGACGGCGACCACCTCGACGTCGGTCTGGGTCTCGAAGAGGCGTCGTATCCCCTCCCGGACGAGGTAGTGGTCGTCTGCGATCACGAGGCGTAGCGTCATGGCGCCAGCATATGGCGGCTGCAGCCTCCCCGAATCGGACGGGCCGCTACCCGCGAAGCGGGATGCTGGCCCCCTAGACCGGCCGGGATGCCCGTGTCACGATCAATGCCAGTTCAGCGCTTTCGACGAGAGGAGACCTGATGAAGCGCGCACTGTTCGGTGGGTGCGCACTTGTGGCGCTGGCGTTCGTGCTTGCGCTGCAGACCGGTGGCGGGGCCGCCACGGCGTCGACGTCGGACGCGATCACCCAGCAGGAAGCCGACCTGTACCAGATCGAACAGATCGAGGTGAAGTTCCACCGTGCCACGTCGCGGCACGACATCAACCTGATGATGTCGATCTGGGCGCCCGGCGCCGTCTTCGACATCGACCAGCAGACTCTCGTCGGCAAGGCGCAGATCCGGCGCTGGTTCCTGACCGAGAACAAGGCGTTCATGCCGAGCCACCACTGGGAGTCTGATACTCCGACGTACAAGATCAAGATCAACCTGAACGGCGACAAGGCGACGATGTACTTCGAGTGCCACTACATCGATGCAAAGACGAGCAAGGTCGTTGCCATTGCCGGCGTCACGCATACGTTGCAGAAGATCAACGGCCAGTGGCTGATCATCAACTCGGCAGGGTCGACCGCCAGGCTCGGCCCGTAAGGCATGGCCCAAGCGGAGGCGCTCGAGGCCCCGTCCGCTGAGCCACCGCAGGCCGCGCGGCGCTCGCCCGCGGGACGCGCGCTCGCCGTCTTGGCGCGCGTCCCCCGTTCGGTGCGTACGAAGCTGCTGGTTGCGTTTCTGGCCATCGCCGCCCTCTTGGTTGTGGTGGGCGTGCTCGGTCTGCGGGTGCTCGGCCAGGCGAACGCGCGTGTCGAGCGGCTCGCCATGCTGCAGCTCCGCGCCGCGACCTATCAGGCGATCGAGTCGCACGCGGGCGACCTGCAGCAAGTGCTCGGGGTCCGGTCGGCGGGCGCCTCGAACCTCGCGCCGTATACGGGCGATGAGAGGCTGCCCGGTAGCGGTGAGCTGTGGGCACTCGCGGACCTGCAGATCGCCGACACGCTCTCGCAGGTCGAGCTCGCGGCCGATGAGCCGCTTTTCGGCTTCGTTCCTCCTGCGGCCGACGAGCGTACGCTGGGGCGGATTCACGTCGACTACCGGACGATCGTGCAAGCGCTACGGCACGTCCAGCAGCTCGACAAGAGCCAGGGTCCGGGCACCGACGCGCGCAGGTACGTCGACATCGCCCGCGTCGCGGGAGACGATCTCGACGCGCGCGCGCAGGACCTCTCGTTCACGGCGCGCGCCGAGACTCAGGCGCTTGTGAAGGCGAACAGGGGCGGGTACTCGTCGTCGCGCAACCTCTTTGTCGGCGTGAGCGCGGGCGCGGTGCTGCTCGCGCTCGCGCTGGGGCTCCTGCTGTCGTGGTCGTTGATCGGGCCGATCCGCCGCACCGAGGCCCGGCTCGCCGAGATCGCCGCAGGGGACTTCGGCGGCCGGCTGGACGTTCGCACCCGCGACGAGCTCGGCTCCCTGGCCGCCAACGTGAACCGGATGAACGACGAGCTGCGCCGCCTCTATGGCGAGCTCGAGACAGCGAGTCGGCACAAGAGCGAGTTCCTCGCGAACATGTCGCACGAGCTGCGCACACCACTGAACGCGATCATCGGGTTCTCGCAGGTGCTTCAGCAACAGCTCTT
This sequence comes from Gaiellaceae bacterium, assembly GCA_036260475.1. Lineage (GTDB taxonomy): Bacteria > Actinomycetota > Thermoleophilia > Gaiellales > Gaiellaceae > Palsa-739. Next base: position 34,598 of record DATAMX010000046.1, on the reverse strand, counting down.
CGGCGAGATGAACGCGAAGCAGAAGGAATACGTCGACGACATCCTCTCATCGGGCAACCACCTGCTCTCGCTCATCAACGACGTGCTCGACCTCTCGAAGGTCGAGGCGGGGCAAGTCGAGCTCGAGCGGACGCCCTTCTCCTTGCGCGACGCGCTCGAGCGGGGCGTCGTGATGGTGCGCGAGCGAGCGTCCGATCGCGGCCTTCAGCTCTCGCTCGACCTCGCGCCGGATGTCGATGTGGTCGACGCGGATGAGCGCCGCGTGCGGCAGATTGTGTTCAACCTGCTTTCGAACGCGGTCAAGTTCACGCCGGAGGGCGGTAGCATCGTCGTCTCGACGGAGCGCGCCGCCGGCGAGGTGCGCGTCTCGGTCTCCGACACGGGGCCCGGAGTGGCGCCCGAGGACCGTGAGCGGATCTTCGAGGAGTTCCAGCAGACCACGGTCGGCGCGCAGCAGCGCGAGGGGACGGGACTCGGGCTTGCGCTCTCGAAGAAGCTGGTCGAGCTGCACGGCGGCCGCATCTGCGTCGAGAGCGGGCTTGGCGGCGGCAGCCGCTTCGTGTTCACGTTGCCGCTCGAGGAGGCGTGACCTATCTCGGGCGAGCGGATACTGGTCGTCGAGGACAACGAGAAGAACATGAAGCTCGTCCGCGACGTGCTCCGAGCCTCGGGCTACCTGGTGCTCGAAGCGGCGACGGCGGAGGACGGCGTCGCCGTCGCCCGCACGAACGCCCCGGCACTCGTGCTGATGGACATGCAGCTCCCGGGCATGAGCGGGGTGGAGGCGCTCGCGCAGCTACGCGGAGACGAGCGGACCGAGTCCATCCCCGTGCTTGCGCTCACGGCGCAGGCGATGCACGGCGACCGGGAGCGGTTCCTCGACGCGGGTTTCGACGGCTATCTCTCCAAACCGGTCGACGTGCTCGACCTCGTGGCCACGGTGCGGGAGCATTGCGATCGTTGAACTCCCCGACCTGGTCGGCCGGCGAGCCGGCGGACGGCCAGTGCTTGCAATGCATGGCAGGCGGCCTGTGGTGGGCGGCCCCGCCGCTCTGCGGGTCCGCCCTTTTGCTGTCGCTGCTCTAGGGGCCTTGCAGGTATGGAGCGAGGACCTCACAGCCGCCGGTGTCGAGATCGGGATGTGGCCCATCTAGTCCAGCCACCGTCTCGGAGATGAAGTCACCAACGGGATTGTTCGGATCCCCGGTGTACTCGAAGACATCGACAAAGCTGAAAGACCCAGCATTGATGCTCAAGGTCGGACCGCCGGTAATCGAGAACTTTTCAAACAGCCCCTCGTAGGTAGTCGCGATCGTGACCGTTCCCGCCTGCGCGTCGATCACCGGCGGCGACGTTTGCTTCTGCGGCCCGGCGCCGACGAGCGTGGTTGATCGTCCACTGTCGGCGGCCGTGAAGACGCCGAAGAAGGTGCCGCTCATGAAGTAGGTGCCGTCACCGGTGTCGCGGAAGACCGACGTGCCGTGAACGACGGCCGTTCCCAAGATGCCGCACAGGTCGTGGGGCGGGGTGGTGAACGAGAACTGCGTGACCTGCGTCGATCCCGCTGCGAGACCCGTCGCCGCGGTGACGCACGCCACGACCGTCGCGGTGGCTAGCGGTAGAAGCATTCTTCTCATGACCCTGTCCCCTTTCCTTCGGATTCGTTCATTCCGCAGCCGAGGCTAGGAGTCGACGCCTAAGATCCGGCAAGATGACGGCTAGGCCGTGACTAAGTCATTGCGACTGAAGGTGTTTCTCACTGGTCGGGTCGCAGCCGAGGCAAACGGACACGTGCTGGACGAGGCGCGCTTCCCGGGGCGTCAGGGTCGGCTTCTCTTTGTCTACCTGGTCGCAGCCCGGGGAAGGCCGGTTCCTCGGGACGAGCTCGCCGACGCGATTTGGGGGGAATCGCCGCCCGCGACTTGGGAGAAAGCGTTGACCGTCATCGCGAGCAAGCTCCGCGGCCTGGTCGCAGAAGACGGGATCACGCTCACGAACGCGTTCGGCTGCTACCGCCTCGACCTTCCTGAAGGAACCTGGGTCGACCTGTTCGCAGCCGCGAGCGGCGCACAGGACGCGGAAGAAGCGCTCGCTGCAGGCGAGCTCGACGGGGCTCGGGCGGCCGGTGAGTCGGCGGAGTCACTGGGGCGGCGGCCGTTCCTGTCCGGTGAGGACGGTACGTGGGTCGAGCAAAAGCGACGCGACCTCGCCGATATCCGCGAGCGCGCGTTGAGCGTCCTTTCCGATGCGTGCTTGCGTTCTGGCGACGCCCGGAAGGCGGCAAAGTGGGCCGAGGAACTAATCGAGCTCGCGCCGTTTCGCGAAGCCGGCTACCGCCGTCTGATGGAGGCACACGTCGTCGCGGGAAATCGCGCCGACGCGCTTCGCGTGTACGAACGGTGCCGGCAGCTTCTCGCGGAGGAGCTCGGCGCGTATCCGTCGCCGGAGACAGACTCGATCTACCGTGCACTCCTGGAAGCACCGCAGACGTCTGTTCGGACAACACAGGTCGCCGAGCCGACGGTCGAACCCGTTGAGTCCGAGCTTTCGCGAGTCCAGAATGAGGCTCTACCGCTCCGGGCGGAGCACGTACTCGGTCGGTCGCGGAAGCGCCGCGCCGTTCTTCTCTCTTTGCTGATCGGCGTGGTCGCTGCCTCGCTGGTGGTTCCGCTCGTGGTGTTCGGTCACGCCGGAAGCGGAGGCCGCTCGGTCGTCTCGGCGGCCGGCGACTCGCTGGCAATCGTCGACGCACGCTCGGGTCGCCTCGTCGCGGACACAGGCGTCGGCGCAACACCGACCGCCGTCGTGTTCGGCAAAGACGCCTATTGGGTCGCCAACGCCGACGGCGACACGGTGTCGCGGATCGACCCTGGAACGAACGCCGTCGTCGACACGATTCCGGTTGGTAACGGCCCGAGCGGTATTGCGATCGGCGCCAACGCGGTCTGGGTGGTCAACAGCCTCGACGGCACGGTCTCACGGATCGACCCGGGCACGAACACGGTCGTCCGGAAGATCGGCGTCGGGAACGAGCCGCTCGGGATCGTCTACGCGGCCGGCTCGGTCTGGGTCGCGAACACCGGCGACGGAACGATCACGAGGATCGAGCCCGAGAGCGACAGGTCGACCACGCTCCAAGTCGCCGCGACCCAGCTCGCCTTCGGCGCAGGCACGCTGTGGGCGAGCGATCGTGCCGCGGACCAGGTGGTTCGCATCGACCCGACGACCGGGAAGCAGATCTTCGCCCCGATCCACGTCGGGAACGGCCCGACGGGGATCGCCTTCGGCGACGGCGCTGCGTGGGTGGCAAACAGCCTGGACGGGACGGTTTACCGGATCGCCCCCAGCACGAACTCGGTCACCGCAGCCGTTACCACCGGGGACGGACCAGATGCGGTGGCCGTCGACGCACGCGGCGTCTGGGTGAGCAACCAGTTCGGCGGCGACCTCGTGCGGGTGGATCCCAGGAAGAACGAGGTGACGGAGCGAGTGAGCGTGGGGAGCCGCCCCTTGGGACTGGCGATGTCGGGCGACGCCGTGCTCGTCGCCGTCCGTCACTCGGACGCCGGCCACAGGGGCGGGACGCTCGTGGTGCGGGCCGATCAACCCACGGTCGTCGACTCCATCGACTTCGCCGTTTCCGGGGCTACGTACACCGCGCCATTCCTTCGGATGACCGGCGACGGGCTGGTCGCGCTCAACCAGGTCAGCGGTCTGGCCGGAGCGCAGCCCGTGCCCGACCTCGCGACCTCGCTGCCGGGTCCGACCGACGGCGGCCTCACCTACACCTTCCAGCTCCGGCGAGGCATCCGCTACTCGAATGGCAGCCCGGTGCAGGCGACGGACTTCCGCTCCACCTTCGAACGTGACTACGCGCTCGGATCTCTTTCGGACTACGGGAACGTGAGCGACTACAACGAGATCGTCGGGGGCGCGCAGTGCCGGAAGCACCCGAGGCGGTGCGACCTCTCGCGCGGGATCGTCGCCGACGACGTTGCCCACACCGTGACCTTCCACCTGGTCCGGCCGGATCCCGACTTTCTCTACAAGCTCGCGTTCCCGGCCGCCTACGTGCTGCCGGGCGGCTCGCCGCGGCGGCAGGCTGGAACGCATCCGCTGCCCGCGACCGGCCCCTACATGATCGCCACCTACAGGCCGAAGGGCCTGCTCAGGTTCGTCCGCAATCCGTTCTTCCACGAGTGGTCGCAGGCCGCACAGCCGGACGGGTATCCCGACCGAATCGACATCCGCATCGGTGGCACTGCTGACGGGGCGATTCGCGACGTCGTCGACGGCAAGGCCGATGTCCTGCTGCTGGCCGAGCCATGGACCCCGTCGCAGCTGTCGAGGCTCGACCTCCGGTACAGGAGCCAGGTGCACTCCAACCCGCGTCCGAACATCCAAGCGCTCTTCCTCAACACCCGCATCCCGCCGTTCAACCGGCTCGACGCCCGTAAGGCGATCAACTTCGCCGTCGACCGCGCGGCGGCGACGAACGCCTGGGGCGGGCCGGGCACCGCCCAGACGACGTGCCAGATCTTGCCGCCGAACTTCCCCGGCTACAACCCCTACTGCCCCTACACGGCCGGCTCCACGAAGGGCGGGAAGTGGACTGCCCCCGACCTCGCGAAGGCGAAGGCGCTAGTGGCGCGTTCGGGGACGCGCGGCATGAAGGTCACCCTCTGGGCATGGAAGCAGGCAAAGGGCTTCAACGCAGTGGCCAAGAGGGTGCTGAGATCGCTCGGTTATCGCGTGGCCGTGAAGCCTGTCGGCGGTTTTGACCATTACTGGAATGCCGCCGCCGACCCGCGAAACCGCGCGCAGATCGGCTTCGACGGCTTGTCGGCGGGTTACCCGTCCCCGGCGACGTTCCTGGCCCAGCTGTTCAGCTGTCCAGCGTCGGACTCGAGCCAGTTCTGCGACCCGGGCATCGACGGCCAGATGCGTAGGGCGGAGGCAGAGCAGCAGAGCGACCCGATCGGGTCGCGCGCACTGTGGCAACGGGTCGACCGCGAGATCACCGACGCGGCGCCGTGGGTGCCGCTCGTGGCGTCGGAGGACGTGAACTTCCTCTCGAAGCGGGTCGGCAACTACCAATTCAGCTCGGATGGGATGGGCATGCTCATCGACCAGCTCTGGGTGCGGTAGGACAGCGCCAACAGTACGCGTGACGGCGCGGGAATCGATCGCGCCGCAATGACCTAGCGTCGGTCTAGGCGAGACCTTGCCGGATTCTAGGCGCCCACTTCTAGCCTCGGTCGCGAGGGAATCGTGGACAAGACGCTCACCTGCGAATGCGGATTCGTCGCTCGGGCCCCCGACGACGTCGGGCTCGCCACAGAAGTTCGTCGTCACGCCTGGGAGACCCACGGGATGCCGCTCTCGCACGACGAAGCGCTGCTGCTCTTGTTCCACGTCGAGCTGTCAGGAGCGACCGCGATCCCCCCGCGGCCACAGACCGCAACAGAAACGGAGGAGTGACATCGCCTCCAGCGACAATCAGCCGTCGCCGCCCGAGTCTGCGTCGCACAGCGGACGCCACCACTCCCTCGACAATGACAGTGAGTGCGGGAATGTCACGCGATTGCGGAGGCTTTCGCAAGCTCTCGGAAGCCGGCTTAGTAGTGCGGCAGCGTCCAGCGCTTCGGAGCTGGGAAGAGCCGTACCTTCGTTGTGAGCGCCGCAAGCGCTGGGTATGTCGCTCGCGCGGTGCGCCAGTAGCCGGCTATTGGCGGGGTGACATCCTCGGCGTCGAACCACAGCTTCTTCGAAGGCACCCAGAGGATCGTCCGGCTGGTGTGTCCTTCGCCCGTCGCCTGAATCACGATCTTGTAGTAGGGCGATGGCTTGGGAGTGGACTCGCTCGAAAACGTGTCGTTCCGCTCCGAGAGCTGAAGCGCCAGAGTCGCGGGTAGGGCCACACATCCCGATGCACCGCAGAGCTTTCCTTTAGCGCCGCCCGCAGCCCAGACGACGCCAGCGTCCAGCGCGCAAACGACCAGCGCCACGAGCAAGACCGTCTTCTTCATGGTCGCGGATCCTAGGTCGTTGCGTCAGAACGGTCAACCATACGGTCCGGCTGCGCCAGTGTTCGGGAATGTCCCCTGACGGCAGTGGTCTTTCTGCGATGAGGAACCCGCGCTCGTGGCGCCGTGCTAGCCAGTTGGCGCATACAGCTGCCAGTCGCCGACGCCTTTGAGGGCGTGGCTGCCACGGTGCTCGAACTCGATTCCCGACCCGGCGACGAGGTCTTTGACGGTACTTGAGACGAGGACCTCGCCCGGCTCGGCCTCTGCCGCGATGCGTGCGCCGGTATGGACGGCGATGCCGACAATCTTGCCCTCGACGAGTTCGCATTCACCGGTATGAAGGCCGGCCCGTATCTCGAGGCCGAGCTCCCGCACGGAATCGACGATCGCGCGCGCGCAGCGGATCGCTCGTGCAGGGCCGTCGAACGACGCGAGAAAACCGTCGCCGGCGGTGTCGAGTTCGCGTCCCCGAAAGCGAGCGAGCTCGCGACGGACGAGACTGTGATGGCGCGAAATCAGCTCGCGCCAAGCGGCGTCGCCGACTGCGGCAGCGCGCTCCGTCGAGCCGACGATATCCGTAAACAGCACCGTGGCGAGGACACGTTCGCGTTCGGGCTCCTGCCAGGCGCCTGCCTCCCAAAGCGAGCCGAGGAAGCTCTCCAGATGGTTGTCGATGACGGAGCTCGCGGCACCGACGGCAAGGTGGCCGACTCCCGGAATCTCTTCGAGCAAGGCGCCGGAAATGCGGTCGCGCATGTAGTGCGCGACTTGCATCGGAACGATCTCGTCCTCCGATCCATGAAGGAGCAGTGTCGGCACATGGATCGCCGGCAGCACGTGGCGAACGTCGATCTGCTTGTTCATCAGTGCGAGCGCCGCGACCGCGCCGGGGCTTGCACTCTGGCGCCAGTAGTCGATCATCTGTGTCGCCTCATCGGGATCAAACCGACCAAGAAGGCGGATCGCCTCCTCAGCCTGCTCGCGCGGACCGAACAGCGCCCGTTGGCGCTCCATCTCAAGCCGGTACTGCTCCTCCGTCCGACCCCAAGGGAAATCAGGCGCCCACATCGTTCGCGGAGAAGCGCTGCGCAACACCAAGGCCGCGGTCCGCTCCGGATGCGAAGCAGCGAACAGCAACGCCATCGCCGCCCCCTCCGAGGAGGCGAAGATCGCTGCCCGCGACGAGCCCGCGGCGTCTAGAACTGCACGCAGATCGTCCATCCGCGTCTCCAGCGGCGGCGCGCCGCTGACGCGATCCGACATGCCGGTGCCGCGCTTGTCGAACAGAATCAGCCGCGAGAACGACGCCATCCTCTCCAACGTGGGAGCAAACGACGGCAAGCCCCACCAAAGCTCGACATGTGTCACGAACGGGGGTGCGAAGACGAGGTCAAACGGCCCATCGCCCACCACCTGATAAGCGATCGCCACCTCGCCACTACGGGCATAGTTCGTCTCCGGGCGCATCGCCTGAGTCTCGCTCACCCAGCAGCGTCTCGCCAGCGAAGACGGTCAGAAACTCGCCTGCGCCAGCGTTAGGGAAGGTCCCCTGAGCTGGTGCCCTTCGTCTTCTAGGATCGAGCCGATGACTGAAGATGACTGGCGCCTGAGCTTGGGCGAACAAGAGTGGATGTACGGCGCAAAGCTCGAACGGCGCGTGTTCACGCCACCGACGCCAGATTGGGACCACGAACACTGCGCCCTCTGCAACGAGAAGTTCATGGAGGCCCCATACGAGGCGCTGCACGAGGGCTACGTGTACGGGTACAACCGCACCAAACCGATGCCTCCGCTCTACGAGCGGGTCGCCCAGCACCCCGAGGCGCCCGATGGTTTCCGGTCCAGCGTTTCAGCGCCGACTCGTGAGGCTTGGATCTGCGAGACATGCTTCGTCGACTTTCGCGAGCGGTTCGCTTGGACCGCAGTGGCGTCCCAGAGTTAGGGCCGTTCACCTGCGCGAGTGCTCGGGAATGTCACCCGAGCCGCGCTACAGGAACACGCCGTCACGCATCAGGTCTCTGTCGCGAAGCTCCTCGGCGTCATCGCCTCGCCAGGCTTGGATCCGCTCCGGAATGAGGCGGAAGAAGGTGTAGCCGACATCCCAAGGCCGGGGATCGAAGTCGGTAGCGCGGACATAGGCGTCCTCGAGCTCGACGTTCTCTCCGACCGGCAACTCCTCGACCCGTCCGTCGATGACGACAACCTCTCCTCGTGTCTGCCCGATCGCAGCGCGGACTCGACCGGTCGCAGCGAAGTTGCGACCCGTTTGGCTCGAACGCATGGTCGTGACGATCAATGCGTCCCCGCTCCAGTAGAAAGAGAGCGGGACGAGGTACGGCTTACCGGCACCGCTCGCAGTCGCGATCCAGACGTCGACCTCTGCCCCCAACAACTTGAGCGTGTCTTTGATTCGTTGATCGCGCGGCCTCGCCACCACATGATCATCTCATCCCGGGGGCCCACCCCGATCCCACCGGTAAGCGCCGCACCATGCGCCAGTGTTCCGGAATGACCCCTGAGCGGGCCAGAGCGACGGCTCAGTGCTGGATGACGGAGTCCGCCGAGCGTGGAGCGGTGATCGGATCTGCATGCCGATGCACGATCCTCCACTCACCATCCTCGGGGCGGAGGACGCTCGTGACGCGCAACGCGCCTGAGGCGATCACCTGCTCAGCACCGATCTTGGCTTCGAATCGTTCGACCTCGACCAAGTACGCCAGGTCGGGAGTCACGTGCGTCGCGAGCGTGTCGAAGCCCGTCGCTCGCCCGTCTCGGTAGTTCGAAGCCGCTCGCTCCATCGTCGCCTCGACCTCGGGCCAACCCATCACAAAGGGCCCGAAAGGATTGCCGAGGCTCGCGTCGTCCCGATGGGAGTAGAGCGCCTTCGCGGCTTTGGGGTTGCCGCGAAAGAACTCGTCCAACGCTGCGTGGTAACGACTGATGAACTCGCTTAGATCCGGGTTGGACACCGTGACCTCCGTAGCACCCGACGACGAGACGCGCCGGAGCATACGGCCCGAACGCCCGACTCGGCCAGTGTTTCGAACATCACCTGAGGATGGTCAATAGCCTGCGCCAGCGTTCGGGATGGCGCATGACGCGGTTACGGTCGCCTTATCGCTGTTGGCGCCGGAGGGAACGGGCGGCTCGCGGAACGCGAGGCCGAACGCGCAGCCGCCTTCGATGCGTCGAAGCGCAGTTGCATGGAGGTGCGGAATGATGGTCGGCGTCGGAATCGTCATCGTGGTGCTCGCGTACGCCGCGCTCGCGATCTACTTGACGATCGTCTACCACCGAAATCCCTGCGAGCGGACTGCGCCGACTCAGCTGTCGGCTGAGCCAGCGTGCTCTCGTCTGAGCCGCTTCGACTCAAGACTTTTGTCTGCTGCGCACTTCTATTCGCCATCTCTGGTTACACGCGTGCACGGCGCCGATGAATCTCCACCGCCACATCCGTCCTAGTAGGCGATGAGACTTCGGACCGAGAGCACGACCATGGCGGCGCTGCTTCTGATCGCCGGTGCGGCCTGGTTTGTCTCCATCCGCCGGATGACGGGGATGGATATGGGCATGGGCCTTGGACCGCTGCTGCCTTTCGCGGTCACATGGACGCCGATGATGGCCGCGATGATGCTGCCGTCGGCACTACCGGCGGCGCTCGGCCTCGATGGCCTTGCACCGCTCGGGTTCGCGGCGAGCTATGTCGCCGTGTGGAGCATCGCGGGCTTCGTCGCGTTTGCGATCTACCGCGGCATCCACGCCGCGGGTGCCGGCGTGGTGGTCGCGGCGGCGATCTACGAGGTGGCGCCGCTGAAGCGCCGTTGCCTCGCCTGCTGCCGGGATGGCGCGCGTACCGATATGAACGGTGCTCTCGCCGGGGTGCGCTACGGCGTGCACTGCGTCGGCTGCAGCGCGGGCCTGATGCTCGTCCTGCTTGCGCTCGGCGCGATGAGCGTCACGTGGATGCTCGTCGTGGCCGCGCTCGTGTTCGTGCAGAAGGTGCCGCGCTTCGGCGCGTCCCTCGTCTCGCCGGTGGCGCTGTTGCTCGTCGGCCTCGGCACGCTGACCGTACTGACCTGACTACCAAGGAGAAGACAATGACGACACACGCAACAGGAACGCGCGAGGAATGGCAGGCGGCCCGAGACGAGCTCGCCAAGCTCGAGGCGGAGCACGCCGATCGTACGCGGGAGATCACGGAGAAGCGGAGGGAGCTTCCGTGGGTGCCGGTGGAGAAGGAGTACGAGCTCGACACCGAGGAAGGCAAGAAGACGCTCGCCGAGCTGTTCGAGGGGCGGTCGCAGCTCCTCGCGTACAACGTGATGTACGGCCCGGACTACACGCTCGGCGCCTGCCCCGGATGCACGAGCCTCGCCGACGGGCTCGACGGCGCGCGCATCCATCTGAGTCACATGGACGTGACGCTGATCGCCTTCTCGCGGGCGCCGATCGACCGGCTCGCGGCGTACAAGCGGCGCATGGGTTGGCAGTTCCCGTACGTCTCGACGTACGACACCGAATTCGCATTCGACTTCGGTCTCGCGCTGACCGAGCAGCAGGCGCAGGAGATCCCACAGATCAAGGAGCTCGTCGACAACCCGCCCGAGTGGCTACTGGAGTGGTCGCGCGACATCGGCGCCGAGCTGAAGGACGGACTGCGCGAGAACCCGAGCTGGATCGCGTTCGCGCGAGAGAACGGCACCGTCTATCACACGTACACGGTGTCGGCGCCCGACCCGTTCGTCGCGCCGTACTTCAGCTTTCTCACCGATCGGACGCCGAAGGGAGCGCCCGACGGAACGTGGCCGCGGCGCAAGGACGAGTACCCGGACACCTCGAGTGGGGGAGGTAGAGCGGCGCGCTAGGCGCGGTGGCTCATCGCTTGCAGCGCCCAGCCGTTGCCGTCGGGGTCCTTGAAGAAGACGAAGCTCCCCCACGGGAAGACCTGGACGTCGCTGACGTCGACGCCGCGTTCGGCCAGCTCGCGGCGGCTCGCCTCTGCGTCGTCGACCACCATCTGCAGTCCTTCGATGGAACCGGGAGCCATGTGGTGCGCGCTCGACGTGAGAGCGATCGAGCAGGCGGAACCGGGGGGAGTCAGCTGTACGAAGCGGAGCGCGTCGCTCACCCGGTGGTCGTGGTCGGCGGAGAAGCCGAGCTTCTCGACGTAGAACTCCTTGGCCCGGTCGATGTCCGACACCGGGACCTGGATCAGCTCGAGGCGCATCGCGCTTGCCATCTGGGTCTCCTCTCGATAGGCTAGTTCTTTAGTACCTAAATACTTTAGCAACTAAATCATATCATGTCAAGATCGAAAGAGGAGCTCGTCGACCAGCTCATTCGGGAGTTCAGGACGAGCGGCAACCAGGACGATGCGTTCGACGCCCTCGCTGCCGAGCGCCTGGGCGTGAGCGAGAGCGACCTCCGCTGTCTCAACATCGTCGAGAACGCAGGGGGAATCAGCGCCGGGGAGCTGGCCGTCGAGGCCGGCCTCACCGCCGGCGCGGTCACCGGGGTGATCGACCGGCTCGAGCGCGTTGGGTACGCGCGGCGCGTTCCGGACCCCGCCGATCGCCGTCGCGTCACAGTGGAGGTGACGCCGGCGTTCTACAAAGCGGCCGGCCGCATCTGGGCGCCGATGGCGGCGGAGTGGCACTCGCTGCTCGCCAAGCGATTCACGATCGAAGAGCTCGAGCGGATCGTCGCGTTCCTCCGTGCGACGAACGAGCTCGGCCGCCGGCACATGGACCGCCTCCGCCACACGCCCGGGTAAGTGCCGCCCCGAAGCGCGTTACCCGGGACGCTCAGCAGAGCTGACCGACGCGTCCCGTGCCCACGTCGTACAGGAAGCCGCCCACGTCGAGGCGCGCGAGGTAGGGCCAGGCGCGAATGCGCTCGACGTCCGCCCGCACCGTCGCCCTCTGATCGCCCATGAAGAGGAACTCGACGCTGCGGGTGTCCGGCCCGCCGGCTTCGTGTACCGCTCTACGGATGTCCTCCTCGGTTCCGGTGGCCATGGCGCAGTCCGTGTGTGCGATCACCATCGCGCGCTCGACACCGAGGAGGTAGTGCGCGAGCACGAGCGTGCGAAGCACGTCGTCGGTGACGCGGGCGCCGGCGTTGCGGAGGATCTTCGCGTCACCGGGTCGGAGGCCGAGCATCGCGAGCGGCTCGATGCGCGAGTCCATGCACGTGAGCACGGCCAGCCCTTTGGCCGCGCGTGCCCGGAGCCCGGCCAGCGGGAAACCGTTTGCGTATTCCTCGTTTGACGCCAGCACGTCGGCGAACGTGGACTCGTCAGGCACTACCGCATCGTAGGCAAGCGCTCAGGCCGCGGCGGGGGGTGCCGCGCTGCGATAGAGCTCGACCGCGAACACCTGCCTCACGACGCTCGCGCCGACCGCGACGCCGAACCCGCAGAGCAGCACGGCGCCGAGCACCGTCTTGCCCGCCAGCGAGTGCACGTGGCCGCCGCCGAGCAGCTTCGCGTCGGCGTAGAACAGCAGGCCCGGGACGAGGAGCGCGAGGCGCAACGCGCCGAGCCCGCCCGTCTCCGCCTTCCAGTTCCGCTTCGCCAGCTCGAGCGAGCGCCGGCGCGCGTCCGATGCATCGAGATCCTCGATCGCCATGAGGGGCACGACGAAGATCGTCGCGAGGCTCCACGCGATCTGCGCCGCCGTACCGATCCAGCGGGCGCCCTTGATGCTCCGGACGAACGCGAGCAGGATCGCGACGACGATCGAATACGCGGCCCATCCCGCGATCCCGCCGAGATTGTTCCAGGCCGCGTTCATGCCGTCGCCGAACGACGGGTCGTCGCCGTCGAACGTCTCGGCCGCCGCACCCGCGAGCGCGACGTTGAAGAAGACTCCGACGAAGGAGAGCGAGTACAGCGCCGCGACCACGAGCGGGACGTAGACGATCTTCGACCCGTGGGCCGCGTACACGTACGCGCCCTGGACGATCCAGAACCCGGCCGTGAGCGCGAGGCACACCGTCGAGATGATCGGGAACCAGAGGAGTGACGGGCGCTGCCGGACGACGCCGAAGCTCGCGCGCATGAGCCCCACACCGTCGCCGACGCCCATCGCCATGCCGCCTAGATCGGCAATGGGCCGCTCGTTCTTTACTCCGCGTTACGCGGACAGCGTGCTGTGCAGCTCGCGGGTCAGCGGGGCGTCGACGTCGGCGGCGCCGGTGAGAGCGAGCGGTGACTCGCACCCGATGCAGTGCGTCCCCTCGGGGAGGCCGCGCCGGCAGTAGCCGTCGATGCTCACGCGCCCGAAGCCGATGCGCGGCCAGAAACGGACTCCGTCGGCCAGCACCTCGACCCGGTACGGCTGGCCGCACGCGCAGGTCCAGGCCGTCGTCGTCATCGGTCGTCCAACCTCTCCGCGGGCTCTCGGCTGAGCGGCCGATCGAGGTCGGCGAGGAACTCTGCGACGTCCCGCGGCTCCTCGGCCTCCCACATCGAGCCGCCGCACATCGGGCAGCGATCCGGCATGGTCCGGCAGCTCGCGCCGTAACGGCAGCGCGCGCAGCGCAGCTGCAGCAGACCCGTCGTCATACCGCCTGCTCCAGCCGGGCCGCGATCTTCTCGACGACAACGTAGTGCGCGGCCTCCTCGAGAATCCGCTCGTCCTCGCCCACGTGGTCGCGCTTGACGAGGAACCTCCCGCCGGACGCCCGCACCGCTTCGTACATGCTCGGAGCAACGGAGATCGGCGCGAAGCAGTCGGCTGTCTCGCACTCGCACACGAGGTCGAGGTCGTCGGCCACTGCATAGCTCTCGGCGAGGCGTCGGATCTCCTCGTTCATCTCGCGAAATAGCGCCTGATCCGGCGTGCCCGACCTCCTCGAACACCTGATGCTTCATCGAGGGTTCGGCTCCGAGCCCCAGGGGCTCCTGCCGCTCTCCGAGAGGGCATGGTACTCCCGAAAAACCGAATTGAGAAGGGTGTGACGATCCCGTCAGGAGTCAACGCTACGGTGACTCCATGGACGCGCTCGACGGCCTGAATCCCGAGCAGCGGCGCGCGGCCGAGGCCGTGCGCGGCCCCGTCTGCATCCTCGCCGGCGCCGGCACCGGCAAGACGGCGACGATCACCCGCCGCATCGCCCACCAGGTCGCGACCGGCGCATTCGAACCGACCCAGATCATGGCGGTCACCTTCACAGACAAGGCCGGGCGCGAGCTCCGGGCGCGGCTCGCGGCGCTCGGGGTCACGCGCGTGCGGGCCGGGACCTTCCACTCCGCGGCGCTCCGGCAGCTCCGGCACTTCGCTCCGGGCGAGCTCGGGCGGATTCTGCCTTCGAAGGCGTTGCTCCTGCGCCAGATCGGCAACCGCCTGCGCGCGCCGTACAAGTTCCGGCCTGCCGGGGACCTCGCGTCGGAGATCGAGTGGGCGAAGAACCGCCGCATCGGCCCTGCGCAGTACCTCGCCGCCGCGGAGGACCGCGAGCCGCCGATCCCGGTCGACCTGATGGCACGCGTGTACGCCGACTACGAGCGCCGCAAGGAAGCCGACGGCGTCCTCGACTTCGAAGATCTGCTCGAGCGCGCGGTGCGGCTGTTCGAGAACGACGATCGCGCAGCCGCGACCTTCCGCGCGCAGTACCGCGCGTTCACCGTCGACGAGTACCAGGACGTCAACCTGCTGCAACAGACGCTGCTCGATCTATGGCTCGGCGAGCGCGACGATCTCTGCGTCGTCGGCGACGACTATCAGTCCATCTACGCGTTCACCGGCGCCGGGCCGGAGCACCTTCTCGGCGTCCCGTCCCGCTTCCCGCACGCGACCGTCGTGCGGCTGGAGGAGAACCACCGCTCCACGCCGCAGGTGCTCGCCCTCGCGAACAAGCTCGTCCCCAGGCTCGGCGGCGCGGAGAAGGTGCTCCGCCCGGCGCACGCCGACGGCCCGAAGCCGTTCGTCGCCGCGTTCGCATCGCCCGCAGCCGAGAGCGCGGCGATCGTCGAGGGGATCCGTTCGGCCGACGCGCCGCTCGAAGAGGTCGCGATCCTGTGCCGCACGAATGCGCGGCTGACCGATTTCGAGGAGGTGCTGCACGAGGCGGGCCTCCCGTTCCAGGGCTCGTCGCTCCTGGACCGCGACGCCGCGCGCAGGATCGTGCGTCGCCTCGAGCACGACGGCGATCGCGCGGCCGCCGACGCCGTGCGTCTGGCGGCGACCGACGCCGGCTGGCTCGAGGAGCTGCCGGACAAGCTCGGCGAGCGGGAGCTCGTGCGCCAGAACGACCTCGCCCGCCTCGTCGCGCTCGCAGCGGCGTTCGAAGGCCACGCCGCTGCCTTCGTCGCCGATCTCCGCCGCCGCTTCGACTCGGGCGGCGCCGACGCACGCGGCGTCAACCTGTTGACCCTGCACCGGGCCAAGGGACTCGAGTTCGACGCGGTCTTCATCCCGCGCCTCGAGGAGAAGGAGCTCCCGTCGCGGCAGGCGCGCACGCCGGACGAGATCGACGAGGAGCGCCGGCTGCTCTACGTCGGCATGACGCGCGCGAAGCGCACGCTCTGGCTCTCCTGGTCCGGCAAACGGTCGCGGTTCGTTGTGGAGCTCGGTCACGCGGCGCCGGCGAGCCCGGCGCGAAGCACACAGGAGTGGACGCCGGCAGCCGAGCGGCTGCGGGCGTGGCGGCTCGAGCGCGCACGCGCGGACGGCGTGCCGCCGTACGTCGTCTTCCACGACACCGTTCTGCATGCGATCGCCGACGCGCAGCCGACGTCGCTCGGCGAGCTCTCGCAGATCGCCGGTGTCGGGCCGGCGAAGCTCGAACGCTACGGCGACGCCGTGCTCGCCCTCCTGTAGGGGCGAGTCAGGCGTCGAGGCGGCGCGGCACCGCGGCGTCCGCGGCCGCGTTCAGGACCCGCAGCACGTCGTCCTGTGTGCGCGCCGGATCGTCGTTCCAGTCCGCGAGCGAATCCGAGTCGACGAAGAGCGCGAGCGCATCGAGTGCATCGGCGAGCTCCTGGAGCGGGAGATCGTCGCCGCTGTCGGTCTGCTCCTCGAGTGCGGCGACGAGGGCGCCGAGCAGTGACCAGCAGATCGCCGAGGGCTGCCACGGATCGACCGCGGCCCCGGCGGCGTCGCGGCTCTCGGCGTGCTGCGTCCAGCCGCGCCGGATCAGGTCGGATGCGCATCGGAGGAGCTCGACGGCTCGCGTGTCCACACCGGGGCGGCGTGTTCCCGCATGCGGGGAAAAGAGTCCTGCGCCTACGCGATCCCGTCCGGCGCAGGGTCCGAGCCGTCCTTCTCGAGGACGAACACCTCCACCGAGATGTCCGGGTCGAAGGTCACCTGGGAGAGGAACGCGCGCA
The DNA here is from genome assembly GCA_036260475.1 of Gaiellaceae bacterium. Taxonomy (GTDB): domain Bacteria; phylum Actinomycetota; class Thermoleophilia; order Gaiellales; family Gaiellaceae; genus Palsa-739. Next base: position 18,236 of record DATAMX010000046.1, on the reverse strand, counting down.
CCGTACGACCGGTGATCTCCTCGACGGCCGCGCGGAACGTGATCTCCATCGTGCGCTGGAACGCGAGTCGCGTCTCTCGGACCGCCTCGACCTCGCCGCCGTCGAGCAGGGTGCGCTCGACCGGCGTGTACAGGTCCTCGAGGAAGCAGATGACGTGGTCGTGGCCCATGACCGTGCTGACCGAGTTCGGGCCTCGGCCGTAACTTTCGCGATGCATCTTCGTCATCGCGTTCGAAACCGCCTGCGCCTGGCTGCGCTGCACTGCCGGGTCGGTGCCCATCCGTAGCTCCCATTCCTCGCTCCTCAGCGAATGAGCACCAGGAGGATTGAGGAGCGATACGGAGCTACCCGGCGGGTGTTGGCTCGTTCGCGTCCACGGTAGCGCGTTTCGGGTGGGCCGGTGATCCGGTGGTACAATGCAGGCGTCCGGCCCCGCCATGGCCGTGCCGTGGTGGAGCAGGCTTCGGTACAGCGGTGGTGCGGTGGGGGTCCTGTCCAGGGCTCGCGCCGAGTCCCCGAGTCGGTTCATCGATCGAGGGGAGCCGCCGCCGTGGACGACGAGCGTGGCGAGGTAGCTCGCCGACAAGCGCTCTTCCGCGAGGTCAACGAGCAGATCGAGAAGCTCAGCGACGGCTGGGAGCTCTTCGACGGCTCCATCTCGGTCCTGTGCGAATGCGGCCGCCCCGGATGTAACGAAGCGCTCGAGGTGCCGCGGACCCTCTATGACGACATCCGCGCGGCGCCCAGCCGGTTCCTGCTCAAGCTCGGTCACGAGCTCGAGGACGACGCCGTCATCGCGCGCTACGACGGATACGTGATCGCCGAGCGGAATGCGGACGTGCAGGAATGACCGTCGCCGTCGCCCTTCCGCAGCTGGTCTTCTTCTACTCGCCCAGGTCGGGACAGTCGCGTCGCGCGGAGGGGTATCTCGCGCAGGTGCTGCAGCGCCGCCACAACCACGAGACGTTCTCGCTCGTCCGCGTCGACGTCGACGCACATCCCGATCTCGCCGAGCGCTTCGAGATCACGTCGACACCGACGCTGCTCGTGATCGCCGAGGGGCGCGTGTGCGCCCGCCTCAGCGAGCTGCACGGCTGCCGTGAGATCGCGAAGGTGCTGCAGCCTTGGCTGAAATGACGCCTGATCGGCGCGTCATGACGGAGCCGGGCGATACCGTGGCCCTGTAATCCGTCCAAGGAGGGTTTCTCTCGATGAGAAGGGCCATTGTTCTCGTCGCGCTTGCGAGCGCGCTCAGCGTGATCGGAAGCGCAGGTGCCGCGCCGCAGCACCGCACCGCCACCACGGCAATCACCGTGAAGGCCGGAGAGTTCTTCTTCAAGCTCTCGAAGAGCTCGATCGCAAAGCCCGGCACCGTCGCCTTCGCCGTGAAGAACGTCGGGCATCTCGCTCATGACTTCAAGATCGCCGGCAAGAAGACGGCGCTCATCCAGCCCGGAAAATCGGCCACGCTGAAGGTCACGTTCGCAAAGGCGGGCAAGTATGCGTACCTCTGCACCGTCCCCGGCCACGCGTCGGCCGGCATGAAGGGCCGCTTCACCGTCCGCTGACGAGCTACTGGAGGTCGTCGCCCGGCCACGTGTCCGAGAGCAGATAGCCCTCGGGGAACGGATCGGTCGGGTCGACGAGCACCTGTGAGGTGCCGGTGATCCACGCGCTGCCGCGGATCGCCGGCACGATCGCCGGGCGGCCGCCGACGGTCGTCTCGGAGACGATGCGCCCGTCGAACGTCGATCCGATCACGGATGCGTGCGTCATCGAGTCGCCGACGCGCATCGCGCCGCGCGCGTGCAGCGCCGCCATCCGGGCGGACAGCCCCGTTCCCGTCGCCGAGCGGTCGAGCCGCCCAGGCGCGACCACGACTGCGTTCTTCGACGTCCCGCCGACGCCGCGCCATGGCTCGGCGATCTCCACGATGCTCACGCCGGCGATGTCCGGATTGTCGGGGTGCGCGCACGACAGCTGCTCGCGCGCTGCGACGCGGATCAGCTCGCCCACGCGGGATAGATCGCGAGCCTCGGACGGCTCGAGCGCGAAGCCGAGCGTGTGCGCGTCGGCGATCGCGTACCACATGCCGCCGAACGCCACATCGACCGCGAGCGTGCCGAGGCCCTCCACCTCGAGGGCTGCATCGAGACGGTCGGCAAAGCAGGGGACGTTCGTCAGCTCGACGCTCTCGCACCGGCCGTCGCGGCACCGTGCCGTCACCTCGACGACGCCGGCCGGCGCCTCCAGGCGCAGGGTCGTCTCCGGCTCGCGCATCTCGACCATGCCCGTCTCGAGGAGGACGGTCGCGACGCAGATCGTGTTCGAGCCGGACATCGCCGGATACTCGGTCGGCTCCATGATGATGAAGCCTGCATCGCAGTCGTCGCGAAGCGAAGGAACGATCAGGTTCGCATGCACGGCGACGCTGCCCCGCGGCTCGCGCAAGAGCAGCCGCCGCAGGGAATCATCCGCGCGCAGCGCCTGCATGCGCTCGTAGACGGTGTCGCCGGGCGGCGCGATGACGCCGCCGACGACGACGTTGCCGATCTCGCCGCCGGCGTGGCAGCCGACCACCGTGATGGCGCGGTCGGAGCGCATCAGTCGCGCGTCAGCATCTCGAGCGCGGCGACGGCGTCGGCGAGGGCGCGGCGCTCGGCCGGAGCGAGGCGCTCGACCCGCTTACGGAGCACCTCGGTACGCGCCGCGATCGCTTGCTCGAGCATCCGCTCGCCCGCCTTCGTGATGACGACGTTGACCGCCCGGCCGTCGGTCGGGTCCGGCTGCCGCTTCGCCCATCCCTCGTCCTCGAGCCTCGAGACGAGCGTTGTCATGCCCGGCTGGCTCACGAACTCGCACGCGGCGAGATCGGTGATGCGCCTCGGCCCGGAGCGCAGCGTGGCCAGGACGGACAGGGCGGTCCGGTTGACGTGCAGGCCCTCGCGGATGAGGAGCCTGGCGACGTCCGTCACGGCCGCCGCAAGGTCGGCGCTGAGCTTCTCCGTGGTCACGACGTAGCCCTCATCCCAACATATAACCTAGTTATGTAATTCGTCCAGGGAGGGGTGATGAGGAGACTCATTGCTTCAACGCTCGTGCTCTTGGCCCTCGTGGCCGGAAGCGCACGCGCGACGTCGCAGCGGACCGCTGCGACCACGCCGATCACGGTGAAGGCCGGGGAGTTCTTCTTCAAGCTGTCGAAGGGCTCGATCGCCAAGCCGGGCACCGTCGTCTTCACGGTCGAGAACGTGGGGCATCTCGCCCATGATCTCAAGATCGCGGGCAAGAAGACCGCGCTGATCCAGCCCGGCAAGTCCGCTCGGCTCAAGGTGGTCTTCTCGAAGAAGGGTCACTTCAAGTACGTGTGCACCGTCCCGGGCCATGCGGCCAACGGGATGGAGGGCACGTTCGTCGTCCGCTAGGAGGAATCGATGTCACGCTTTCGTGTGACCGCTGCGGTCGCAGCCGTCGTCGCTGCGACCGTGGTCGGGGGTGCGAGCTCACACGGGTTCGCCAACGGGACGCCGCCGCCGGAGCTCGGCGAGAACGCCGCCACCGGCTGGCCCGCCCACAACTACGACCTTTCGAACTCGAGGGCCGATCTCCAGACCGACATCAACGCGTCGAACGTCGCGACGCTGAAGCAGAAGTGGGCGTTCAAGCTCCCGTACTCGGGAGCATTCGGCGCGTTCACGTCCAACCCGATCGTCCAGAACAACGTCGTGTACTTCGAGGATCCCGACTCGAACGTCTATGCCCTCGATGACAGCACGGGCACGGTGAAGTGGGTCCACAAGTACAAGTCGGTGACGCCGTCCGGCGGCCCGAACGGCGTCGCGCTCGGGTACGGCCTCCTGTACGGGGCGACCGAGAACAGGCTGTTCGCACTCGATCCGTCCACGGGAAAGCAGACGTGGATCTCGAGGCAGCTCACGACGAGCGAGACCGAGGGCATCGACATGACGCCGCAGCTGTACGGCGACAAGGTCCTCATCTCGACCATCCCGGGGAGCTCGACGAGCTTCTACGCGGGGAACGCGTACGGCAAGGTGTACGCGCTCGACGCGAAGACCGGGAAAGTCGACTGGATGTTCTCCACCGTCAAGGGCGCCCAGAAGCTCTGGGGCAACCCCAGGCTGAACAGCGGCGGCGGCCTGTGGTATCCGCCGTCCGTCGACAGCCAGGGACGCGTGTTCCTCGGCGTCGCCAATCCCGCGCCGTTCCCTCTGACGGCGAAGAGCCCGAACGGCAGCAGCCGTCCCGGGCCGAACCTGTACACCGACTCGCTCGTCGCGCTGGACGGCGACACGGGCAAGGTGCTCTGGTATCAGCAGGTGACGGCGCACGACCTGCGTGACCTCGACTTCCAGGTCTCGCCGATCGTCACGACGGAGAACGTGGGCGGCACGCAGACCGAGGTCGTGATCGGCGCCGGCAAGTCGGGGAAGGTCGTCGCCTTCCGCGCCGACAACGGGAAGCGCCTCTGGACGCTGAACGTGGGCAAGCACCAGAACGACGTCGGCCCGCTCCCGAAGAAGGCGATCACGGTCTGCCCGGGTGCGCTCGGCGGTGTCGAGACGCCGATGGCGCTCAACGCCGGCCTCCTGTACGTGCCGTGGGTCGACCTCTGCATGAAGGAGGGCTCGACCGGCTTCGGCGGCGGCTTCAGCTTCGCCGGCGGCAAGGGCGGCCTCGCGGCGGTCGACGCTTCGACGGGGAAGGTCGTCTGGTCGCACAAGTACCCGACGCTCGCAGTCGGGGCGGCGACGATCGCGAACGACGTCGTCTTCACCGAGACCTATGACGGCACGATCTACGCGTACAACGCGAAGACCGGCGCGAAGGTCTGGTCGGTGAAGGCGCCGAACGGGATCAACTCGTTCCCGGCGATCACGAAGACCATGTTCATCGTCGGCGCGGGGGCACCGGCGAGCAAGAAGCCGCTGAACGAGATCGTGGCGTACTCGCTCAACGGTCAGTAGGACGCAGACGCTCCAGCCGGAGGGCGACCTCGTCGAGGTCGCCCTCCACCTCCTCCCAGTGCCAGTGCTCGAGATAGGCGTCGCTGCCCACGAGCCCCTGCTCCATGGCACGCCGGTCGATCTCCTGCTGGAACCAGTCGGACAGCTGGCGCTTCGCGTCGCCGTCCTTGACGAGCGACGGGACGTCCTGCCAGTAGAGGACCTGGACGGTCACTTGTTCTGCACGTACTGGAAGCCGAAGCGGCCCTTGATGCAGAGGTTGCCGCGCGTGACGTCGTGGTCGTCCGGCGAGGTGACCTTCACGATCTCGTCGTCCTGCACGTGCAGCGTCAGATTGCAGCCGACGCCGCAGTACGGGCAAACCGTGTCCACCTCCGTCTGCTCCTCCTCACGCCACTCGCCGGCCTGGCGCAGCTCGAACTCGGTCGTGGGCATGAGCGCGCCCGTCGGGCACACCGCGATGCAGTTGCCGCAGTACACGCAGGCGGATTCCGGGAGCGGGACATCGAGCTCCGTCGAGATGTGCGCGCCGATCCCGCGGCCGGCGACGGCGATCGCGAACGTGTTCTGGTGGTCGACGCCGCAGGCTTCCACGCATTTGTAACAGAGGATGCACTTCGAGTAGTCGCGCATGTACAGGTCGTTGTCGAGCTTCGGCGCGGGCGCGGGCGGCGCGCCGAGACGCGCCGGGTCGGCGTCGTAGCGCTCGATGTACGCGAGCGCGTCCGGAGCCGTGGAGAGGTCCGTGGACGAGCCGAGCAGCTCCATCACCATGCGCCGGCTCGTGCGCACTCGCTCCGAGTCGGTGTGCACCACCATCCCGTCCTCGGCCTTGCGCGAGCAGGACGGGACGAGCGTCCGGGCTCCTTCGAGCTCGACGACGCACACGCGGCAGACGTTCACCGGCGTCAGCGTGTCCCCGTAGCAGAGTGTCGGCGTGTCGATCTGCGCGCGCCGGCAGGCATCGAGTATCGTCGCGCCCTCCTCGACCTGCACCGCGTTTCCGTCGACGGTCAGCTCGATCACGCCAGCACTCCGAGATTCTCCACGGCCGAGGCGACGGCGCTCGCGGCGGTCTGTCCGAGACCGCAGATCGACGCGTCCCTCATCACCTGCGCGAGGTCGGCGAGGACGGCGAGCTCGTTCCCGTTCTTCTCGCCGGAGGCGAGCCGGTGCAACGCCTCCTCTTGACGCACGGTGCCGACGCGACAGGGAACGCATTGTCCGCAGGACTCGTCGCGGAAGAACTCCGCGATGCGCAGGACGGCGCCGACGAGATCTGCCTGCTCGCCGAACACGATGACGACGCCGGAGCCGAGCGTCACGCCGGCCTCGCGCGCGCCCTCGAACGAGAGCGGCACGTCGAGCTGGTCGGGGCGCAGGAACGAGCCTGCGGCGCCGCCGAGCAGCACCGCCTTCGCGGGCTCGGCCCCGGCGAGCTCGAGGAGCGCGGGCAGCGGCGTGCCGAGCTCGACCTCGTACAGTCCCGGGCGCGCGACGTTGCCGGAAAGACAGAAGAGGCGCGTGTCCCGCGCGTCGTCGCCGAGCACGATGTGCGGCACGTTCACGAGCGTCTCGACGTTGTTCACGACCGTCGGCTTGCCGAAGAGGCCGACCTCGACCGGGAACGGGGGCTTGTTCCGCGGCTCGCCGCGGTAGCCCTCGATGGACTGGAAGAGCGCAGTCTCCTCGCCGCACACGTACGCGCCGGCGCCGATGCGCAGCTCGATGTCCAGGCCGCTCGCCTCGATCGCGTGCTGAATCCGCCTGTGCGCCAGTGGATATTCGGCTCGGATGTAGATGAAGCCCTTCTCGCAGCCCGTCGCGTACATGGCGATCGCCATCGCCTCGACGAGGGCGAAGGGATCCTGCTCCATGAGCACGCGGTCCTTGAACGTCCCCGGCTCCGACTCGTCCGCGTTGCAGACGAGGTAGTGGGGCTTTGCCGGCTGCCGCGCGACCGCCTCCCACTTGATCCCGGTCGGGAACGCGGCGCCGCCGCGGCCGAGGAGCGGCGAGGCCTTCACGAGCTCGATCACGCGCTCCGGCCCGAGCTCGCGTGCGCGCTCGAGCGCACGAAACGCGGGAGGCGACTCCGGATCGACGCCGTCGGCGATGCGGCGCAGGAGCTTCAGGCCCGAGGTCTGCGGCAGCGGCGGGCTCTCGGCCGGGATCTGCTCCTCGCGCGGCTCCGGCCCCGCGACCGTGCGCAGCGACGCCGGCGCGCGCTCGCACAGGCCGAGACAGGGCGACGGATGCGCGCCTTCCGGCACAGTCGCGCCGGCCAGGCGGCACGAGAGGTCGGTGCACACGTGCAGCACCTCGGCCGGCCGCTCTTCGAGCGAGAGCAGTGCGTAGAACGTCGCGACGCCGTATGCCTCGGCGGGCGGGATCTCGAGCCGGCGCGACGCGTAGCCGAGCGCTCCCGGGCTCACCCAGCCGACGCGGCGCTGCGCGGCGCGGAGCGCGGGGAGGAGGAGATGGCGGCGCGTGCGGTCGCTGCGCGCGACGCGGTCGCCGTTCGCCGCCTCTTCGCCGACCACCGCGTCGATCGCGGCGCGCTCGGCCGCGCTCGGGGCGTCGGCGAGGAGCTTCAGGTCAGGCAACCGGCTCCAATCTGATCGCCGTCGCCTTGAACTCGGCAGTGCCCGACTTGGGATCGGTCGCGTCGATCGTGAGCATGTTCGTCGCGACGACGTCGGGGAAGTGGAGATTCATGAACGCGAGCCCTGTGCGCAGCGTCGGGTCGTACCGCACGGGCGCCTCGATAGAGCCGCGCCTGGAGACGACGCGCACGCGCCCGCCGTCGGCGATGCCGTAGCGCACACCGTCCTCGGGGGCGAGCAGGATCGCCTCGGCACCGACGTGCAAGGGGGAGGAGTAGCCGCCGGTCTGCACGCCCGTGTTGTACGACTCCAGCCGGCGGCCCGTCGTGAGCCGCAGCGGGAAGTCGTCGTCGAGCTGGTCGACGGGCGGATCGTGTTCCACCACCTGGAACGGGGCGCGGTCCTCGACGACGTCGTCCCAGAGCCGACCGTGCAGGAAGAGCGCGCCGGGATCGTTCTCGTCCCAGCACGGCCACTGGATGCCGCCGAGCTCCTCGAGGCGCGCATACGTCATCCCTGCGTGCATGGGAGACAGCCACCGCAGCTCGTTCCAGACGTCCTCCGCACGCGGCGACCCGAGGTCGTGACCCATGCGCCGCGCGAGCTCATACACGATCTCGATGTCGTCGCGCGCCTCGCCGGGCGCATCCACGGCCCTGCGGACGCGTTGCACGCGGCGCTCGCTCGAGGTCACCGTTCCCTCCGCCTCGCCGAGCGTCGCCGCCGCCGGCAGGACGACGTCGGCGAGCTGAGCCGTCCGCGTGAGGAAGATGTCCTGGACGACGAGATGGTCGAGCCCGGTCAGCAGGCGCTCGGCGCGCGCCTGGTCGGCCTCGCCCTGCGCGGGGTTCTCCCCGACGACGTAGACCGCGCGGAGCGTGCCGTGCTCCATCGCCTCGAACATCCCGGTCAGGTGCAGCCCGTACTGGGGCGGGATCGTCGCGCCCCAGGCGGCGTCGAACTTCGCGCGCGCTTCGTCGTCGAGGACGTCCTGGAAGCCCGGAAGCTTGTTCGGGATGGCACCCATGTCGCCGCCGCCCTGCACGTTGTTCTGCCCGCGCAGCGGCTGCAGGCCCGAGCCCCATTTCCCGACCTTGCCCGTGAGGAGGGCGAGGTTGATGAGCGCGAAGACGTTGTCGACCGCGTTGTGGTGCTCGGTGATGCCGAGCGTCCAGCACAGCTGCGCGTGCTCGGCGCTCCCGTACGCGTGCGCGAGCTCGCGGATCGCGTCGGCCGGCACTCCGGTGACGCGCTCCCCCTCCTCGAGCGTCCACGGCTCGACCGACTCCTCGAAGGCTGCGAATCCCGACGTCGCCCGTCCGACGAACTCCATGTCGGCGAGGCCCGCGTGGATGATCTCCCGCGCGACCGCGTTCGCGAGCGGGATGTCGGTGCCGACGTCGAGACCGAGCCACAGGTCGGCCCACTGCGCCGACGGGGTCCGACGCGGGTCGACGACGATGAGCTTCGCGCCGCCGTTCACGGCCTTCAGCACGTGATGGAAGAAGATCGGGTGCGCCTCACGCGCGTTCGAGCCCCACAGGACGATCAGGTCCGCGCTTCGAGTCTCCTCGTAGGAGCTCGTCCCGCCGCCTGCACCGAACACCGTCGCCAGACCGACGACGCTGGGCGCGTGTCAGGTTCTGTTGCAGCTGTCGACGTTGTTCGACCCGAGCACGACCCGAGAGAACTTCTGCGTGGCGAAGTTCAGCTCGTTGGTCGCCTTGGAGCAGCTGAAGACGCCCGTGAGCGCCCCCTCGTCGAGCGCCGTGCGGAAGCCGGCGGCGGCGCGCTCGAGCGCCTCGTCCCAGCTCGCAGGGCGCAGCTCTCCACCGTCTCGGACGAGCGGCGTCGTCAGCCGTGCGTACTTCATCGGCATGAGCCCAGCCTAGACCGGCGGCGCTGTCCCGGCCAGCCGGGATCCCCGCAGGCACGACCGGTACCAGGTACCGATACGACTGTGTGCCGGAATCGAGAGGGCCGGCGCGACCGCGAGTGAGGCGCGATCCGGTCGATCCTCAGGTCTTGCGCACGACTCCGTGCCCAACCCCAGACCGGTACCTGGTACCGGTCGTGCCTCAAGCGGGTATGGCGCCCGAGGCCAGCCAGCCCGTCGTGCGCCGCCGCAGCACGTCCTCGTCGCTCAGCGCCCACTCGTGCGTCCGCGCGTACAGGGCCTGCGCCTTCAGGTCGGGGCGGCCGGGGACGAGCGGCTCCAGCAGCGACGGATCGTCGAGGGCGGGCGCGAGCACGTCCGGCGCGAGCGACCCGTACAGATGGATGAGGTGCGCGCGCGTCAGCGCGTCGAGCTCGACCGGCCAGGCGATCCGCTCCAGGCCGGTCGCTCCGGGGAGGGGACGCGGCCGGCGCGAGAGCCGGCCCACGCCCAGGTGGTCGAGGGCGTCGAGCGCGATGCGCCGGTACGTCGTCAGCTTCCCGCCCGCGACGCTCACCATCCCGGACGGCCCGGTCGAGAACACCGTCTCGCGGCGCGCGTTCGCCGTCCCGCCGTCACCGCCCGGAAGCACCCGCAGCCCGCAATACGTCGCCCGCACCGGGCCGATGCCGTCCACCGCGACCGACGCCTCGGCGAGGATCTGCTCGACGTCCTCGTCGGTGACCGCGACCGTCTCCGGCTCGTCGTCGTGCAGCGTGTCCGTCGTCCCTAGCAGGAGCATGCCCTCCCACGGCACTGCGAAGCTGACGCGCACCTTGTCGTGCGGGATGGTCAGCGCCGCGCCCCAGTCCCGCCCGCCGTCGACGAGCACGTGCGCGCCCTTGCTCAGCCGCATCGACGGCTTCGCGTGCTCGTCCTCGAGGCGCCGGATGCGGTCGACCCACGGGCCGGCGGCGTTCACGACTCTACGCGCCCGCACGGCGATGGTGCGGCCGTCCGCCTGCACCTCGAGTGGATTCACGCTGACGAGCTCTGCATAGTTCAGCACGGTCGCGCCGCGCTCGGCGGCCGCGCGCACGTTCGCGAGCGTCAGCCGCCCGTCGTTCGTCCACGCGTCCTCGTACAGCGCGCACGAACGCAGGCCTCGCCCGCGCAGCTCGGGGACCATCCGCTGCGCGCGGCCGAGCTCGACGAGGCCGTTCAGCTTCGCTCGAGCGAGCGTCGAGTAGACGACGATCCCGGACTGCACGAACCACGGCCGGTACGGGCCGTCCTCGTACAGCGGAAAGAGGAACGGCAGCCGGCGCACGAGATGCGGCGCGACGACGCGCATGAGCAGGCGCCGCTCGTGGTGCGCCTCGCGCACGAGGCCGACGTCGCCGAGGCTGAGATACCGCAGGCCGCCGTGGATGAGCTTCGACGACGCGCTCGACGTCGCGCTGCCGAAGTCGCCCTTGTCGACGAGCGCGACCTCGAGGCCGTGGGCCGAAGCTGCCTCCGCGATGCCGGCGCCGATGATCCCGCCGCCGATGACGAGCAGGTCGAAGCGCCGCGAGGCGAGCCGCTCTAGGGCGTCGCCGCGGTCCATAACGGGTTCGTCCACGCGCGGCGGCCGTCGGCGTCGGCGACCTCGACGCGGCCGTAGGGAACGTTGTAGGGACGCTCGAGCCGGACGGCAGTGATGAGTCCCGCGGTGTCGCGCGCAAGGATCTCCGCGTTCTTCGGATAGCCCAGCCGGCCCGCATTCGCGCGCGCGCCGCGGGCGCGGCTCGACACGAGCGTCACGCTCGCTGCCGGGCTGCACTCGACGGTGACCGCTGCCGCGTCGACGCAGACGGAATCGATCGCCGGCCCGGTCGAGCCGTAGAAGCTGCCGACGCGCAGCGCGTCGAGCACCGCCTCCTGCGTCTTCTCCGCCGCGCGCACCATCGTCCAGGCGAAGCCGCTGTCGTACCCGGGATGGTGCGAGTCGTCGGTCGCGAGCGCGAAGAGCGCGCGCCCCCGCTCGAGCGCCTCGTCCCAGTGGATGGTCGAGTCGCCGCGCGCGATCTCGAGCTCGCAGCCGGAGTTCCACACCTCGATCCCGAGCAGCCCCTCGCACGTCTCCCACTGCTCGGTGCGCAGCCCGCTCCAGTACGTGTGCGCGAGATAGGGGAGGCCGCCGTTCTCCGCGATCCACGCGACCACGTCGGCGAGCGGCGCGAACTCGTTGTCGGGGATGACCGGCTCGGCCTCGACGCCGAGGGCGAGCACATGTGCATCGTGCTCCGGCCCACCTGCGGTCGCGTTCAGCTCGACCGACGGGATGACGAGCAGCTTCCGGGTCGACCGCTCGACCGTCCGCACCCAGTGGTCGGTGATGGCGAGAACGTCGTATCCAGCCCATTCGTAGTGCTGCACGAGCTTGTCAGGAGGCAAGTCGCCGTCCGAGTTCGTCGTGTGCGCGTGCAGCGCGCACCGAAGCCACACGCCGCCGTCGTCGTCGAACGGGCTCATTGCGACGAGCCTATCCCTCCGACGATCTGGTGAACGGCCGGTGACGGCATCGCGACAACCATTGAATAGCTAGGTCCATATGTGTTAGCTACAAGACATTCACAATTCATCCATCCCGGGAGGGCAGATGGAGGACCACGAAGAGCAAGAGGTCGAGTTCTGGCGCAAGCTCCGCGAGGAGGGAATGAGCCGGACGCAGATGCTGCGGCGCAGCGTTGCGGCCGCCGCGGGCCTCACCGTCCTTTCGGCGCCGGGAGTTGCCTGGGCTCGGGGCGCGGCAACCGCGCCGCCGGTCAAGGGCCGCGGCTTCTCGATGAAAGAGATGATCGCCGAGGCCAAGAAGGAAGGGCACATCAACACGATCGCGCTGCCGCCCGACTGGGCCAACTACGGCGAGGTCCTGAAGACGTTCCAGTCCAAGTACGGCCTCTCCTACACCGATGACAACCCGGACGGGAGCTCGGCACAGGAGAACCAGGCGATCGTGTCGCTGAAGGGCGACTCGCGGGCGCCCGACGTCGTCGACGTCGGACTCGCGTTCGCCGTGGACGGGGCGAGGCAAGGGCTGTACGCGAAGTACTTCCCGTCGAACTTCTCGGACATCCCGCGCGCGGTGAAGGACACGCGCGGCTACTGGTACGGCGACTACTGGGGCGCGATCTCGATCGGCTACAACCAGAACCTCGTCTCGAACCCGCCGAAGACGTTCGCCGACCTGCTCAAGCCGGAGTACAAGGGCAAGGTCGCGATCAACGGCAGCCCGCTGACGTCGAACTCGGCGGTCTCCGTCGTCATCGCCTCCGCGCTCGCGAACGGTGGCTCGACGAGCAACGTCGGCCCCGGGATCGACTTCTGGGCGAAGATGAAGTCCAGCGGGAACTACATCCCGGTCGGCACGACCTCGGCGACGGTCGCATCGGGCCAGACGCCGATCTCGCTCGACTGGGACTACAACAACCTCGCGTACGTCAAGGAGTTCCCCGCCGCTCGCTGGGCCGTCACCATCCCGAACGACGGCGTCTACGGCGGCTACTACGCGCAGGCGGTCAACGCCAACGCACCGCACCCGTGGGCGGCACGGCTCTGGGAGGAGTTCTACTACTCCGACCAGGGGCAGATCCTGCTCCTGAAGGGGTTCGTGCACCCGGCCCGGTTCAACGTCCTCGCGAAGCAGAACAAGCTTCCGAAGGCGCTGTTGAACGCGCTGCCCCCGGCCGCGACCTACGCGAAGGCGAAGTTCGCGAGCCTCGGCCAGCAGAGCGCTGCGAAGGCGAAGATCGCAACCGACTGGCCCTCGAAGATCGGGTCGTAGTCATCTCGATCGAAGCAGTACCCGAGGCACTCCGGCCGGACGTCGCGTCCGGCCGGAGACGCCTTCCGCTCGCATGGGTCGTGACGCTGCCGTTCTTCGCGTACACGATCCTCTTCATGTTCCTTCCCGCGGGCTCGGTGCTCATCGGCGCCTTCGAGGGGAAGGTGCACGGCTACACCTTCTCGAACGTCACGACGCTCTTTCACCACCCGTACATCGATTCGTTCAAGACGAGCATCGAGATCAGCGGCGTCACCGCGCTGATCGGCGGCGCGGCGGGGCTCGCGATCGCGTACGCCGCGATCCGCGAGGGGACGCCGCGCTGGGTCCGCTCGGCGCTGACGACGTTCTCCGGGGTGGCCGCGAACTTCGGCGGAATCCCGCTCGCGTTCGCGTTCATCTCCACGCTCGGGCCGCTCGGCATCATCACCGTCTTCGGGCGCAACCACGGCTGGGACCCGACCGCCCACGGCTTCAGCCTCTTCTCGAAGACCGGCGTCGAGCTCGCATACATGTACTTCCAGCTGCCCTTGATGATCCTCGTCATCGCGCCGGCGATCGACGGGCTCCGAAAGGAATGGCGTGAGGCCTCGTCCAACCTCGGCGCGTCCCAGTTCCAGTTCTGGCGCTACGTCGGCGTGCCGGTGCTCATGCCGTCGCTCCTCGGCGCGATCATCCTGCTCTTCGGCAACGCGTTCGCCGCCTACGCGACCGCGTACAGCCTCACGTCCGGCACCGTGAACATCGTCCCGATCCTCATCGGCGCGTACTACAGCGGCAACGTGCTCAACAACCCGCACCTCGCGCAGGCGATGGCGTTCGGGATGTTCGTCGTGCTCGCCCTGATGATGATGGCGTACATCCCGCTCCAGCGGCGCGCGGCCCGGTGGGCGAAGTGAAGCCGAGGCGCCACATCGCACCGACGGCCCTCGTCTGGCTGCTGCTCGGAGCGGCATATTTCTTCATCCCGCTGATCGCGACGTTCCTCTTCTCCCTGAAGAGCAACCAGACCGGCAAGTGCTGCACGCTCGCGAACTACAGCTGGGTCGTGCACAGCGGGGACTTCTGGCACACGCTGAAGATCTCGTTCCTGCTCGCGCTCGAGACGATCGTGATCAGCCTCGCGCTCTTCGTGCCGACGATCTACTGGGTCCATCTCCGCCTGCCGAGACTGCGGCCGGTGATCGCGTTCCTCGCGCTGATCCCGTTCGTCATCCCGCCGATCGTGATGGTCGTCGGCCTGCTGAAGGTCTTCAAGGGAACCCCGAGCTGGTTCTACGCGCAGCCGTGGGGCTTCCTCGCGGGGGCATACGTCATCCTCGCGTTCCCGTACATGTTCTTCTCGCTCGACGCCGGCTTCCGGTCGATCGACGTGCACACGCTCACGGAGGCATCGCACAGCCTCGGGGCTCGCTGGGGGACGACCCTGCTCAAGGTCATCCTCCCGAACATCCGCGCGGCCGCGCTCGCGGGATCGTTCCTCACGCTCGCGATCGTCATGGGCGAGTTCACGATCGCGAACCTCGCCGCGTTCCACACGTTCCCAATCTTCATCCAGTACGTCAACGAGTCGCAGGGCTTCCCGGCCGCGTCGTTGACGCTCCTGAGCTTCGGGATCACCTGGGCGGCGATGGCGTCGCTGCTCGTCGTCGGACGCAAACGCGGCCAGAAGGCCGCCATCGTGGCAGGAGCACGCTAATGGCCTTTCTGGAGCTGCAGGATCTGCACCGCGACTTCGGCACGAACAAGGCGCTCGACGGCATCGAGATCGCGCTGGGCGAGGGCGAGTTCCTCTCGCTGCTCGGCCCGTCCGGCTGCGGCAAGACGACCGCGCTCCGGCTCGTCGCCGGCTTCGACCGCCCCGACCAGGGGCGCATCGTCGTCGACGGCAAGGACGTGACGCGCGTCGCGCCCAACAAGCGCGACATGGGGATGGTCTTCCAGGCGTACTCGCTCTTCCCGAACATGACGGCGGCGCAGAACGTCGAGTTCGGCCTGAAGATCCGCGGCAAGGACCGCGCCCACCGGCGCAAGCGCGTCGACGAACTACTCGAGCTCGTCGGCCTCGGCCACGCGGGCACGCGCTATCCGCACCAGCTCTCGGGCGGGATGCAACAGCGGGTCGCGCTCGCGCGCGCCCTCGCGATCGAGCCGCGGGTGCTGCTACTGGACGAGCCGCTCTCGGCGCTCGACGCGAAGGTCCGCGTGCAGCTGCGTGAGGAGATCCGCCGCATCCAGCTCGAGCTCGGCATCACGACGCTGTACGTGACGCACGATCAGGAGGAGGCGCTCTCCGTCTCCGACCACGTCGCCGTCATGTACCGCGGGCGCATCGAGCAGATGGGCGCGCCGGCGGAGATGTACACCGCGCCCGCGACGCCGTTCGTCGCCGAGTTCATCGGCACGATGAACCGGCTCGAGGCGACGGTCGTCGATCCGTCCACCGGCGCGGTCGAGACCGGCGGCGTGACGCTGACGGTGGATGCTGCGCGCGGCAAGGAGCGGGGCGCTCGGGTGCTCGTCCTCATCCGTCCGGAGACAGTCGAGGTGGCCGCCGCGAACGGCGCGGGTGCGAACACGGTCACGGGCGAGGTGCTCACGCACACGTTCCTCGGCCCGGTCACTCGACTGCGCATCCAGAGCGAACGCGCGAGCCTCATCGCGGACATGCCGACCGCGCGCGCGGCGGCGCTCCCGCCCGGCTCGAGGGTGGACGCGGCGCTCCCGGCGACGGAGGCGCGTCTGCTCGACCTCAAGGACGAGCCGCTGCCGGAAATACACGAAGAGCCAGGTCCGGCCGGTCCGTGAAGATGCCGCCGGCGCCGAGGGCGTCGAGCGCGCGCATTCGTCCCTGTTCGTTCACCGTGTAGACGAGCGGCACGAGTCCCAGCCTGCGCGCTGCAGCGAGCCCGCGGCCGGTGGCGCGCGGCTCGTAGAACCCTACGGCCCAGGCGCCGCGAGCGCCGCGGATGGAGACGCCGAAGCCGACGTGCTGGACGGTGCGCAGCGACGGGCGCATCGAACGCGCCTCCACGAGCGCCGGCCGCTGGAAGCAGACGAGCACGTCGTCCTCCGCGAGGAGCCGCACTGTGCGCGCGACGACGGAGTGGCGTGCGTACCGATGGGGCGTCTTCAGCTCCACCATGACGCCGATGCGGCCGTGCATGAGGTCGAGCGCCTCCTCCAGCGTCGGATAGGCGCGGTTGGCGGCCGGCCTGTCGTGCGTGACGAGCAGGCGTCCGGACGGATCGGCGTGCACGTCCAGCTCGACGTAATCGGCGCCGATCTCGATCGCGCGCTCGAACGCGGCCAGCGTGTTCTCCGGCCGGTCGTGCGAGGCACCGCGGTGGGCTATGACAAGCAACGGCGCATGACGTCGACGTCGAGGCGGTCGATGAGCTCGTCCGCCCGCGCGAGCCGGTGCGGCTCGAGCGTCGTCTTCATCGCGAGGACGCGGCCGACGCCTGCTGCGCGGGCGGACGCAATGCCCGCCTCGGTGTCCTCGAAGACGACTGCGTCACCGGCGTCGACGCCGAGGATGCCGAGGGTCCTCGCATATCCCTCCGGGTCGGGCTTGCCGTGGACGACGTCGTCGGAGGTGACGACGGCCTCGAAGAGCGAAGCGAGGCCGGCGGCCTCGACGACGGGCTCGATCTCCGCGCGCGCGGCCCCGGAGCAGATCGCCAGCGACGCGCGCTCGGCCGCGTAGCGGACGGCCTCGCGGACGTGCCCGTGGACGGTGGAGCCGTCGGCGACCGCCGCGCGGTAACGGTCCACCCGCTCGTCGATGACGGCCTGCACGTCCGGATGATCGTTCCCCAGCCACGTGCGGACAATCTCCGGATCGGAGAGCCCGGCGAGCCGGTCGAAGTACTCCTGGGCGGACAGCGGCTTCCCGTGCTCGGCGAACAGGTGCATGAAGATGTCGCACAGGACGGGCTCGTCGTCCGACAGCGTCCCGTTGAAGTCGAAGACGACCGCTGCGATCGGCATGGTTGCACTGTATGCCGACCTCGGCACTGGCCCTCGCGCTTGCCGCAGCGTGCGTCCACGCGCTCTGGAACATCCTGCTGGCGCGCGCCCGCGACGTCGAGGCGGCGACGGCGGTCGCCGTCATCGTGGCCGAGGTCGTCTTCCTTCCGGTCGCGGTCGTCCTCTGGCACGCACACCGGGCGGTGATCCCGTTCATCTTCGCGAGCGCGGCGCTTCAGCTCGTGTACTTCACGCTGCTGCCGATGGCGTACCGGATCGCGGAGCTCTCGGTCGTGTATCCGATCGCACGCGGGACGGCGCCCGTGCTCGTCCTCGTCATCGGCGTCGTCGCGCTCGGGCACACGACCTCGGCGGGCCAGGTCGTCGGCGTCTGCCTCGTCGGGCTCGGCGTCCTGCTCGTGCGCGGCCTGGGGAGGACGCCCGGGCGGGGCGTCCCGCTCGGCCTCCTGATCGCGTGCGTGATCGCCGCGTACACGCTCGTCGACAAGGACGGCGTCAAGCACGCGGGCGCCGTCCCGTACCTCGAGCTGACGATGCTCGGTCCATGTCTCATCTATTCGAGCGCGGTGGCGCGGGCGAAGGGCTTCGGCGCGCTGCGCAATGCGTGGGGCCCGGCGACGGTGGTCGCGGGGATCGCGACCTTCGGTGCGTATGCATTGGTTCTCCTGGCGCTGCAACGGGCAGCCGCGGCACCCGTGGCGGCGGTACGGGAGACGAGCGTCGTCATCGCGGCGCTTCTCGCGCGGCGTGTACTTCGGGAAACGGTCGGCATGCCTCGCATTGCGGGGGCCGCGGCCGTCGCGGGCGGCATCGCGCTCCTTTCCCTGACGTAGGAAACGCGGCTATTGACACGAACCCTGCGCCGTGGGTCAATCGAGGGCACCACTAACGGGAGGGCTAACCCCATGACCGAACTGTCCCGCGACGAGCACGATCTCGCGCGGTTC
>DATAMX010000031.1:0-13975 GCA_036260475.1 Gaiellaceae bacterium | reverse complement strand
AGACGGCGCGCCGTCATGACGAGGACGCCCGTCGTGGTGCCACACGCGGAGTATGCCCGGTGTCGCGGCGATGGACGTGCGGGTTGGCGGCCGCGTGTGCGACCGCCTGATCCGCTAGAGGCAGTATGTGTGCGTCGGGTCGGGTTGCGCCTCGGAGGGAGTGAAGCGGTGTGCCCGAACGCCGGACGCTATTGTCTGCTCGCATCATCCGCTCATGTCCCTCTCCCCGGGCCAACCGCCCGTACGGTCCTTGACCCGCCGGACGTCGTGGCTCTTTCGAGGGATGGGCCCCTCGGTGCGGCGTTCTAGTCGTGAGCCAGCTGCACGTCGCGCGAGCGCTCTTCGGCGAGCTCGCGAAGCGGCTCAGCGGCGGGGTAACCGAAATAGAACCCCTGACCGCCGCCACAGCCGAGATCGCGGACGAGCTCGAGCTGCTCCCGTGTCTCGATGCCTTCGGCGACGAGGCTGAGCCCGAGCGCGTCGCCGAGGTCGACGATTCCCTTCAGGAGCATCAAGTCCGCGGTTGCGGCCTCGATCCTGTTGACGAAGCTGCGGTCGATCTTGACGATGTCGACCGGGAAGCGCTGAAGGTAGGAGAGCGACGCATATCCCGTGCCGAAGTCGTCGAGGGCGAGCGCGATGCCGCGAGACTTGAGCTCGGCCAGTCGCCTGCCGCTGTTGTCTCCGTTCGCAAGCAGGACGCTCTCGGTCAGCTCCAGGGTCAGGCACTGCGGCGGGAACCCCGACTGCGCGAGCGCGTTCTCGACGTGGGTCACGAAGTCTGCGTGCAGCAGCTGACGGGCGGAGACGTTCACCGACATCCGCGTCTCGCGACCCATCTCCTCGTGCAGGACCATCCCGTACCTGCACGCCTCCTCGAGGACCCACTTCCCGAGCTGCACGATCAGTCCCGACTCTTCGGCCAGTGGAATGAACTCCATCGGCGCGACCACTCCTTCGGTCGGGTGGTGCCAGCGGAGCAGCGCCTCGTAGCCCGTGATCTCGTGCGCGCCGAGGTCGATGAGGGGCTGGTAGTCGAGGGCGAACTGGCCGAGCTCGATTGCCTCGCGCAGCTCGACGAGTCGCCGCGATCGCTTCACGGCCGCGGCGTCGAGGTTCGTCTCGAAGAAGGCGTATCCGAAGTCCTGATGTCTCTTGGCGCGGTACATCGCCGCATCCGCCTCCTGGAGCATCGTCTCGACATCGCCGCCGATCGAGATGCCGATGCTCGCCGTCACCGAAAGCTGGGTGTCTTCGAGATCGATCGGCGCGCTGATCGACTCGCGTAGACGCTCGGTGACCCGCACGGCCTCCGACGGATCCTCGACGAGCGGGATGACGACCGCGAATTCGTCGCCGCCGAGGCGGGCGGCCAGATCGCCTGCCCGTAGCGCGCCGTTGATGCGTGTGCCGAGCGTCGCCAGCACCTTGTCGCCGACGTCATGGCCCCAGCGGTCGTTCACGTTCTTGAAGTCGTCGAGATCGACGAAGAGGACTGCAGTCTGCTGCTCGGGCGCCTTTCGGATCGACACGATGTGCTCGAACTGCTCGTGGAAGAAGGCGCGGTTGGCGAGCCCCGTCAGCGTGTCGTAGAGCGCCATCTGCCGGAGCTGGTCTTGCGCTTCGCGTTCTCGTGTTATGTCGAGAAGGTATCCCTGCAGATAGAGGGGACGATTGTCGTCGTCGAAGACGATCACCGCTTCGTCGCGGACCCACACCACGCGCCCGTCCTTCGCAATCAGTCGGTATTCGATGCTCAGCGGGTCGTTCGTCGCGTGCGTGTGCGCGTGTGCCGCGAGCACACGACTCCGATCGTCCTCGTGCAGGGTGCGCGCGAAGAGGTCTGCGTCGGCGAGCCATTCGCTGACCGTGTAACCGAGCAGAGGCTCTACCTGGGCGCTCGTGAAGATGTTCGAGCTCGTCGCGTCGATCGCGTCGACGTACACCACGAGGGGCAGCTGCTCGACAAGCGTGCGGTAACGCCTCGCGACGTCGTCGTACGCGACTGAACCACCCGCCGAGGGGGGCGTGAGGCCGCAGGCATCCACCCGTCCTGGATCGACTCGAATCGCGGGGAACGGCTCCCCCGAAAGGGGGAGCTTCGACCCCTAGCTCCCCGGCTTCCAGAGCGGCTCGTCGACGCCCGCAGCGGCGTTCGCCGAACGTGCGGCGATGAAGAGCAGGTCGGAGAGCCGGTTCAGGTACACGCGCGCGAGCGGGTTGACGTCGGCTGCGAGGGAGGCGAGCTCCGCACGGCGCGCGACCGTGCGGGCGACATGGAGTCGCGTTGCAGCCTCCGACCCGCCGGGCAGGACGAAGCTCTTCAGCGCCGGCAGCGGCTCGTTCAGCTCGTCGCAGAGACGCTCGAGCCCGTCGATCATCGCCTGTGTCGTGCGCAGCCTGCCTTCCACATCCTTGGGCACCGACAGATCGGCGCCTACGTCGAAGAGCTCGTTCTGGATGCGCGCCAGCGGCGCGTGCAGGAAGTCGGGAAGGTCTCCGGCGAGGGCGACGCCGAGGTGCGAGTTCAGCTCGTCGACGACGCCGTACGCGACGATGCGCGGGTCGAGCTTGGAGGCGCGCGAGCCGTCCCCGAGGCTCGTCTCGCCTGCGTCGCCGCCGCGCGTGTAGATCTTCGTGAGACGGACCGGCTCGTCGCGGTTTCGCATGGACGTAGGTTACGGGGATGTCCGTACGGATCGCGAAGCCCGGACTCGCGCTCGGCGTGCTCGGCGTGCTGCTCGTCGCGATGGACCTGCCGGGATCGCTGCCCACGGCGTGGGTCCCGTACTACCGCCTTGTCACGGCCGCCGTCCTCCTGCCGATCGGCGGCGTCCTCGCGCTCCGCGCCCGCCGCGTTCGGCCGCGTCTCGACGGTCGCTCGCTCCGGACGTTGCGCACGCGGACGGTGGAGCGGACGCTCGAGCTCGCCGGCATCGTCATGCTCGCGGTCGGAGCCCTGGAGCTCATACGCGGGGTGCTCCACTTCACGTAGATGCGCGTCCGAACGCTCGAGCAGGCGGCGACGTGGGTCGACGAGGTCGGTCTCGCGCTCCTGTACCCGAACGGCGATTACGTGCTCCCGTCGCTGTGGGAAGCGGCGACCGGGCACTCGGACATGGACTGGGAAGCGCCGGAGACGTGGAAGGTGTGGGCCTGGAAGGACGAGCTCCCGGCGGAGCGCCACGCGTGCGTCGGACTGCACGTCGCGCGCACGTCGTCGCTCGTCGCGCCTACGCTCGTCTCCGCGGTCTATGCGCTCACCGCCGAGAAGCGCGAGGCGCTCGAGGGCCTCGAGCGCGAGATCGCCGACGCGTCGCTCGAGCTCGGGCGCCCCGCGACGCGCCGCGAGCTGCGGCTGCTGGCCGGCGCCGACAAGCGGCTCGGCGACCGAGCCGTGAATGCGCTCCAGCGGAAGCTCGTGCTCACGAACGCAGGCGTCGACACGGAGGGCGGCGGCTGGGGGGCGACGTTGCACGATCTCTTCGCCCGTCGCTGGAAGGCGAGGCTGCGGAAGCTGCCCTCGCGCGAGGAGGCGCTCACGACGCTCTCGACCTCCGTCGTTCGCGCGGCGGGCGAGGTGTCGGCCGCGGATCTCGCCGCGGCGCTACGGGTGCGCAGGCGAGAGGCGGCAGAGACGCTCGCGCGGCTGGAGGCGGACGGCGTCGTCGTGCCGGTCAGGCGCGACGAGCTGCGACTCTGGGCTCCTGCAGCCCGAGGATCGAGCGCGCGATCACGAGCCGCTGGATCTCGCTCGTCCCCTCGTAGATCTCGGTGATCTTCGCGTCGCGGTAGTACCGCTCGACCGGGAACTCCTTCGTGTACCCGTAGCCGCCGAGGATCTGGATCGCCTCGCCGGTCTGGCGACGCGCCATCTCGGATGCGAACAGCTTTGCCTTCGCGCCCGCCTCGGTGTGCGGCTCACCGCGCTCGCGGAGCGTCGCCGCGCGGTAGGTGAGCAGGCGCGCCGCGTCGATCTCCGTCGCCATGTTCGCGAGCTTGTGCTGGATGGCCTGGAACTCGGAGATGGGCCGACCGAACGCGTGTCGCTCCTTCGCATACTCGCGCGCGACGTCGTACGCCGCCTGCGCGATGCCGACCGCCTGCGCGGCGATGCCGATGCGTCCGCCGTCGAGCGTCGCCATAGCGATGCGGAAGCCGTGACCCTCCTCGCCCAGCAGCCGGTCGCGGCCGACGAGCGCGCCCTCGACGACGATGTCGTTCGTCGTCGAGGAGTTGAGCCCGAGCTTCTCCTCGTCGCGGGTCACGCTCACGTGGTCAGCATCGAGCACGAAAGCGCTCACGCCGCGGGCGCCCGGCGTCTCCTGGTCGGTGCGGGCGAAGAGCAGGAACGTGCCCGCGTACCGCCCGTTCGTGATCCACTGCTTCGCGCCGGTGATGCGCCACCCGTCGCCGTCGGGCTCGGCGCGCGTGCGCAGCGCGCCGGCATCGGAGCCCGCCTCCGGCTCGGTGAGCGCGAATGCGCCGAGATGCTCGCCGCGCGCGAGCGGCGGGACGAAGCGCGACCTCTGTTCGTCCGTGCCGAACGCGAGGAGCGGGAGCGTTACCGCGCTCGTGTGCACGGCCACGGTCACCCCGACGCCGGCGTCGGCGCGCGAGAGCTCCTCGAGCACGAGGATGTAGGAGAGGAAGTCGGCGCCCGCGCCGCCGTACTCCTCCGGGATGCAGGTTCCCATCAGGCCGAGCTCGGCGAGCCGGGCGAACACGTCGCGTGGGAAGCGATGCTCGCGATCCCACTCGGCGGCGTTGGGCTCGATCTCGCGGGCGGCGAACTCACGCGCGAGCTCCTGGATCTCCCTCTGCTCCGGGGCCAGCTCGAAATCCACGGTGGAAGCGTAGACGTACAGTTCACACGGATGGTCGCCGCTCCGCCCCCGCCCTCGCCCGCCGCGATCGTCCGCGCCTGGAGCAGCGCGCTGAACGCGAACGACAATGCCGCGGCCGCCCGCCTGTTCGCGCCGAACGCGCGGGTCGTGCAGGGCCCGCTCGACGCACGGCTGACGTCGCCGCAGCTCGCGCTCGCCTTCAACGCGTCGCTCCCTTGCGCAGGCCGGATCGTTCGGCTCACCGTCAAGGGCAGCCGGGCGACGGCGACCTTCGTGCTCGGCCACCGGCCGCGGCACACGTGCAACGCCGGGCGCGGCGAGAAGGCGGCGGCGGTCTTCGTCGTCCGCGCAGGGAAGATCGTTCTCTGGGAAGAGGTGCCTGTCCCGCAGACCGGCGCCCCGCCGGCTTAGGCCGCGGCGGTCTCGCGGTAGGCCGCGAGCAGCATGGGCTCGGAGTCGTGGAACGCTTCCACGACCATGGGGTCGAACTGGCGGCCCGACTTGGAGACGATCTCCTCGCGGGCCGCGGCCCATCCGACCTTGCGCCGGTACGGCCGGTCGTTCGTCATCGCGTCGAGCGCGTCCGCGACGGCGAAGATGCGCGCGCCGAGCGGCGTCTCGTCCCCGCGCAGCTTGTCGGGGTAGCCCTTGCCGTCCCAGCGCTCGTGATGCGAGCGTACGACGTTGAGGCCCTCCCCCTGCAGCAGCGCGACGCCCGAGAGCATCTCGGCGCCGAGCAGCGTGTGCTTCTGCATGCGCGACCGCTCCGTGCGGGTGAGAGGCCCCGGCTTCCGCAGGATCTCGTCGGGAATCCCGATCTTGCCGACGTCGTGCAGCAGGAAGCCGTATTCGATCCCGCGGTCGCGGCCGACGAAGTCGGGGTCGATGGCGCGGAGCAGCTCGAGGGCGTAGCGCACGACGCGCTGCGAGTGCTCGTGCGTGCTCGTGTCCTTCCATTCGAGCGCGGTGGCGAGTGCCGTCACCGTTTCGAGGTATGAGCCCTCGAGCAGTGCGCGCTGCCGGCGCTCGACCGCAAGCATGTGGCGGAGGTCGCGGGCGTAGAGCAGAAGCTCCTCGTCGTCGTGCGGTTCGACGGCGCGCGGGCGCATGGCGGGCGCCTGGGTGCCGTTCTTGCTGAACCGCTCGACGACCGCGAGCAGCTCGAGCGGACTGAAGGGCTTGTGGACGAGCGCCTCGGCACCCGCATCCTGTCCGTGCCGCGCCTCCTCGAGATCGGCGCCGGTGAGAAGGACGATCGGGATCGCGCGGGTATCCGGGGACGCCTTGAGCCGCGCGCACAGCTCTGCGCCTCCGACGCCCGGCATGCGCAGGTCGAGCACGATCAGGTCGGGACGGTCGGCCTCGATCCGCGCCTCCGCCTCGGCGGCCGAGCCGGCCTCGTCCACGCTGACGTCCGCGCCCTCGAAGGTGACGCGAAGGAGCTCGCGCAGGGCGGGCTCGTCGTCGACGAGCAGGATCTTCATTCCCCCGCTTTGCCTTTCGGCAGCCCGGGCCACACCTATGAGTCCCCCGAACGGGTTACTTGTACTCGTAGAAGCCACCGCCGCTCTTCCGGCCGAGCCGCCCCGCCTGCACGTACTGGCGCAGGAGCGGGCAGGGCGCGTATTTCGGGTCGCCGAGCCCGTGCTGGAGCACTTCCATGATGGCTACGCACGTGTCGAGGCCGATGAGGTCGGCGAGGGCCAGTGGGCCCATCGGATGGGCGAACCCGAGCTTCGCGATGGTGTCGATGGCCTCCGGCTCCGCGACGCCTTCGAGCAGCGCGTAGGCGGCCTCGTTGATGAACGGCATGAGGATGCGGTTGGAGACGAAGCCTGGGAAGTCGCGCGCCTCGGCCGGCGTCTTGCCGAGGTCGCGCGCGAGCGCGACGATCGCAGCGGCGGTCTCGTCGGAGGTGTCGAGGCCGCGGATCACCTCGACGAGCTTCAGGACCGGGACCGGGTTGAAGAAGTGCATGCCGACGACGCGGTCGGGGCGGCCGGTCGCGGCCGCGAGGCTCGTGATCGGGATGGACGAGGTGTTCGAGGCGAGGATCGCCGCCCGCGGCAGCGTCTCGTCGGCGTTGCGGAAGATGTCGACCTTGATCGCGGCGTCCTCGACGACGGCCTCGATCAGGAGGTCGGCGGGGACGAGGCCGTCCACGGGCTCGATGCGCGCGAGCACGTCGGCCGGATCGGCGCCTCCCTTCTCGGCGAGCTTCGTCAGGCTGCGCTCGATCGCCGCGAGGCCGCGCTCGACCGCCCCCGGCGCGCTGTCGTGCAGCGAGACGCGCCGCCCCGAGGCGGCGACGACCTGCGCGATCCCGCCGCCCATCTGCCCCGCGCCGACAACGAGAACGTGCTCGAGCGCCACGCGGGGAGGCTATCGGCGCACCGAACGACCGGGAGCGGCTACCGACACGCAAGCGTCACGAGACCGACGCGGACCGCCCTTTGGAGCGCGGTCCCCCGCAGGCACGACCTGTACCAGGTACGGGTGACGAGTCTGTGACGAACGTGAGGACGATGTCGCTCGGACCGGCTCGAGACCGGCCGTCGAAGCGGCCGGTCTCGTGACACTTCGGTGTCGGTACCTGGTACCGGTCGTGCCTCTAGGAGATGAGCTCGCGTGGACGGGGCTCTTCTTGGAGGATCTCGGCCAGCTCGTGCTCGAGGCGGCCGTTGCGGCGACTCCGCCGGACGAGCAGCGCGGGCGGAACGAGGACGACGAGGAACGCGAGCGTCCACCACGGGAGACCGCCGGTGCGATGGGCCGGCGACACGCGCCACGTGGTCGTGTCGACGTTCACGAACGGCCGGCCGCTGAGCCAGTGCACGGACAGCGTCCGCCCGTGCAGCGCGAGCCTGATGTTGTAGATGCCGTTCTGGTTTCCCATCGGCAGGCCGACGCAATGCGCGACACCGCCCACGGTGTCGAGCGCGTGAATGAACGGATAGCCGCCGGGATTCATGTACAGCGTGTACACCCAGCGCCCGTCCGCGCTCGCCGTCCGCGTCACGGGGCTCCCGTGCATGACCCAGCTCTTCTGCGTCCGGTCGGCGATGCGACCGGGGAGCAGCCGGTTCGACTTCAGGTCGTAGGCCCGGACGATGTAGTGGTTCAGGTCGACGCTGTTCACGCTGGACTTCGTGTACTGGATGAAGTACAGCCTCGACGCGTCGGGCGACATCGCGTCGAAGCTGAAGTACCCGTTCAGCATGATCGGCCGGACGATTCGCATCGTCCGCGGATCGACGACCATGAAGCGGCTCGGAGACGTCTGCCCGGAGGACGTGTCCGCGAGCACGAGCGTCTTCCCGTCGCGCGAGAGGCCTTCCGCACCGGCGGGTGTGTACGGCAGCCCCCAGTTGCCGACGAGCCCGAGCTGCCGCTCGACAGTGCCGTCCTTCGTCGAGATCGAGAGCAACTGCGTGTCGTTCGCGGAGTAGTCGCTGACCGGCACGAATCGGGTCGGCCCACCGGGGAAGCTCGGCCCGGAGACCACTCCCTGGTAGCCCTGGCTGACGAACAGCGGCCCGTCGCCGGCCGCCGCCGGCGCAGCCGCAAGCGCCCCCAGGACGCACAGCGCGAGTGTGAGTTTGGCGAGCATGCTCCTAGTACGCGCGCCGGGGCGCGACGGGTCCCTCAGACTTCGACGAGGAGCGCGTCGCCCTGGCCGCCGCCCGAGCAGATGGCCGCGAGGCCGAGGCCGCCGCCGTTCCGCCGCAGCTCGTGCACCATCGTCCCGAGGATGCGTCCCCCGCTCGCGCCGATGGGATGCCCGAGCGCGACCGCGCCGCCGTTCACGTTCACGATCTCCTCGTCGGCGCCGAGCATCTTCGTCGAGTTGGACGCGACCGAGGCGAACGCCTCGTTGATCTCCACGCGGTGCACGTCGTCGATCGTCTTGCCCGCGCGCTCGAGCGCCATCGCGCCGGCCTTCGCAGGCGTGCGGGCGAGATAGGCGAAATCGTCCGCGACGTAGCCCTGAGCGACGATCGTCGCGAGCGGCTCGAGCCCGCGGCGCCGCGCAAACTCCTCCGAGCAGACGATGACGCACGACGCGCCGTCGTTCACCCCGGGCGCGTTGCCGGCGGTCGTCGTGCCCTCGGGGTCGAAGACGGGCTTCAGCGATGCAAGCCTCTCGTACGTGCTGTCGCGGCGGACGCCCTCGTCGGCTCTGACCTCCCCGACGGGGACGATCTCGTCGTCGAAGCGTCCCGCGTCCTGCGCCGCCGCCGCGCGCTCGTGCGAGCGCAGCGCCCAGCGATCCTGGTCCTCGCGCGAGATGCCGAGCTGACGCGAGACGAACGAGGCCTGCTCGACCATGTGCCGGTTGTCGAAGCTCGAGGTGAGCCCGTCGTGCGTCATCAGGTCGATGAGCGTGCCGTCGCCGAGCCGATAGCCGAACCGCGCCTGCTTGAGCGCGTACGGCGCGTTCGACATCGACTCCATCCCACCGGTGACGACGACGTCGACGTCGCCGGCGCGGATCATCGAGTCGGCGATCTCGACCGCGCGGATCGAGGAGGCGCATACCTTGTTGATCGTGTCCGCCGGCACCTCGATCGGGATCCCGGCGCCCACCGCCGCCTGGCGCGCCGGCGCCTGGCCGGCCCCAGCCTGGAGCACCTGGCCCATGATGGCGTACTCGACCTCGCCGCCCTCGACCCCTGCGCGCTCGAGTGCGGCGCGGATCACGATCGCCCCCAGCTCGGTCGCGGCATGGGCCTTGAGTCCGCCGCCGAGACGGCCGAAGGGCGTGCGAACGGCTGCCAAAATGACACTTCTGCCCATGGTGGCCAGCGTAACTGTCGATAGGTCCCCGAGCGGCCCGGTGTCCAAGGGCCGGGCCGCCCGAGGCATGGAGCCGGGTGAAATCTCCCCCATGCCCCGTGCTTGCGGCGAACCGGGGCAGGGCCACAGCTCCATTGACATTTGTATCACGAACTTGGCGCCTGCGCTATGACCCGAAGGGCGCATTTGGCAGCGTTCGCCGGCGCGGCCCTCTGCGCCGCAGCAGCGGCCGGCGTCGCCGGGGCCGCCGATCCGCTCCAGCCCCAGGAGTGGTTCCTCGCCGCAGTCGGCGCCGACCGGGCGACCGCCCCCGGGCCGGGCGTCCCGCTGACGATCGTGGACAGCGGCCTCGACTCCGGCCAACCCGACTTCACGGGACGACCGGCGACGGAGTACCTCGACGCCCAGACGACGACGGGCGCGAACGAGGAGCACGGCACGGAGGTCGCCTCCGTCGCCGCGGCGCCGGCCCCGACGGGCATCCAGAGCCAGGCGGCGGCCGCCGGCATCGCCGCCGCGCCCTGCAAGGGGGAGTTGCGCCGCGCTGCCGCTGCGCCTACTCTGGGGGCGATGTCTCTCGCAACCCGTACCTGGTGGGCCTGGCGCTCATGGCGGGGCGGGAGCGTGCGCTGACTCAGGCGTCCGACGACCACTCCGCTCGACCGGCTCCGGAAGGAGCCTTTTTCATGCCCGAAACCGTCATCGCAACCGATCTCCTGACGCCGCTCGGCGCGTATCTCCGCCTGCGCCCGGGCGCGCGCGGCGCGTTCCTGCTCGAATCGGTCGAGCGCGGGCGGCTGGGGCGGTACTCGTTCGTCGGCCGCGGCTCGCGGCTCGCGTCCTTCGACGAGGCGGAGACGCTCGGCGAGCCCGTCGTGGGCTACCTCGGGTACGACGCGGTCGCGCGGCTGGAGCCGACCGTGCCGCTCCCGGACGAAGGCCCCGACCTGCCCGAGAGCCGCTTCCTCGTCCCCGACGTGCTGATCCGGTTCGACCACGCGCGCGGCGTCGCCGAGGTGCTCGCCGGGGACGCGTCCGTGCTGGACGGGCCGCAGCCGGAGCTGCCGCGCGGCACGGGCCGCTCGGCCCCGCTCCAACGGTATCCCGACCGCGACGAGCACCTGCGCCGGGTCGAGCGCGCGAAGGAGCACATCCGCGAGGGGGACGTGTTCCAGGTGGTCGTCGCGCAGCGCGCGGTCCGGCCCACCTCCGCGTCGCCGACGGAGCTGTACCGGGCCCTGCGGCGCGTCAACCCGTCGCCGTACCTGTTCCTCCTCGAGCTCGACGACGTCGCACTGGTGGGCTCGTCCCCCGAGACGGTGGTGAAGTGCGAGGGCGCACGCGCCACGCTGAACCCGATCGCCGGGACGATCGCCCCCGGCGAGGGCGACGCGGAGGCGCTTCTCTCCTCGCAGAAGGACCGCGCCGAGCACGTCATGCTCGTCGACCTCGGCCGCAACGACCTCTCGCGCGTGTGTGTGCCTGGCTCGGTGCGCGTCGAGCGCTTCATGGAGGCGGAGCGCTACTCGCACGTGACGCATCTCGTCTCCGAGGTGGCGGGCGAGCTGCGCGACGACCACACGCCGTTCTCGCTCCTGCGCGCGTGCTTTCCCGCCGGCACGGTGTCGGGCGCGCCCAAGGTGCGCGCCATGCAGATCATCTCCGAGCTCGAGGGCTACCGCCGCGGCATCTACGCCGGCGCGGTCGGCTACGTCTTCCCGGCCGAACGCGCAATGGACACCTGCATCGCCATCCGGACGCTCGTCTTTCGTGACGGCAACTGCTACCTCCAGGCCGGCGGCGGCATCGTTGCCGACTCCGTGCCGGAAGAGGAGCATCAGGAGTGTCTGAACAAGCTCGCGGCTCTCGAGCGCGCGATCGAGCTGGCGGAGGCGGAGCAACGATGATGCTCCTGATCGACAACTACGACTCGTTCACGTACAACCTCGCGCACCTGTTCGGCGCGCTCGGCGTCGACGTGCAGGTGTTCCGGAACGACGAGATCGACGCAGACGAGGCCGCGCGGATGGCGCCGGCGCAGCTCGTCATCTCCCCCGGCCCGGGCCGGCCGGCAGCCGCAGGCGCGTCGGAGGAGATCATCCGTCGGCTCGGCCCGACGACGCCGACGCTGGGCGTGTGCCTCGGACACCAGGCGATCGTCGAGGTGTTCGGCGGCGAAGTCGGCTACGCGCGCGAGCTGCTGCACGGAAAGGCGAGCCCGGTGCGGCACGGCGGCGCCGGTCTCTTCACGGGCATGCCGCAGCCGTTCGATGCCGGTCGCTACCACTCGCTCGCCGCGACGCGACTGCCGGACGTGCTCCAGCCGACGGCATACGCCGACGACGGCGAGGTGATGGCGGTACGCCACGCCGTGCTGCCGATCGTCGGCGTCCAGTTCCACCCCGAGTCCGTGCTCACACCCGACGGCCCCGCGCTCGCGCACAACTTCCTCGAGGGGCGCCTGTGATCCAGGGAACGATCGCGCGGCTGCTCGACGGCCACGATCTCACGCGGGACGACGCGTGCGAGACGATGCGGACGATCATGCGCGGCGAGGCGACGCCCGCGCAGATCGCCGGCTTCCTCGTCGCGCTGCGCGCGAAAGGCGAGACTGCGGACGAGATCGCCGGCTGTGCGGAGGCGATGCGCGAGCACGTGCTCCGAGTCAATCCGCGGCGAAGCGACCTCGTCGACATCGTCGGTACCGGCGGGGACGGGGCGAACACGTACAACATCTCCACCGCCGCCGCACTCGTCGCCGCCGGAGCGGGAGCGGCGATCGCGAAGCACGGCAACCGGGCCGCGTCCTCGGCGAGCGGCGCCGCCGACGTCCTCGAGGCACTCGGCTTCCGGCTCGAGCTGCCGCCGGAGCGCATCGAGCAGTCGATCGACGAGCTCGGGTTCGGCTTCCTCTTCGCACAGGCCCACCATCCGGCGATGAAGCACGCGGCGCCCATCCGGCGCGAGCTGGCGACGCGTACCGTGTTCAACGTGCTCGGGCCGCTGACGAATCCCGCGGGCGCGCGGGCGCTTATGCTCGGGGTGTACTCGCCCGCGCTGACGCGCACGCTCGCGGAGGCGCTCGTGCAGCTCGGCACCGAGCGCGCGTACGTCGTCCACGGCGCGGCCGGCATCGACGAGCTCTCGCCGTGCGGGCCGAACCTCGTATGCGAGGTGGAGAACGGGACGGTGCGGGAGTACCAGCTCGACCCGGCCGACCTCGGCGTCGAGCGCTGCGACCCCGCCGAGCTGCGCGGAGCCGACCCGTCCTCGAACGCAGCCGCGCTGCGCGCCGTGCTCTCCGGCGAGGACCGCGGCGGCCACCGTTCCGCCGTCATCCTCAACGCCGCGGGCGGCATCGCGGCCGCCGGCCATGCCGAGAGCCTGCGCGAGGGCATCGTGCGCGCACGCGAGGCGATCGACAGCGGCGCCGCGGCGGCGCGACTCGACGAGCTCGTGGAGTTCTCGAACGCATGAGGTTCAGGGATGCGCTGAGCGGCCCGGGGCTCGCGGCGATCGCCGAGTTCAAGCGGCGCTCGCCCTCGATGGGCGACATCCGCCCGGACGCGCGCGTCGAGGACGTCATCCCGGTCTACACGCGCAGCGGCGCGAATGCGATCTCGGTTCTCGTCGAGGAGCGCTTCGCGGGCACGATCGACGACCTGGCCGCCGCTCGTGCCGCGACCGACGTGCCGCTGCTCGCGAAGGGCTTCTTCTCAGCCGAGGAGCAGCTCCTCGAGCTGCGCCGTGCGGGCGCCGATGCGGCGCTGCTCATCCTCCGCGATCTCGACGACCCAACGACGGCGCGGCTCATGGCCTACGCGGAGACCATCGGGCTCGACACGCTCGTCGAGGCACACGACATGGACGAGCTGGCACGCGCAACTCGGCTCGAAGCGCGGGTGATCGGCATCAACGCACGCGACCTGTCGACGTTCGCGATCGACCGCAACGCGCAGCTCGAGCTCGTCTCGCTCGCGGCGGGGCTCGACGACACGGTGATCGTCGCGGAGAGCGCGATCCACTCCCGCGCGCAGGGCGCGGCCGCGGAGCTGGCGGGCGCCGATGCCGTTCTCGTCGGCACCTCGCTCATGCAGGCCGCCGATCCCGGTGCGAAGCTGCGCGACCTCACTTCCCGCCCGCTCGTGAAGGTATGCGGCCTGACGCGGCAGGAGGACGTCGACGTCGCTGTCGAGGCCGGGGCCGACCTGTGCGGCTTCATCTTCGCCGAGGGCTCGCCGCGGAAGGCGACGGACGTGCTCTCGGTGTCAGACACCGTCTTGAGCGTCGCCGTCTTCGTCGGCGAGCCGGAGGAGCGCGGCGCCGACCTC
>DATAMX010000026.1:0-4659 GCA_036260475.1 Gaiellaceae bacterium | reverse complement strand
CACCGGCTGCGGGGTCGCGCTTCGCGAGGTCGAGGGCGCGCGGATCGGTGAGCGGCTTGAGCCGCCCTTCGCGGATGAGCGCCTCGTCCACGCCGCCGAGCCGCCCGCCGTACGTCGTGTACACCGGCACGCCGAGCGCAGCCGCCTCGCGGTTCATCGTTCCGCCTGCCGAGACGACGACGTCCGCGAGCGCGATGAGGCTCTGTGCGTCGACGGCCTGCTCGGGCAGGATCACCGACGGCAGCGCGAGGTCGCGCACGTACTCCCGCTGCTCCTCCGTGCGCGGCAGGACGAAGGCGTGCACGTCGTCGAGCCGCCCGAGATGCTCGAGCGTCATTGGGAAGAGCGGGTTCGACTGGCGGTGGTAGAGCGAGACGTCCGGCGGCGGCCGCAGCACGACGAGCACTCGCGCGGGATCGACGCCGAAGCGTCCGAGGAGGGAGTCGTCCGGCTCGAAGTCGGCGAGGTAGTACTCCTCCTTCAGGCCCGGGTATTGGACGAGCTTCGGCGGCCGCACGCCGTACTTCGTCAGGCGGTCGGGCGGGATGGCCTCCGGCACGACGACCTTCGTCGCCGCGCGGCAGCCGAGCTGGTGCTGAAGCGTCGCGAACTCGTAGTCGAACGTCGTCGAGCTCGGGATGCCGAGCCGGCGCGCCGTGAGCGTCAGCTCGTGTGAGCCGTGGGCGAGCGCGACGTCGAAACCGCGCCCGCACGCCCAGTGGTGCAGCGAGCCGAGACGCCCGGTCATGCGCCGCGCCTTTTGCAGGCGCGAGCGGCCGCCGTGCTTTCCGACCACCTCGGCGGTGAGCCCGTGCAACTCGAGCAGCTGGAGCGTCTGCGCGTAATCGCGGGCGGTGATCTCCACCTCGTCGCCGCGCTCGCGCATCAGCCGGATCAGCGGGCGGAAGACGAGCACGTGCGCGCTCGCCGTCATGTCGATCCACACCTTCACGCGAGCAGCGCTTCCATGCGAGCCGAGCGCAGAAGCGGCGGCTCCTGTTCGACGTGATGCTCGTACCAGAGCGTGAAGGCGAGCAGCCCCCACAGGAGCCGGCTGTTGTCCTGCCGGCGCGCGACGTGCGCGTCCAGGAGCCGCCGCACGGGCTCCGGCCGGAAGAAGCCCTGCCGGTCGAGCGTGCCCGCGGACAGCGTCCTGCGGGCGAACGGCTCCAGCTCGCCGCGCAGCCACGCGGCCGCCGGGATGGAGAAGCCGCGCTTGCGCCCGTGCACGACCTCGCGCGGCAGGAGCGGCTCCGCCGCCTTCCGCAGGAGCACCTTCTTCGACAGGCCGCGCACGCGGTGCCTGCGCGGCAGCGCGAACGCGAAGTTCGTCACCACGGGATCGAGGAACGGCACGCGCGCCTCGAGCGAGTTCGCCATCGACGCGCGGTCCGTCTTCACGAGCAGGTCGTCGACGAGATAGACGGCGAAGTCGACGTCCTGCAGGCGCGCGAGACTCTCGGCGCCGTGCGTCTCGGCGTACCGCGCGCGGTACACGTCGACCGGGTCGAAGTCGCTGCGGCGCCCGGTGAGCTCCGCGCGCGCGTCGGCGGAGAAGATCTCCTTCCAGCCGTGATGGCGCTCGAGCGGCGGCAGGTGCGCCGCGCGGACGAACCGCTTCGCCCGATACTCGAGCGAGACCCTTCCGCCGGAGGCGGGCAGCCGCTCGACGAGCGGCGACGTCAGCCGCGCGAGCGGGCCGACGCGGTCGGCGAGCAGGTCGGCGGCGTACGTGTAGTAGCCGCCGAAGAGCTCGTCCCCGCCCTCGCCGGAGAGCGCGACCTTCACGTGCTCGGCCGCGAGCTGCGACACGAGATACGTGGGCAGCGCGGACGAGTCGGCGAACGGCTCGTCGAACGCGTCCGCGAGCGTCGGCAGCAGGACGTTCGGGTCCGGGTGCAGGAGCAGCTCGTGGTGGTTCGTCTCGTACCGCTCGGCGACGAGCCGCGCGTCGGCGCGCTCGTCGAAGCTGCGC
Organism: Gaiellaceae bacterium; assembly: GCA_036260475.1. Classification (GTDB taxonomy): domain Bacteria; phylum Actinomycetota; class Thermoleophilia; order Gaiellales; family Gaiellaceae; genus Palsa-739. The sequence continues at coordinate 2,684 of DATAMX010000026.1, read as the reverse complement.
TCGGCGAAGCCGATCGTGAACGTGTGCACGGCCTCCGCCGTCTCCTGCGCGGCGAGCGCCGCGAGGAGGGACGAGTCGACGCCGCCGGAGAGCAGGACCCCGACGGGGACGTCGGCGAGCAGGTGCGCGCGCACCGAGTCGCGCATGCGGGCGCGCAGCTCCTCGACGAGCTCGGCTTCGTCCTCGTCGCGCAGTTCGCTCTCCTGCACGGGCCCGGGGTGCGCGTAGCGCTCGACGCGCACCTCTCCGCTCTCCTCCCACACGAGCAGGTGCCCGGGGGGGAGCTTGCGGACGTCGCGGAAGATCGAGTACGGCGAGGGGATGGAGTTGAAGGCGAGGAACGCCTCGAGCGCGTCCAGGTCGATCTCCCCGCGTGGGAGCGCGCGCACCTCGGAGGCGAACTCGAGCGTGCCTTCCGCGGCCCGGTAATAGAGCGGCTTGATCCCGTAACGGTCGCGGGCGAGCACGAGCCGACGGCGCCGCGCATCCCAGATCGCCACCGCGAACATCCCGCGCAGCCGTCGTGCGAAGTCGAGGCCGTACTGCTCGTACAGGTGCACGAGCGTCTCCGTGTCGGAGTGCGTGCGGTAGACGTGCCCGTCACTCCGCAGCTCGCGCATGAGGTCGGGGTGGTTGTAGATCTCGCCGTTCTGCACGACGACGCACGTTCCGTCCTCGTTCAGGATCGGCTGGTCGCCGCCCGCGAGGTCGATGATCGAGAGCCGCCGCGAGGCGAGCGCGACGGGGCCGTCGAGGAACTCGCCCGCCGCGTCGGGCCCGCGGTGCTCGAGCATGGCGCTCATCGCCTCCAGCCGCGCACGGTCGGGCGACCCCGCGATTCCACAGATGCCGCACATCGGCCGCGAACTCTAGGTGTGGCAGCGGCGCGGAGCGCTCGCGAAGGCGGCCGCCGCGGGCTTCTGCTTGCCGCCACGCCAGATGAGCCCGGAATGCCAGCCCGCCGGCCGGGTCTCGTCCACGAGCTCGAAGTTGAAGTACGCGCGGACGAGCGGCTGACAGGCGGCCATGCCGATCGCGGTCGTCAGGTCCCGAGCCTGCTGCTCGGGCGAGATCTTCGTCGTCTGGAACCCGTCCTCGAGGTACCAGATCGACGGCGACGGCCCGAAGGCGTGGAGCGCGGCGACGAGCTTCGTGTAGTCGGCCTCGCCGACGAAGTCGCCCCGGTGGACGGCGGTGGGCAGCTCGGTCGGCGTCAGCGGATAGGGGTTGTGCCCGAAGGCGTCGACCAGCGGCCGCGTTCGCCCGCTCGCGCGGTACGCGGCCGCCAGCGCGTCGAGGAATGCGATCGGAGCGTGGCCGGACGCCGTCGAGTCGAGCACCTGCACGCGCGTCGAATGCAGTGCGTCGTAACAGCGCGCGAGCAGCGACGCGTACTGCGCAGGCGTGCCGCGCCAGTACGTGCGCGAGTTCGCCTCGTTCCAGACGACGACCGCGCGCGCGTCCGGAACGAGCGAGAGGGCGGCCTTCGCGTAGCCGCAGAAGCGCCGCTGCTGCCATGCCGCGGTCGGCGTCCGGGCGCCGAAGCCGAACACCGCGAGCACGACGGTCGTCTTGCGGGCCGCCGTCTCGGCGCGCGACAGCTCGTCGCGGCGGACGCGGGTCGGTGCGATCTCGCCGCGCCACGGCACCCAGACGCGCACCGCGCCCGCGCCGAGCGACTGCTCGCGCCGCACGACGGTGAGCGGGAACGGCGTCCACTTGAGCGTGTCGTCGTCGACGCCAACGATGAGCGTCCGCGCCGGATGCGACGGGTGTGTCACCTGCCAGACGCCGATGCCGATGAAGGCGAGGGCGATGATCGGCGCCGCGATTCTCAGCCGGCGCTGGATGCGAAGCCTTTCAGCGACTGCTTGAGCACGCGCCAGCCGGTGGCGACGACCGTCCGCAGGTAGAGGCGCACCGAGCGGTCGGCGATCCACTCGAGATCGTGGGCGAGCTTCTCCGCCATCGAGGTCTCGTAGCCGCGCCGCACCTGCGCGAGGCCGGTGAGGCCGGGGCGCACGACGAGCCGTTGCCAGTAAGCGGGCAGCTCGTGCGCGAGCTCCTCGAAGAAGACGGGCCGGATCGGGCGCGGGCCGACGAGGCTCATGTCGCCGCGCAGCACGTTCCAGAACTGCGGGATCTCGTCCAGCTGCGTCGCCTTCAAGCGCTTGCCGAGCGGCGCGAACTCCTCCTCGGTGCGGCGCACGAGCTCCTCGCCGAGGAGGGGGCCGAGACGCTGCTCGGCGCCGGGCTTCAGCGTCCGGAACTTCAGCATCGTGAACACGTGGCCGCCGCGCCCGACGCGCTCGCCGCGGTAGAAGACCGGGCGGCCGCTCGTCGCGACCAGGATGAGAGCGATCCCGGCCGCGAGCGGGAGCGTGACGACGAGGAAGAGCGCGGAGAGGACGACGTCGAGCCCGCGGAGGAGGACGTCGCGCGGACGGGCCTGCGCACCGCGCGCCAGCTCGCGGTAGCCGCGGACGAGGGTGTCCTCGGTCACGAGTCGATGCTAGACCGCCCGCGCGAGAAGGCAAAGATAAGCTTGGCTTATATGGATACGCGGCAGCTCGCTGCCTTCTGCGCCGTCGTCGAGCGGCGGAGCTTCTCGCAGGCGGCGGAGCAGCTCGGGGTGACCCAACCGGCCGTCAGCCTGCAGATCCGCTCGCTCGAGAAGCGCCTCG
>DATAMX010000020.1:0-12741 GCA_036260475.1 Gaiellaceae bacterium | reverse complement strand
CGCGTAGAATGTCGCCCCGCCAGGCCGACGTAGCTCAGCTGGTAGAGCACTTCACTCGTAATGAAGGGGTCCGCGGTTCGAATCCGCGCGTCGGCTTTGAACCGATTCTGCGTGCGCGGCGAATCGGCGGCATGAGCCGTCCGCTGGCGCACCTGTCGGACGAGGCCCTCGTGCTGCTCGCGGCCCGGTCGGAGGAGTCGGCGCTGGCCGAGCTCTACGACCGGTACGGGCGGACGGCCTACGGCCTCGCCCTCCGCGTCCTGCGGGACGAGCGGCTGGCCGAGGACGCCGTTCAGGAGGGATTCCTCGCCGTCTGGCGCACCGCCGCGCGCTTCGTCCCGGAGCGGGGGAAGGCGAGCAGCTGGATCCTCACGCTCGTCCACCGACGCGCGGTCGACGCCGTGCGGCGCGAGCAGCGCAGGCGGGCGGACACGCTCGAGCGCGCCCAGGAGCCCGCCGTCGGCGGCGCGGACGAGGACGCCTGGCTCCGCCTGCAGCGCGAGCGGGTCCAGGACGCGCTGCGGCTCCTGCCCGACACGCAGCGCGAGGCGCTCGAGCTCGCGTACTACGGCGGCTTCAGCCAGTCGGAGCTCGCGGAGAGGCTCGGACAGCCCCTCGGTACGATCAAGAGCAGGATGTTCGCCGGCCTCACGCGGATGCGCGAGCTGCTCGGAGACCCCGGAATGGAGATGTCATGGACCTCCACGAGCTGACGGCGGCGTACGCGCTCGACGCGCTCGACGCCGACGACGTGGAGGCGTACGAGGCGCATCTCGCTCAGTGCGACCGCTGCCGCGCGGAGCTCGCCGAGCTGGGGGAGACGGCGACGGCGCTCGCGTTCGGCACCGAGGCTCCGCCTCCGCCGGAACGGCTGCGCGGCGCGATCCTCGCCGCCGCCGCCGCAGAGCGCTCGAACGTCGTGCCCCTCCCGCGGCGGCCGTGGGCCTTCCGCGCCGCCGCTGCGGCTGCCGCGGTCGCCGCGTGCGCGGCCGTCGGGCTCGGGGTCTGGGGCGCCGGCCGCTCGACGAAGACGGAAGCGGTGAGCGCGGTCGTCGTCCTCGGCGCCGATCGCCAGGCGACACTCACCGTCTCGGGCCTCGCGCGCGCGCCGCAGGGAAAGACGTACGAGGCGTGGGTGATCCCCGCCGGCGGACGGGCGCGTCCGGCCGGGCTCTTCGCGGGCGGCGGCACGAGCGTCGTGCACCTGAAGGGAACGGTCCCGAGCGGCGCCGTCGTGGCTGCGACGGTCGAGCGCGCGGGCGGCACGACGGCGCCGACGACGGCGCCGCTCGTCACCGCGCACATCTCGTAGCTCCTCCGAACCGGTCCGTGCGGTCGTGCGAATGAGCGCCGACCCACCTCACAGGAGGAGACGTGAAGAAGCTCGCATTCGCCTTGCTCGCCGCCGCCGCCGTCGCGGCAGCCGGGCTCGCCGTTGCACGAAGCAGCGGCCCAGGTTCCGCCACGGCGTCGAGTCACCGCGAGGCACCGCTGATCGCGCAGGACCCGACGGCGGACAACACGGACCTGTACGCGTTCGTGTCGCCCGACAAGCCGTCGACGGCGACGATCATCGCCAACTGGATCCCGGGTGAGGATCCTGCAGCCGGGCCGAACTACTACACGTTCAGCCCGACCGCACGGTACGACGTGTACGCCGACACGAACGGCGACGGCAACCCGGACGTCACCTGGCGGTTCCGGTTCGCCGACCTGCCGAGCCAGTTCTTCCTCGGCAACACGCAGCAGCGCTACACCGTGACGAAGACCGTGAACGGCAAGACGGCGGTCGTCGGATCGGGCCTCATGACCCCGCCCGACAACATCGGGCCGCGCTCGACTCCGAACTACGACGCGCTCGCCGCCAAGGGCATCCACTCGCTCTCCGACGGCAGCACGGTGTTCGCGGGCCAGCGCGACGACCCGTTCTTCGCGGACGTCGGCGCGATCTTCGACCTCGTCGCGATCCGGAACGGCACGGGTGCCACCGGCGGCGGCAAGGACTTCCTCGCCGGCTACGGCGTGCACTCGATCGCGTTGCAGCTGCCGAAGTCGATGCTCGACAACGGCAAGAACCACGTCGTCGGCGTCTGGGCCGCGACCGACCGCCAGAAGGTGACGGTCGCGCACGGCAAGGCGCAGACGAAATGGGTGCAGGTCAGCCGGCTCGGCAACCCGCTGATCAACGAGGTGATCATCCCGACGAACAAGAAGGACTACTGGAACAGCACGTCGCCCGCGAACGACTCGCAGTTCACGTCGGACTACACGAACCCGATCCTCGCGGCCGTCCTCGAGAAGCTGTATCCGAAGTTCGGTCCCTTCAAGCAGTCGGGCCGCAGCGACCTCACCGAGGTCCTGCTGACCGGGATCCCGAAGCTCAACTACACGGGCGCCAAGCTCGCGGACGAGCTCCGGCTCAACCTGTCGGTCCCGCCGACCGCGGCCGACCAGGTCAACCGGCTCGGCGTCATCGCCGGGGACAACGCCGGCTATCCGAACGGCCGCCGGCTCGGTGACGACGTCATCGACATCGACGAGCGCGTCGTCGCCGGCGAGCTCATCGGCCACAAGCTGCCGCTCGGAGACGGCGTGGACGCGAACGACGTGCCGTACCTCGCGTCGTTCCCGTACGTCGCGCCGCCGTTCAGCGGCTACGACGACACCCACGGGCTCACGCAGAAGACGGGTTGATGCGAGCTCGCCTGCTCATCGCAGGGACGGCGGCGGCGTTGGCCGCCGCCGTCCTCGCCCTCGGCGGGACCTTCCGCCACGGCGCGGTCGCCAGTGCGGACGGCGGCGCGTTGCCGGCGGCGGTCGCCGCGGAGCTGCAGAAGGGCTTCGCGGCCGGCGACACGCAGTCCGAGATCGCCGGCCTGCAGGGCGAGCTGCGCGCCGACCCCACGAACACGAAGGCGCTCGACACGCTCGGCCTCGCATACCTGCAGCGCGTGCGCGAGACGGGCGACCCGACGTACTACGGCAAGGCGGACGGCATCCTGCACCGCGTCCTGCGGCTCGCGCCGAACGACCTCATCGCGACCGCCGGGCTCGGCCAGCTCGCGCTCTCGCGCCACCGCTTTCGCGCGGCGCTCGCGCTCGGCCTGCGCGCGCGGCGCATCTCCCCGACGACCGCCGGCGTCTACGGCGTCATAGGCGACGCCGAGATCGAGCTCGGCCGGTACCGCCAGGCATTCGCGACCTTCGACCGGATGAGCGCCATCAAGCCGGACGTCGCGTCGTATGCGCGCGTCTCGTACGCGCGCGAGCTCATCGGCCACACCGCCGACGCCGAGCGCGCGATGGCGCTCGCGGCGTCCGCGGCAGTCGGCGAGCGCGAGGCGTCCTCGTGGACGCACGTGCAGCTCGGGCTGCTGTACCTGAACTCCGGCCGCGCCCACCGGGCGCTCGTGGAGATGCGCCACGCGCTCCAGCTCTTCCCCGAGTACTACGTCGCGCTCGACGGGATGGCGCAGGCGCAGGTCGGCCTTGGTGATCTTGCGGCCGCGCAGACGTACGAGCAGGCGGCGGTCGACCGCGTCCCGCTCCCGCAGTACGTCGGCCTCCTCGGCGACCTCGACCGCGCGCTGGGCAAGCCCGCGGCGGCGCGGCGCGAGTACGCACTCATCGGCGTGATCGAGAAGCTCCTCGCCGCGAATGGCGTCCGCAACGACCTCGACGTCGCGCTCTTCGACGCCGATCACGGTGTCGGCCTTCCCCATGCGCTCGAGCTCGCGCGGCGCGGCTACGCGGAGCGGCCGAGCATCGTCGGTGACGACGTCCGCGCATGGGCGCTGGCCCGCAACGGCAGATGCAGGGAGGCGGTGCCCTGGTCCGATCGTGCGCTCCGTCTCGGCACAAAGGACCCGCTGAAGCTCTTCCACCGCGGCTGGATCGCCGCCTGTCTCGGAGATCGTGCAGCGGAACGGACGTACTACGAACGCGCGCTCGCGCTCAACCCGCACTTCTCGGTCCTGTGGGCGTCGACCGCCCGGAAGGGAACGTCATGAGGCGCATGGTCGTCCTCGCGGCCCTGGCCGCTGCGTTCGTCGCTCCCGCCGCCGCGCAGGCGCACCCACTCGGCAACTTCACCATCAACCGCTTCGCGCGCGTCGAGGTCGCCGGCCACCGGCTGTACGTGCGGTACGTCCTCGACATGGCGGAGATCCCGACCTACCAGGCGCGGCAGCAGGGCGTCGATGCTGCCGTGTACGCGCGGCGCATCGCTGCCGGCCTGCGCGTCACGCTCGGCGGGCGCGCGGTGCGTCTCGTTCCGGTTGCGCACGCGCTCGCGTTCCCGCCCGGCGTGGGCGGGCTGCACACGATGCGACTCGAGCTGATCCTGCGCGGCCCGTCGGTGTCCGGCACCGAGCGGCTCACGGTGTCAGACACGAACTACGCGGATCACATCGGGTGGCGCGAGATCGTCGTCGGCGCCTCCGCGCACAGCATCTCGGACGAGCTGCGCGCATATCCGAAGAGCCTGCTGCAGAGCCCGCTCGACATCACACGTGCGGCGGCCGCGGTTACGCCGACCGGGGACCAGGTGCCCGCGCTCACGAGAGGCAAGGCCCTCGAGGCTCGGGATCGCGTCGCGGACTCGGGCTTCACGCGCCTCATCGCGCAGGGGAAGCTCAGCGTGCTCGTCATCCTCGCCTCGCTCGCCGCGGCGCTCTTCTGGGGTGCCGCGCACGCGCTCTCGCCCGGTCACGGCAAGACGATCGTCACCGCGTATCTGATCGGCCAGCGTGGCACGCCGCGTGACGCCGCCGCGCTCGGAGCGATCGTCACGCTCACGCACACGGTCGGCGTCTTCGCGCTGGGGCTCGTGACGCTCGCCCTGTCGCAGTGGATCGTGCCGGACACGCTCTACCCGTGGATCGATCTCACCGCAGGCGTGCTCGTCGTGTCGATCGGCCTCACCGTGCTGCGCGCGCGCTTCCGCCACGCGCACCACGACCATCACCATCACCACGAGGGCGACCTGTCGCGGAAGAGCCTCCTCGCGGTCGGCGTCTCCGGCGGGATCCTGCCCTGCCCCTCGGCGCTCGTCGTGCTGCTCGCCGCCATCTCGCTGCACCGGCTCGCGTTCGGGCTCGTCCTCATCGTCGCGTTCTCGACGGGGCTCGCGCTCTCGATCACGGGGCTCGGCCTCGTCGCCGTGCTCGCGAAGCGCCGCTTCGCGGGACGGAGCTTCGACGGTCTGCTCGTTCGCGCCCTCCCCGTCGTCTCCGCCGCCGTCATCCTCGCCGCCGGCGTCGCCATGACCGTGCGCGCGCTTCCGAAGGTGCACGGATGAACTGGCGCCGCCTCTCCATCTTCGGCGGCGCCGTCGGCGCGCTGCATGTCGCCGGCTGGGGCCTGCTCGCCTACTACGCGCGCACGAGCCCGGCGCTCGTCGGGCTCGGAACGCTCGCCTACACCTTCGGCCTGCGGCACGCGTTCGACGCCGACCACATCGCAGCCATCGACAACACCACGCGCAAGTTCCGCCAGGAGGGACAGAGGCCGCTGGGCGTCGGGTTCTTCTTCTCGCTCGGCCATTCGAGCGTCGTCTTCGCTCTCGCCGCCGGCATCGGGGTGGCCGCGTCGACCGTGCGGGCGCGCATTCCGTCGTTCCAGCACTGGGGCGGCCCGGTCGGCGCCGGCGTATCGGGAGCCTTCCTGCTCGCGATCGGCGTCCTGAACCTGCTCGTGCTCGTGGACGTGGTCGGGATCTTTCGCGAGATGCGCCGCGGCGAGCTCGACGAGGAGCGGCTCGAAGCGCGGCTGCTCGATCGAGGGCTGATGAGCCGCGGCATCCTCAGGCGGCTGGGCGACCGCATCCACTCGAGCTGGCAGATGCTCCCGCTCGGGATGCTGTTCGGGCTCGGGTTCGACACCGCGAGCGAGGTGGGTCTGCTCGCGCTGTCCGCCGGCGCCGCCGGCCGGCATCTTCCGTTCGCCGCCGTGCTCGCCCTGCCGCTGCTCTTCGCGGCCGGCATGTCGCTGCTCGACACCGCCGACGGCGCGTTCATGAGCCACGCGTACGGCTGGGCATTCTCGAGCCCCGTACGGAAGGTCTACTACAACATCACCGTAACGGCGCTCTCCGTGACGGTCGCGCTCGGCATCGGCGGCGCCGAGCTGCTTCAGCTCGTCGTCCGGGCCGCGTGGCTCGACGTCAACCGGCTCGGCTATGCGATCGTCGGCCTCTTCTTCCTCACCTGGGGCGTCTCGGCGGTCGTCTGGAGGACGCGCCGGATCGAGGAGCGCTGGGGCTACCTCGACAATCACGGTCGCGCATGAGAGAGAATCGGGGCGGACAATGCTCCGTCGGCGCCGCCTACTCCTTTTCAGCCTCGTCGCGCTCGCCGGCATCGTCCCCGCGGCGCCCGCTCTCGCGAAGACCGTCCCGGGATCGGCGCCCTTCCGCGTCGTCATCCTCGACCACATGGCCGGATGGCAGCTGCGCCAGTTCGCGCGTCACGGCGCCGTCGGGTTGCTCGTGCCCGGCACCGGCCCGACGATCAACCGTCGTCAGGCGCTCGCTCAGCTCGTGCGCGGCGTCCGTGAGAACGCCTACCTCGGCGGCGTCCCGAGCGGACGGCCGCTCGTGTCGGCGACGGCGGCGACCGGCACACCAAGCCGCGCGCGCACGATCATCGTCACACTGCCGCCGAAGAGCGACTCGCCGGTACCGAACGACAAGCGCTACTACGTCGTCGTCCTCGGCGGAGGCTTCCACGGGCTGCTCGTCTCCCGGACGACGCGCATTCCCGGCCTCGTCTCGATCGTCGACATCGCGCCGACCGCGCTCGGCCACCAGCGCGGGTCGCTGACGTCGATGCCCGCGACGCACGCGATCGCGACGCTGAAGACGCTCAACGCACAGATCCACGCGAACAACCGGCTGAAGCTCGCAGCACTCATCGTGCTCGCATGCTTCGCCCTGCTCCTCGCGGCCGTACGGCCGCGCGCTGCGCTCACGCTCGTGCCCGCGGCGCTGCTCGCGAGCATCGGGCTCGGCGCGGCGCACGTGACGAACGAGGTCGCGATCCTCGCGGTGCTCATCATCGCGAGCGTCGGTGGAGGCCTGTGGCTCGCCCGCGTCTGCAAGACGGACGGGCGGCTGTTGCTGCTCTTCCTCGGCGTGGTCCTGATTCACATGTATCTGCTCGCGGCGCGACCTGACTGGGTGGCGCTGACGCCGCTCGGACCGACGCAGAACTCGCGCTTCTGGGGAATCGGCAATCAGCAGGAGACGCTGTTGCTCGCGCCGCTGCTCGCGGGCGCGGCGATAGCGGCGAGGAGATTCGGTGCGCTCGGCTTCGCCGGGTTCGGCGTGCTCGGCCTGTTCATGATGACGGACAATCGTTTCGGCTCGGACGGCGGCGGCGCGATCGTGCTCGGCATCGCGCTCGCCTTCCTCGGCGCGCGCATGCTTCGCCTCGGGCCGCGCGGCTTCCTCGTGCTGCTCGGCGGCGCCGCGGCGATCGTGCTGAAGGTCGTGTCATCGAATCTCAACGCAGTCGGGCCCGACCATTTCCGCAGCGCGTTCGGTCACGGCTTCTCCGGCCTGTGGGCCGTCGTCGAGAACCGCGTGCCGCTCTCCTACCTGCCCGCGATTCACAATTGGCCGCTCGTGATGCCGCTGGGACTGTGGTTCCTCTTCACGTTCGCAGGCGCGTTGTTCGTCGCGCGACGCCGGCCGACGCGCGACTTCGTCTTCACGCTCGGCCTCGCGATCGCGGCGTCGCTCCTCGTGAACGACTCCGCCATGTACGAGCTCACCGGTGGCGTCGCCGTGCTCGCCGGCCTCGGGCGCTTCGCGCCTGCACCTGCGGTGCCGGTCACCGTGCGCTCGCTCGTGCGCGCCCTGTTGCCGGCTGCGCCTGCGGCCGCCGAAGCGGTCGCGGACGACTAGAGAGAGAGCTAGGCGCGCTCCGCGCGCCGCCGGTTGAAGTCCGCGTTGGCTGCGGCCTCGGCCGTGAGCGCCCTGTCGAGATCGACGTACGACACGCCGCCGTCGTCGGTCGCGATCGTGCCGGTGAGCGGCGTCGCGCAGAACGGACAAGCCTGCCAGAGCGGATCGAGCGCCGAGTCGCAGGTGGGGCATTGCTCGCGCAGCCGCGTCGTGCAGACGGGGCAGACGAGGTAGTCCGACTCGACCTCGGTCAGGCAGACCGGGCAGTGAGGCGCGGCCTGCAGGAGCCGGCCGCGGAGCGCGCGCAGCTCGATCTCGCGGGCATGCGCGTCCGCGAGCGTCTCGGGCGGCCGGAAGAGGAGGTAGATCACGGGGCCGACGTACGGCAGGGCGAAGCCGAGCGCGGTCGCGAAGCCCACGAGCCAGCCGTCGTCGACGCGCCGGCGCGCGTCCCGGTGGACGCGGAAGCCGAGCCCCAGCCAGAGCACGACCGCGAACAGGATGAGCACGTTGGCCGCGATCGAGACGGCGCTCGAGTGCAGTGCGGTGTGAATCGGTCCGAACGCCGAGGCCGTCATGCGATTCGTTCGTTGCCCGCGACGCGGGAGCGGAAACCCGTTCGGTGCCTGCGTGGGAAGCTACCCCGATGGAAGAAGCACTTCTCGCCGTCCACCTGCTCGCCGCCGCGATCTGGGTCGGCGGGACGGTCGCGCTCGTCTTCGTCGCCGTGCCGCCGGTCCAGCGGCTGCAGGGCGAGGCCCGCGCGGCGCTCCTGCGGGAGCTCGGCCGCCGCTGGCGCCCCATCGGCTGGAGCGCGCTCGGGATAGCCGTCGTCACAGGTCTCGGGCTCGCGGCCTACGACCACGCCTTCGACACGGCGCCGGCGTCGTTCGACTGGGTGCTGGCGGTGAAGGGGATCCTCGTCGGCCTCCTCGTCGCGGGGGCCTATCTCCACGACTACGTCCTCGGCCCCGGTCTCGCGCGCCAGATCCGGGAGGGCCGCCCGCAGTCGCTGCGGCCCTTGCTGACGCAGATCGGGCGCGGGAACCTGCTCGTCACGCTCGCGCTCCCGGTGCTGGGCGTCGTGCTGTCCGAGCTCGCGTCCTAGACAGCGGCCCCCGTTTCACGCGGGCCCGCGCGAGCAACAACGAACCCGCAGTGCGGGACCGGAATCGTGCCGACCTCGAGCTCGCGGCGATCCTGCTCGCGCGGCGCTCCCGCCTGCGCCGCGTGCACGCGAGGCGCAAGGTCGCGATCGCGGCAACCGTCGCCGTGGTCCTGCTCACGGTCGCGGTCGTCAGCGGCGCGGCGGCCGGTCGAGCGGTGCTGCTCGGCTCGTGCAACCTGAATGCGCTCCAGCCGGTGGCGCTCGGACAGAACTCCTTCGTATACGCCGACAACGGCACGCTGCTCGGCGTCGTCCCGTCGAGCGTGAACCGCGAGCCGCTGCGTCTCGATCAGATCTCGCCGTACCTCCGCGAAGCGACGGTCGCCATCGAGGACAGGCGCTTCTGGGAGCACGGGGCGCTCGACTATCAGGGCATCGCACGCGCGCTGTACTCCGACGTGACCGCCGGAAGGATCGTCCAGGGCGGCTCGACGATCACGCAGGAGCTCGTGCGGAACCTCTACATCGGGAACGCAAGCCGCACGTTCTCGCGCAAGGTGAAGGAGGCGTGCCTTGCGATCAAGCTCGCGCAGGTGTGGCCGAGGCAGCGGATCCTCAACGCATATCTCAACGAGGTGTTCTACGGGCGGGCGGCGCACGGCGCGCAGGCAGCGGCCGAGACGTTCTTCTCGACGCGCGCGCAGGATCTGTCGCTTGCGCAGGCGGCGATGCTCGCCGGCCTGCCGCAGGCGCCGACCGTGTACGACCCGATGCGTCATCCGGCGATGGCGATGCAGCGCCGGGACGAGGTGCTGCGCGCCATGCTCGCGAGCCACGCGATCACGACCGACGAATTCGCGCGCGCCGTCTCCGCGCCGCTCGGTCTGAAGCCCGGGGACCTGTATCGGCGTCAGGCGCACGAGAACTTCTTCGGCTGGGCGCAGCAGCAGCTCGTGCAGAGGTTCGGGGCGCGCCTCGTCGCCGCCGGCGGGCTGCGCGTGCGGACGACGCTCGACCCGCGCATGCAGCAACAGGCCCAAGCCGCGGTTCGGAGCGTCATGCGCCGACCGTCCGATCCGGCTGCGGCGCTCGTCGCAATCGACCCGCGTACAGGTGCGGTGCGCGCGATGGTCGGCTACGTCCCGGACGGGCGGAAGATGAAGTTCAACCTCGCGACGCAGAGCACACGCACCGCCGGCAGCTCGTTCAAGCCGTTCGTGCTCGCGACGGCGCTGCAGCACGGCATCTCGCTGTACTCGAGCTTCTCCGGGCCCCCGTCGCTCATCATCCCCGATCGCAGCTGCTACGGGCCGCAGGGGCCGTGGGACGTGCACAACTACGCGGACGAGAGCGCCGGATACATGAACCTGCTCAGCGCCACCGCGAACTCGGTGAACACGATCTTCGCGCAGCTCGTCGCGAAGGTCGGGCCGTGGAACGTCGTCCCCGTCGCGCACAAGATGGGCATCACGACGAAGCTGCAGCCCGTGTGCTCGATCACGCTCGGGACGCAGCCGGTGAACCCGCTCGAGATGACCGACGGATACGCGACGCTCGCGGCGCACGGGGTCCACCACGCCCCGCAGCCGTTCGAGCTGGTACGCGCACCCGACGGGAGGGTGCTCGGACGGCTGAATGCTCCCGGCGCGCAGGCCATCTCGCGCAGCGTCGCCGACCAGGTGACATATGCGCTCGAGGGCGTCATCCAGCACGGCACGGGGACCGCCGCCTACTTCGGCCGACCTGCGGCCGGCAAGACGGGCACGGCGGAGAACTTCCAGGACGCATGGTTCTGCGGGTACGTCCCGCAGCTCGCCGCCTGCGTGTGGGTGGGCTATCCGAAGGCCGAGATCTCGCTCTACAACGTCGAGGGCGTCGGCGCCGTGTTCGGCGGCTCGCTCCCGGCGGACATCTGGCGCAGCTTCATGTCGGCCGCGACCGCGCACATGCCGGCGCTCGGGTTCCCGACGCCGCAGATCACGGGGACGACGACCTACGGCACGAGCTATTACGTCCCGACGACGCCCGCGGCCCCGACGCAGACGATCATCGACGTTCACGGCGGGCCGGTGGCGCCGCCGCCGAAGGGCGGGCACTAGCCGCCTGTACCCGTTCGATCGCATCGACGACGCGATCGGCGACGGCGTCGAGTGGGCGGTGCGCGCCCACCATCGGCGTCGCCTCGCACGAATCGGTCACGGGCGCGTGCTCGACGCGGCGGAGCTCGGCTGGGCCGAGACGGCGACGTTCCCGGCGCGCTCCGGCAATTCCGTCGAGCTCCTCGTGGACGGTGCCTCGGCGCTCCCACGCATCGCCGCCGACGTGGAGGCCGCACGCTCACATGTCCACCTCGCGGGCTGGCACTTCACTCCGGGACTGAGGCTCGGCGAGGGCGGCCCGACCCTCGCCGGGCTGCTGGGCGAGACGGCGGAGCGCGTCCCGGTTCGCGTCCTCGCCTGGGCGGGCGCGCCGCTTCCGCTCTTCCATCCCGACCGAGGCGAGGTGCGCGAGATGCGCGACCGGCTCGTGCACGGGACGCGCATCGAGGTTGCGCTCGACGCGAAGGAACGGCCGATGCACTGTCACCACGAGAAGCTCGTCCTCGTCGACGACCGCGTCGCATACGTCGGGGGCATCGACCTCACGTCGTTCTCCGGCGACCGCCTCGACGGGCGAGGGCACGACGCCCGCGGCCGGATCGGCTGGCACGACGCGTGCGTCCGGCTGGAGGGGCCGATCGTCGGGGACGTCGCCGAGCACATCCGCCTGCGCTGGGAGGCGGTGACCGGCGCCGACGTGGCCGTGCGCGGCGGCGAGGCCGCCGGCGGCGGCGTGGACGTGCAGCTCGTGCGCACCGTGCCGGAACGGGTCTATCCCGCGCTGCGCGGCGGCGAGTTCTCTCTCCTCGAGAGCTACCTTCGCGCGCTGCGCAGCGCGGAGCGGCTCGTCTATCTCGAAAGCCAGTTCCTCTGGTCGAGCGAGGTCGTCGCCGTGCTGGCGGAGAAGCTCCGGAGCCCTCCGACCGACGACTTCCGCGTCGTCGTGCTCCTGCCTGCCCGGCCGAACAACGGCGGCGACGACACGCGGGGCCAGGTCGGCGTGCTCGTGGACGCGGACGAGGAGGGCGGCGGCGTTGCGCGCTTCCTCGCGTGCACGCTCTATCAGCCCGGGCGGGGCGGGAGCATCGTGTACGTGCACGCGAAGATCGGGATCGTCGACGACCGCTGGCTCACGATCGGGTCCGCGAATCTGAACGAGCACTCGCTCTTCAACGACACCGAGGTCAACGTCGTCCTCCGCGACGAAGCGACCGTTCGCGCGGTGCGGCTGCAGCTCTGGGCAGAGCATCTCGAGCGCTCCGTCGAGGACGTCGCAGGCGATCCGTCCGCGCTCGTCGACGAGGTGTGGCGCCCACGCGCGGAGGACGAGCTCGATCGCCGCCGGCGTGACGGGTACGTCGAGCACAGGCTGACGCTGCTGCCGCACGTGTCGCGGAGAGCGCAAGCGATGTGGGGCCCGATCAGCGGGCTGTTGGTAGACGGTTGAAGCGAGCAACGACGCGAAGCGTTAGCTGGAGGCCGGACTAGCGCGCGGGGATGGCGAAGCCACCACCGCGCGCGCAGAACGAAACCGTTGCCGTCGCGCGCTCCGCGAAGCGGTACCTCTCACCGCGGAAAGTGCGCAGCACTTTCCGCGGGCCTTCGGGGATGGCGAGGCCACCACCGCG
>DATAMX010000204.1:0-31435 GCA_036260475.1 Gaiellaceae bacterium | reverse complement strand
AGAACCTCCTCCTCGCAGGGCCCCCCGGGACGGGCAAGACCATGCTGGGACGCCGCCTGCCCGGCATCCTCCCGCCGCTCGACGACGCAGCGGCGCTCGAGGTCACGCGCATCCATTCGGTCGCGGGGCTCCTTCCGCCCGAGCATCCGCTCGTGCGCACGCCGCCGTTCCGCGCGCCGCACCACAGCGCCTCGACCGCCGCGATCGTCGGCGGAGGGCCCGGCATCCGGCCCGGCGAGGCCAGCCTTGCGCACCGGGGCGTCCTTCTCCTGGACGAGCTCGCGGAGTTCCAGCGCCCGGCGCTGGAGGCCTTGCGCCAGCCGCTCGAGGACGGGATCGTGAGCATCGCGCGGGCGACGGGGCGCGCGGTGTTTCCTGCCCGCTTCCAGCTCGTCGCGACCATGAACCTCTGCCCGTGCGGTGCGCGCGGGGACGCCGGCTCGGCGTGCTCGTGCACTGCACAGCGGCTCGCCGCGTACCGCGCGAAGCTCTCCCGTGCACTGCTCGACCGCTTCGATCTCGTCGTCTCCGTGCCGCGTCCCCGCGCGTCGGAGCTCGCGGCCGGCCCCTCCGAAGCCTCCGCCGCGGTCGCCGTTCGCGTCGCGCTCGCGCGCGAGGCGCTCGCGATCCTGCCGCTGCGACGAACGCCGGATGCCGATGCGCTGCTCTCGCGCGCCGTCGACCGGTTGCCGCTGTCGGGACGCGGTCGCGCGCGTGTCGCGCGCGCCGCACGCAGCATCGCCGCGCTCGCGGCCGCGGACGAAGTCGGCCCGGACCACGTCGCCGAGGCGCTCGCGTACCGCTCCCCGCAGGAGCTCGCGTGAACGAGCTCGCGCTCGCAGTGTTCGCGTCCGAGACGGGGACGCACCTCGTCCGCGCGCCCGACACACTGCGCTGGCGCGAGCATCTGCGTCGTTTCGACGCGGCCGCGTACGAGCGGCGGCTCGCCGAGCGCGGGTATCGCTTTCTCTCCGGCCTCCCGCCGCTCCTTCGCGCGATCCACGATCCGCCTCCGGGCCTCTTCGTGCGCGGTGCGGCGCCGGCAGCTGTGCTCGAGCGGCCCGCGGTCGCGATCGTCGGCGCCCGAGCCTGCTCGGGCTACGGAGCATCGGTTGCGCGCAGCCTCGGGCGCGAGCTCGCGGCCGCCGGGCTCGTCGTCGTCAGCGGGCTCGCGCGCGGCGTCGACGGCGAGGCGCACCGCGGCGCGCTCGACGCCGGCGGCAGCACCGTCGCGGTGCTCGGCTGCGGCATCGACCGCGACTACCCGGCCGCACACGCAGATCTGGCGCGGCGCATCGCCGAGACCGGGCTGATCGTCTCCGAGTACGCGCCCGCCGTGGAGCCGGCGCCGTGGCGCTTCCCCGCACGCAACCGCATCGTCGCGGGCCTCGCCGCGGCGACGGTGGTCGTCGAGGCTCGCGAACGAAGCGGCGCGCTCATCACCGCCGACCTCGCGCTCGAAGCAGGGCGCGAGGTGTTCGCCGTCCCCGGCGAGATCACGTCCGCGCTGTCGGCGGGGACGAACGCGCTCCTGAAGCTCGGAGCGTCGCCGCTCACGTGCGCAGCCGACGTCCTGTTCTCGTTCGGGATGGAGCCGGACGCGCGCGATGCCGCCCCGGACCCGCTCCTCGAGCTGCTGCCCGCGACCGCGGACGAGATCGTCCGCCGCACGGGCCGGGCGGCGGCCGAGATCGCGGCCGCGCTCGTCGCGCTCGAGCTGGACGGCCGCGCAACAGCGAACGACGGCGTGTACCGTCGGACGTCGTGACGGAAGCGCAGCTCGAAGAGACGGAATCCGGGCTCCGGCCGGCCGGCGCGTCGTGAACCCGTACTGGCTCGAGGATGATCTGCCCGCGCGGACGGACAGCCGCCACGACGGCCGCGTCGACGTCGCGATCGTCGGCGCGGGCGTGACCGGCTGCAGCGCGGCCCTCCGTCTCGCCGAGTCGGGGCTGCGCGTCCGCGTCCACGACCGGCGCGGGATCGCGGAGGGGGCGAGCGGCCGCAACGGGGGCTTTGCGCTGCGCGGCGGGGCGGCACGCTACGACGTCGCGCGCGAGACATACGGCGCCGACGAGTCGCGTGCGCTCTGGCGCTGGACGGAGGACACGCTCGATGCGATGGAGGAGCTTGCGGGCGACGCGCTGCGCCGGCCCGGCAGCTACCGGCTCGCCGCCGACGAGGAGGAGCGGGAGGACATCCGCGCCGAGTTCGAGGCGCTGCGCGAGGACGGCATCGCCGCCGAGTGGCTCGACGAGTTCCCGCGCTTCCACGGGGCGATCTACCATCCGGGTGACGGCACGATCCAGCCGGCGCGCTTCGTGCGCAGGCTCGCGGCGCGCGCCGCAGCCGCCGGTGCGGAGTTTCGCGAGCACGACCCGGTCGAGGACGTCGATGCGCTCGATGCGGAGCGCGTGCTCGTCGCCACCGACGGCTACGGCCGCGACCTTCTGCCGGAGCTCGCCGACGCGCTGTGGCCGGCGCGGGGCCAGGTGGTGGTGAGCGAGCCACTCGACCGTGTGCTCTACGACCGGCCGCACTACGCGCGCCAGGGATTCGATTACTGGCAGCAGCTCGCGGACCGGCGGCTGCTGCTCGGCGGGTTCCGCGACGTCTCGATCATGGACGAGCTGACCGACGTGGAGGAGACCACGCCGACGATCCAGGCGTCGCTCGAGCGCTTCCTCGGCGAGCTGAGCGACGGCGAGGCGCGCATCAGCCACCGTTGGGCCGGGATCTTCGCGCTGACGCAGGACATGCTCCCGCTCGTCGGTCCTGTCCCCGCACGCGAGGATCTCTGGATTGCGGCCGGGTACTCCGGGCATGGGAACGTCATGGGCTTCGGCTGCGGCAGGCTCGTCGCCGACGCGATGCTGGGCGAGGAGGGCGAGCTGCTCGGGCTGTTCGACCCCGCCCGTCTCGCATAGATGACACCGCGGCGGCTGATGATCGCGGGCGCGTGCCTGCTCCTGGTCGCGATCGTGCTCTCCTTCGCGCTGCACCGGAGTGGGAAGACACAGCAGGCCGCGCCTCCGCCGACCACCACGGTGCCGGCGCCGCCGATCACGACGCTGCCGCCGACGACGACCGCGCCGCCGCCGCCTCCACCGAAGCCTGTCCCGATGTCGTGGGCGGACGGAGGTGCCATCGTCTGGCACTCGGGTGACGTCGATCCCGACGTGCTCGGGCAGCAGCTGCGCGCAGCCGGGTTCGGATGGGTCGCGGTCAACTTCGCGCCGGGAGAGCCGCCCGATCTCGGTTGGATCGAGCGCTTCGAGAGAGCGAGCGGCCTGGCCGTCGGCGGCTGGAGCGTCCTCGGCGACGATCCGAGGGCGGACGCCGCGCTTGCCGCACGCATGGTCCGGCAGAACGGCCTCTCGTTCTTCATCGCCGATGCAGAGGCGCCGTACCAGGCCGAGCCGAGCCGCTCGCAGCAGTTCGTGACCGCATTCCGCGCGCTCGAGCCGAACCTGCCCGCCGCGCTCTCGTCGCTCTGCGACGCGAACGGGATCGGGCTCGCGCCCTGGGCGAACGCAGGCTTCGACTTCCTGCCGCAGGCCTACGTGAACGACTTCGGCCTCGGTGTCTCGCCTGCGGCGTGCGTGCGGGCTGCCTCGGGGACGTTCCCGCTCTCGAGGGTCCACCCGACCGTCGGCAGCTATCACGGGCAGAAGGGCTGGTTCGCGCCGGGGCGCTACGTGCCGCTGCTCGCACAGGCCGGTACGACCGGCTTCTCCGTCTACCCGGCGGAGACGGCGATGACCGCAGAAGGCTGGCAGACGTACGGACGCGCGATCGCATCGCTGCACATCGCCGCCAAGCCCTCCTAGAGCGTCTTGACGTCCTGAATGAGCTTCGTGATCGACGCTTTCGCGTCTCCGAAGAGCATGACCGTCTTCGGGTTGTAGAACAGCGGGTTCTCGATGCCGGCGAAGCCGGGGTTCATCGAGCGCTTCAGCACGACGACGGTTTGCGAGTTGTCGACGTTGAGGATCGGCATCCCGTAGATCGGGCTGCCCTGGTTGTTGCGCGCATCCGGATTGACGACGTCGTTTGCGCCGACGACGACGGCGACGTCCGTGCGTGAGAACTCCGGGTTCGCGTCGTCCATCTCCTTCAGCTGGGGATACGGGACGTTTGCCTCCGCGAGGAGCACGTTCATGTGGCCCGGCATGCGGCCCGCAACGGGATGAATGGCGTAGGTGACCTCGACGCCCTTTGCCTCGAGCAGGTCCGCGAGCTGTCGCACGTCGTGCTGCGCCTGCGCGACCGCGAGCCCGTAGCCCGGCACGAAGACGACCTTGTGCGCGTAGGCGAGCATGACGGCGACGTCCTCCGCGCTTGCGGAACGCACCGTGCCGCCGTCGCCGCCCGCGACCGCCGCCGCGCTCTCGGTCACCTGGCCGAACGCGCCGAAGAGCACGTTCGCGATGGAGCGGTTCATCGCGGCGCCCATCTTCAGCGTCAGCAGCGTGCCCGATGCACCGACGAGCATGCCGCTGACGATGAGCACGTTGTTCTCGAGCTCGAAGCCGCCGACGGCGACGGCGAGCCCGGTGAACGCGTTCAGCAGCGAGATGACGACCGGCATGTCCGCGCCGCCGATCGGGAGGACGAAGAGCACGCCGAAGAGCGCGGCGCCGGCGACGACCGCCCACAGGAGCCACTGGCTCTGGACCCCTGCCGCGAGGACGATTCCGAGCGCCGCGCACACTCCGAGCAGCGCGAGGTTGACGACCTTCTGGCCCGGATAGGTGATCGGCCGCCCCTTGATCAGCTCCTGCAGCTTCGCGAACGCGACGAGCGAGCCGGTGAAGGAGATCGCGCCGATGAGGCCGGAGAGCGCAATCGCGACGAGGATGTCGAGCGTCGGCTTCCCGGGCTGGGGGAGGAGGCGATGCAGCTCGGCGAGGGCGATCAGCGTCGCCGCTCCGCCGCCGACGCCGTTGAACAGAGCCACCATCTGCGGCATCGCGGTCATCTTCACCCTGCGCGCCGCGACGGCACCGAAGCCGCCGCCGACGACCATGCCGAGTGCGAGCGCCCACCAGCTCGTCCCGCCGGTCTTCACCCAGGTGACGACGATCGCCAGAAGCATCCCGACGGCGCCGATCTGATTGCCGCGCCGCGCGTGCGCCGGGTTGGAGAGATAACGCAGCGCGAGGATGAAGGTCACGATCGTGATCAGGTAGAGCAGGTTCGAGAGGTTGAACCCCACTACTCGTCCTTGGGCTTCTTCTTGAACATCTCGAGCATGCGGTCGGTCACGACGAAGCCACCGACGACGTTCGCGGAGCCGAGCACGACGGCGAGGAAGCCGACGATCCACATGAACGGCCCCTTGTGCCCGAGGCCGAGCACGAGCATCGCGCCGACGACGACGATCCCGTGGATCGCGTTCGTGCCCGACATCAGCGGCGTGTGCAGCAGTGTCGGCACCTTCGAGATCACCTCGAAGCCGAGGAAGATGGCGAGCACGAGGATCGTGACCTCGAAGACGAGGAGCGTGTTGTGGCTCATGCGGGGGCTGCCTCCTTCTTGCCGGCCACGCAGGCACCGGCGGTGATCTCGTCCGACCAGTCCAGGTTGAGCTGTCCCTCCGGCGCGAGGTGCAGCAGCAGCGCCTGCACGTTGCGGGAATAGAGGGTCGACGCGTGGTACGGCATCGACGACGGGATGTTCGTCAGGCCGACGAGCGTGACGTTCTCGCGCACCGCGATCTCACCGGGCTGCGTGAGCTCGCAGTTGCCGCCCGTGTCGGCGGCGAGGTCGACGATCACCGACCCGGGGCGCATCGCCTGCACAGCGGAGGCGGGGATGATCTTCGGCGCGGCGCGCCCGGGGACGGCGGCGGTCGTGATCACCGCGTCGAACTCGGAGATCCGGGCCTCGAGCGCGGTCTGCTGCGCCTGCATCTCCTCCGGCGTCAGCTCCCGTGCGTACCCGCCCTCCGCCTCCGCGCCGGTGACGCCGAGGTCGAGCCAGTTCGCGCCGAGACTCTCGATCTGCTCGCGCACGACAGGACGCACGTCGAAGCCGGTGACGACGGCGCCGAGCCTGCGCGCAGTCGCGATCGCCTGGAGCCCGGCGACGCCCGCGCCGATGACGAGCACCTTCGCGGGTGGAACCGTTCCGGCGGCCGTCATCAGCATCGGGAAGAAGCGGGGAAGGTGCTCGGCCGCGAGGAGCGCCGCCCTGTAGCCACCCACCGTCGCCTGCGACGAAAGCGCATCCATCGACTGCGCGCGCGTGATGCGCGGGATCGACTCCATCGCGAACGCGGTCACGCCGCGTGCCGCGATCCGATCCACTCCGGCCGGATCGCCGAGCGGGTCGAGGAACCCGATGAGCAGCTGCCCGTCGCGCAGCCGGCCGGTCTCCTGCTCGTCCGGCCTACGCACCTTGACGAGGACGTCCGCGGCCCACGCATCGCCGAGCGCGACGCCCGCGTCGGTGTACGAGGCATCCGGGAAGGAGGCGGCGTCGCCCGCGCTCGCCTCGACGACGACGTCGAAGCCGGCGGCCGCGAGCTTTCCCGCCGTCTCGGGCACAAGGGCGACCCTGCGCTCTCCCGGCGCCGTCTCACGCGCTACTCCGACCCGCATCGGAGGCAACTCTAGACTGATCCGGTGACGCACTTCATCACGAGCCACGGCCTGCCGCTCCTTTTCCTGGTCGTGATGATCGAGTCGTTCGGCATCCCGCTTCCCGGCGAAACGGCGTTGATCCTGTTCGGGGTCCTCGCCTCGCAGGGCCACTACGACATCGCCGCGGTTGTCGCGGTCGCAGCGACGGCCGCGATCGTCGGCGACAACCTCGGCTACTGGGTGATCGGGCGCTGGGGCGGCCGGGCCCTCTTCAACCGCTGGGGCTGGCTGCGGAAGTACTCGGAGCGGGTCCTGCCCCGGGCCGAGGAGCTGATGGCGAGGCACGGCGGCAAGACGGTCTTCTTTGGGCGCTTCATCACCGTTCTGCGCTACACGGCGGCCTGGATCGCCGGTCTCGCCCGCATGCGCTGGTGGCGGTTCCTCTTCTGGAACGCCGCCGGGGGAATCGCCTGGGCGACGCTCGTCGGCCTCGTCGCGTACTACGGCGGCCACTCGGCCGCCGACGCGATCCAGCGGTACGGGATCTACGCCTTCGGCGTGATCGGAGCCATCCTCATCGTCGGCTACCTCGCCACCCACTTCGGGAAGCGCTGGCTCGAGCGCCGTCTCTAGAGGAAACAGCGCGCCCCCGGGGAACAAACGGCGGACATGCTCGCTTCGATCGTCCGCTGGCTCGAAGAGCGCGACCACACCGAGGGCCACGGAGCGCGGGTCTCCGCTCTGGCCGCGCCCGTCGCGCGGCACCTCGGGTGGACGCCGGAGCGGATCGCCGTCCTCCGGCATGCGGCGCCGATCCACGACGTCGGCAAGCTCGTGGTCCGGGCCGAGGTGCTCGTCAAGCCGGGCCCGCTGTCGGACGAGGAACGGGACGAGATGCGAGCGCATCCTCGTGCAGGCGCATCGCTCGTGCTCCCGCTACGGAACGGGCGGCACGTCCTGCCCTACGTGCTGCTCCACCACGAGCACTGGGACGGCTACGGCTATCCCTGCGGGCTGCGCGGGACGTCCATCCCGGTCGAGGCGAGGTTGCTCGCCGTCGCGGACGCGTTCGACGCGATGACCTCCGTCCGGCCGTACCGCTCCGCGCGGATGCCGGTGGACGCGTTCGCCGAGCTCGAACGCGGCGCGGGCACGCAGTTCGACCCCAGCATCGTGGCGGCGTTCCTCTCGGTCTGGCAGACCGAGGCGTTGCCGCTGGCTGTTTGACACGCCGCGAACCTCGTCGCCACCTAAGGCCCGAGCGAACGCGAAGCGTTCGGGCGGGCCGAACTAGCGCGTGGGGACGGCGGAGCCGCCACCGCGCGCGCAGAACGACGCTTCGCCAAGACTCGTGAGAGCTCGCGGGCTCTGCCCGCGAGCGCTCCCGCGAAGCGGGAACCTCATCGGTTGAAAGTGCGCAGCACTTTCAACCGGACTAGACCGGACTACAGCGCAGCCCAGACTTCGAGCTTCTGACGAACGCGTTGAATCACCTCGTCGGTGAACTCGCTCGTGCCGAGCTCGCCGCCGAGATCGGCCGTGCGCGCGCCGGACGCGACAGCTTCCAGGCATGCCTCGCGGACGGCGCGCCCGGCGCGCTGACCCGCGTCGCCCGCGTGTGAGAGGAGCGCCGCGGCGCCGAGGATCATCGCCATCGGGTTCGCGACGTTCTTCCCCTCGAGCGACGGCGCCGTCCCGTGTGCGGCCTCGGCCATGATCGCCGCCGGCTCGAAGTCGTCCTCGAAGGCGACGAGCAACGATTCCGATCCCGCGATCGAGCCGAAGAGCGGCAGGACGAGATCGGAGAGAATGTCGCCGTCCCGGTTGAGGGCGGGGATGACGAGCGGCTCGCCGGTCGTCGAGAGCAGCAGCGCGAAGGTCGCGTCGATGAGCTGCGGCTCGTAGGGGACCTCGGGATGCCGCTCGGCGGCCGAGTCCATCTCCTCCTTGAGCATCCCCTCGTACGTCGGGCTGACCGTGTACTTCGGACCGCCGAACACCTTGGCGCCCGTCCGGTCGGCCTGACGGAAGGCGAACTCGGCGACGGCATGACAGACACGCCGCTCGATGCGCTCCGTGCGGAACGCGACTTCGTCGTCGCCTTCGCCCTCGCGCCACTCCTCGGCGCCGTATGCATCGCCGACCGCCATGCGCACGATGGAGATCGGGGCATAGACGCCTGCGAGCGGCGCGACGCCGGGGATTCTCCGCCCGGTGCGGACGATCACCTTGCCGCCGATCTCCTCGCGCAGGATGCGATTCGGCGAGCCCACGTCGCCGCGCGTCTCAGGGGTCACGGTCGCGGCCTTCAATCCGAGGCCGTGCTCGCGGATCGCGGCCGCGGCCTCGTGGACGACCCGGTTCTCCGTCTCTCTGCGCGCTTCGATCGAGAGGTCGAAGCGCGGGAACTCGAGCTCGACCCCGATGACGTCGGAGGCGAGCACGCGGAGCGCCTCCTCGAGCAGCTCCTGCCCGGTCTGATCGCCCTCGAGGACGACGATGACGTTCTCGTCGCGCATCCGGCGGCCAGTGTAGATGCGTTCTCCAGAGGAAATGCCGACCAGGACCGGACGCAAGGGATCGTTCCGCTACGTCGACGGACGCGGTCGCGAGATTCGCGACCCGGCGACGATCGAGCGCATCGAGCGACTCGCCATTCCGCCCGCCTGGAAAGACGTCTGGATCGCCTCGCGTCCGCGCTCGAAGCTGCAGGCGACCGGCTTCGACAAGGCGGGCCGGAAGCAGTACATCTATCACCCGGATTACCGCGCCGATCAGGACCGCGCGAAATACGAGCGGCTGATTCGTTTCGGCGAAAAGCTGCCCGCGCTTCGAGCGGCGATGGCGAAGCACCTCGACAACGACGAGCTCGACCGCGACCGCGTATCCGCGATTGCGTTGCGCCTCATCGACCTCGGATGGTTCCGGGTCGGAAGCGACCGGCACACGAGAACCTCGGGCACGTTCGGTATCACGACATTGCGCAAGCGACACGTTTCCGTGCACAGAAACCGCGTGCGGCTCTGCTTCGTCGGCAAGGGTCGAACCGAGGTGCGCACGTCGCTCGTCGACGACGAGCTCGCCGACGCGATCCGGGAGCTCCTCGCAGTCCCGGGACGCAGCCGCCTGTTTCGGTACGAGCGTGACGGAGAGCTGCGCGACCTGACGAGTCGCGCGCTGAACGAGTACGTGAAGACGAATCTCGGCCCGGAGTTCACGGCGAAGGACTTCCGCACGTGGGGAGGCACCCTGCTCGCGGCGATCGCATTCGCCGAGCGCGGGCTCGACGGAAAGGCGGCTGTCACCGCGGTCATGCGCACGGTTGCCGCGCGGCTCGGAAATACGCCGGCGGTGTGCCGGCAGTCATACGTGGCGCCTGTCGTTGTGGACGCGTATCTTCAGGGCAGAACTCTGGAGGATTTCCGCCCTCGCCATTTGCGCCGGGTGGCGGCCCGCCAGACCGGATTGGAGCCGGAAGAGGTAGCTCTCATCCGGCTCCTGAATTTCGACTAGAATTAGGTTCATGGCACGGAAAACCGTTCTCGTTTGCGACAACTGCGGCAAGGAAGTGGACGAGGGGAAAGGCGCGATGCTGCGGGTGACGTACACGGATGCGCGCCGCGGCTCGAAGCAGGCCGACCTCTGCGACGACTGCGCCGGCTCGATGCCCGGGCGGGCGGTCGCACGACGCGGCCGCAAGCCGAAGTCCGCCACAACCGGATAGGTCGAGACCGTCGGAAACCGCCTCTACGATGAGGCGGTGCCGCTCAGCCTCATCGCTGGGCCTGCGAACGCGGGCAAGGTCGAGTCGCTGCTCGATCGCTACCTCGCCGCTCTCGAGCGGGAGCCCGTGCTCATCGTGCCGAACCGATCGGACGTGGAACGCGTCGAGCGCGACCTGCTCGCGCGCCGTCCCGCATTGCTCGCAGGCTCGATCGGGACCTTCGACGACGTCTTCGAGCGCATCGCGTACGCGGGCGGCGGTGCGCGCCCGCTCGTCTCGCATGCGCAGCGCGCGCTCCTCGTGCGCCGCGTGCTCGCACGGGCCGAGCTCGAACGCCTCGCCGCATCCGCGCGCTTCGGCGGGTTCGCCGACGCGTTGCAGCAGGCACTGAGCGAGCTCGAATCCGGGCTCCTCGATCCCGAGCAGCTGGACGGCGATCTCGCCTCGCTCTACGCCGCATACCGCGCCGAGCTCGATCGGCTCGAACGCTGGGATCGCGATCTCCTGCGCCGGGCCGCGGCGGAGCGTCTCCAGTCGCACTTCGACGCGTGGCACGGCGAGCCGGTGTTCGCGTACGGATTCGAGGACCTGACCGGCGCCGAGTGGGCGTTGCTCGAGGCCCTCGCCGGTCGAACCGAGGTCACCGTATCGCTGCCGTACGAGCCGGGACGCCCTGCCTTCGCGTCGCTGCGGCGGACGGCCGACGACCTCGCGCGGCTCGCGGGCGCGCGCATCGAGGAGCTTCCGCCGCGTTGGGGAGAGACGGCGCAGCCCGCGCTCGCGCACATCGAGCGCGGGCTCTTCGACGACACTCCACCGAAGCCGGTGCCGATCGACGGCGCGGTGCGCTTCTTCGAGGGCGCGGGCGCGCGCGGCGCGCTCGAGCTCGTCGGCGAGGAGCTGCTCGATCTGCTCCGCGCGGGCACGCCCGCCGAGCGCGTCGGGATCATCTGCCCGAGCATCGAGCGCTGGCGCGCGCCGCTGGAGACCGCACTCGGCACGCTCGGCGTTCCGTACGCGGTCGACGGCGAGATCCGCATCACGCAGACGGCGTTCGGCCACTCGCTCGCCTCGCTCCTCCGCTTCGCCTGGCTCGGCGGCACGCGCGGCGATCTCTTCGCCCACCTGCGCACGCCGTTCTCCGGCGTGCCGCGCCACGCCGTCGACTTCGTCGAGGGCCGTCTGCGCGGCCGGGCGATCCAGACGCCGGAGCGCGTCGTCGAGGAGGCGGAGAGCCTTCGCGGCTCGCCGCTGCCCGCGCTCGACGATCTCCGGCGGGCGGACGACGCCGTCGAGGCTGCACAGGCCCTCTCCACGCGCATGCTGCGCAACGCGTACGGCCTCGAGGCGCCGCCGGTCGGGGAGTCGTCGCGGCTCGACCTCCGTGCGTACGAGGCGGTGAAGAGGCTGCTCGCAGAGCTCGGCCGCTGGCAACGCTTGGCCGGACCGCTGTCGCGCGAGGATCTCGTCGCCGCGCTCGACCGGGAGACCCTGCGCCCGATGCGCGGGGACGAGCCGGGACGTATCGCCGTCGTCGACCTCATGCGAGCACGGACGCGCCGGTTCGACGTCGCCTTCGTGCTCGGCCTCGAGGAGGGAAGCCTGCCCCGTCGCGGCGCCGCGTCGCCGTTCCTCGACGACGATGCAAGGCGCGCGCTCGACGAGCGCGGCGCGCGGCTCGAACGCCCCGACCCGGTCAGCCGTGACCGCTATCTCTTCTACACCGCGTGCACGCGAGCCTCCGAGCGGTTGTACCTCGTTCGCGAGGCGGCGACCGACGACGGCGCACCGCGCGAGGCGAGCCCGTTCTGGGACGAGGTGCAGACGCTCTTCGCCCTCGACGACGTTCGCCGGTGGACGCGCAGGCGGCCGCTGTCGGCGCTCACGTGGGCGCTCGAGGACGCGCCGACGGAGCGTGAGCGTCTCCGCGCGCTCGCCGAGCTGGCCGCGCGCGACGCGCAGCAGGCCGCGGCGCTCGCCCGCGCGAACGGCTGGGACCGCAAGCTCGACCGTGCAGTCCGCGCCAACCGGAGGCCGACGCGACTCGTGCATCCGCTCGTCCTCGAGCAGCTCGGCTCGCGCGGAACGTTCAACGTCACCGAGCTGGAGCGCTTCGCCGACTGCTCGTCCGCCTGGTTCATCGACCGGCTCATCGACCCGAAGTCGATCGACGCCGAGGTCGATCCGAAGCTGCGCGGCTCCGTCGCCCACAGCGCCCTGTTCAAGTTCTTCACGCGCCTCCCGAAGGAGCTCGGCGTCGAGAAGCTCGACGAGCGGGTCGAGGACGACGCCGTGCGCCTGATGCGCGCCTGCCTCAGCGAGGCGCTCAGCGGCGTGCGCATGGAGATGACCGAGATGCAGGCGCGTGAGCTCGACCAGACGCTCTGGCGCGATCTCGAGGCGCTCGTGCACGAGGAGTCCGGCAGCGAGCGGCAGCTCGTGCCGCGGCGGTTCGAGGTCGCCTTCGGCAGCGAGCGCGCAGCGCCGGAGCTGCAGCGCGGCCTCAGCCTCGGCGACGGGATCACGCTGTCCGGGAAGATCGACCGCATCGACATCGATCCGTTCAGCGCGCGCGGGATCGTGCAGGACTACAAGTCGGGCAAGCACGCGCACTCCGCGGTGGAGATCGAGAAGGAGCTGCGGCTGCAGATCCCGCTGTACATGCTCGTGCTGCGCGATCTCGTCGGCATCGAGCCGCTCGGCGGCGTGTACCGCCCGCTCGCCGGGGAGCGCCGTGCGCGCGGGATCCTGCGCAAGGCGGACGGGGAGACGCTCCCGGGCTACGTCCGCACCGACTACCTGGACGAGGACGCGTTCTGGAACGCGGTCGCGAGCGCCGAAGAGACCGCGCGCCGCCTCGCCACGCGCATCCGCACCGGCGACGTCGAGCACGACCCGCGTGGCGGCGAGTGTCCGCCGTGGTGCGACCTGTGGCCGATGTGCCGGGTGGAGCGGGCATGAGGGTGTCAGACACCGCTGTTCGGTGTCTGACACCGGACGGTGGTTCCTGGTGGTGCAACGCATGAACGAGCAGCAGCTCGCCGCGGTCGAGGCGACCGGAGAGGTCTTCGTCTCCGCCGGCGCCGGCACCGGCAAGACCGCGGTGCTCGTCGAGCGGTTCGCGCGTGCCGTGTGCGACCAGGGCCTCGACGTCGACTCGATCCTCGTCATCACGTACACGCGGCGCGCCGCGGGCGAGCTGCGCACGCGCATCCGCGCGGAGCTCGTGCACCGGGGCCGCCACGACCTCGCCCGCGAGCTCGACGGGGCGTGGATCTCGACCATCCACGGGTTCTGCCTGCGGCTGCTGAAGGCGTATCCGTTCGCGGCCGGCCTCGACCCGCGCTTCCGCGAGCTGGACGAGGCCCAGGGGGCGGTGCTCCGCAGCGAGGCGTTCGAGCGCGCCCTCGCGGAGTTCTGCAGCGGCGGCGAGCCGGCCCGCCTGCAGCTGCTCGCCACGTACGGCGCCGCCGGCCTGCGCCGCATGCTCACCGGCGTCTACTCGACATTGCGCTCAGCCGGTCGCGACCTCGTGCTCGGCGTCGGCGACCGTCCGGAGCTGGCCGAGCGCGTGGCGGAGCTGCGCGAGGCCGCACGCGGAGTCGACCACGAGACGGCTGCACAGCTCCTCGAGCTCCTCGAGCGCGACTCGCGCGCGGACCGGCTCATCGACCTGTCCGGGTTCCGCGTGCGTGGCGACCGCGCGGTCGTCTACGAGGAGGCGCGCAAGGCCGTGGAGCAGGCAGCGCTCGACGAGGCGGCCACCCGCGACCGCGACCTGCTGCAGGAGCTGCTCGAGCGCTTCGCGGCGGCCTACACCGAGGAGAAGGCGCGCGAGTCTGCGCTCGACTTCGAGGACCTTCAGCTCCACGCCCGCAACCTGTTGCGCGATGACGAGTCGATCCGCGAGCGCGAATCGCTCCGCTTCCGCTCGATCATGGTGGACGAGTTCCAGGACACGAACCGGCTGCAGTGCGAGCTCGTCGACCTGCTCGCGAGCGGCGGCGCCGATCTCTTCTATGTCGGCGACGAGTTCCAGTCCATCTACGGCTTCCGCCACGCCGACGTCCGCGTCTTTCGCGAGCGTCGCGAGAACGCAGCGCAGCTTCTGCCGCTGACGCTGAACTATCGCTCGCGCCCGGAGGTGCTCGCCGCGGTGAACGAGCTCTTCGGCTCCCACTTCGGCGACGAGTTCCAGCCGCTCGCGGCTGCCGCCGAGTTCCCGGATCCGGTCTTCGGGCACCCGGTCGAGCTGCTCGTCACCGACAAGGCCGCATACAAGGACACGGGCGTGCACTGGAGGCGCGCCGAGGCGCGCGCGATCGCCCGGCGTGTGCGCGAGCTCGTCGACACGGGTGCCGCCGCCGCCGGCGAGATCGTCGTCCTCTTCGCCGCAGGCACCGACGCGGAGCAGTACGAGCAGGAGCTTCGCCGCGCCGGGCTGCCGACGTATCGAGCGACGGGCAAGGGGTACTTCGGGCAGCAGCAGGTGGTCGACCTGCTCGCGTACCTGCGACTACTGCAGAACCGCTACGACGACCGTGCGCTCGTCAGCGTGCTCGCCTCGCCCTTCGTCGGCGTGTCGAACGACGCGCTCGTCCTCCTGCGCCGCTCTGCATTTCGCCGGCCGCTCTTCTCCGGCATCGAGCGGTCCATGCCGCCGGGACTGCCGGAGAGCGACGTGCGCCTGTTGCGCGCGTTCCGGCAGCGGTTCGACCGTCTCGCCGCTGCGCTGCCGCGGCTCTCGCTCGAGCGCCTGTGCGAGCGCATCGTCGCCGAGCACGACTACGACCTCGCCGTGCTGGCGCAGTGGGATGGAAGGCGCCGGTACGCGAACATGCGCAAGCTCGCGCGCCTGGCGCGCTCGTACGAGGAGCTGCGCGGCCCCGACGTCGAGGGCTTCGTCCGCTTCGTGAGCGAGCAGGAGGCGCTCGGGGCGCGCGAGCTCGAGGCGGTGGCCGAGGAGGAGGGCGCCGACGCGGTGCGTCTGCTGACGATTCATGCCGCGAAGGGGCTCGAGTTCGAGGTCGTGATCGTCGCCGACGCGGGACGGGACAAGGCGCCGCCGTCGGCGGAGGAGATTCTTGCGCTCTCCGACGGGCGCTTCGGATTCCGCGTCGCCGACCCGTTGACGACGAAGCGACGCGGAGCCTTCGACTATGAGGAGGTGAGGGCGGCACGTCAGGAGGAGGAGACGGCGGAGCGCCTGCGCCTCTACTACGTCGCGATGACGCGCGCGCGGCAGCGCCTGATCGTGTCCGGGGCGATCGACCGCGACCGCACCGCGGACGCATCCACGCCGATCGGCTGGGTCCTCGCGCGGCTCGATGCCGACGAGGAGCTGAGCGCGGCCGGCGACACGCCGGTGGAGCTCGTGCGCGGCAATGCGCACCTGCTCGTGCGCCTCGACCGCCACCGCAGCGAGGACTGGGTCGAAGCGCAGCCGGCGGAGGAGCCTGCCTCGGAGGAGCCCGGCCAGCTGGAGCTGTTCGCGACGCTCGAGGAGCTCGCCGCCGCGCCCGCGCTCGAGTTGCCGTCGCTCTACGTGCCTCCGGAGCCGCCCCTCCACCGCGTGCGCCGGCTGTCCTTCACGGCGCTCTCGACGTTCGACCAGTGCTCGTACAAATACTACGCGCGCTACACGATCGGCATGAAGGAGCTCCCGGTCGTCGGGACGGGCGCGGTCGGTCTCTCCGCGACCGAGATCGGCAGCATCGTCCATCGCCTGCTGGAGGAGATCGATCTCGCGGCTCCCGTCGTGCCCGACATCGAGGTCGAGAATGCGAGCGAGGAGGAGGTGGAGCGCATCCGCAGCTTCGTCACTGCGTACTGCGAGTCGGATGTCGCGCGTCGCGTCGCATCGCTCGCCGGCGTCGCGAAGGAGCGGCCGTTCACGTTCGAGCACGACGGCGTGCTTCTGCACGGCTTCCTCGACGTGCTGCACCTCGACGGCGGCCGGGCGCTCGTCGTCGACTACAAGACGAACCTGCTCGGCGACGTGTCCCCGGAATCGATCGTCGAGGAGGGTTACCGGCTGCAGCGGCTCGTCTACGCGCTCGCGTGCTTCCGTGCCGGAGCGGACGCGGTCGAGGTCGTGTACCAGTTCCTCGAGCGTCCGGATGCCGTCGTGTCGACGACGTTCACGCGCGACCAGCTGGGCGACCTGGAGGCTGAGCTCTCCACGGCGATCGCGCGCATCCAGGCCGGCGAGTTCAGGCCGACGCCGAGCGAGTTCGCGTGCGCCGGGTGCCCGGCGCTCGACCTCGTGTGCGCAGGGATCGGCCTGCGCGAGCCGTCGCCCGAGCTCACCGCCAGTGCCGCGTAGCTTCGTCGCAGAGGCGCGTAAGCGCGTCGGGCCGAAGCGCGCGCGCATCCGTCCGATCGTCGAGCGACTCGCACTCGAGCACCAGGACGCGGCCATCGCGCTCACGTTCCGCAGCCCGCTCGAGCTGCTCGTGTCCGTCATGCTGTCGGCTCAGACGACGGACGTGAACGTCAACCGTGTGACGGCGACGCTATTCCAGAAGTACCGCCGGCCGGAGGACTACCTCGCGGTGTCACAGGAAGAGCTGGAGCGCGACATCTATGCAACCGGCTTCTTCCGGCAGAAGGCGAAGTCGTTGCGCGGCACGATGCACATGCTGCTCGAGGAGTTCGACGGCGAGGTGCCGAGCACGCTCGGCGAGCTCGTCCGCCTGCCGGGCGTCGCACGAAAGACGGCGAACGTCGTCTCCGCCGAGCTCGGCCACGCCGAAGGGATCGTCGTGGACACGCACGTGCGCCGGCTCTCGCAACGCCTCGGGCTCACGAAGCAGGAGGACCCGGTCAAGATCGAGCAGGATCTCGTGCGCCTCGTGCCGCGCGAGGACTGGGCGCGGTTCCCGCACCTGCTCATCTGGCACGGGCGCCGCATCTGCGACGCACGGCGGCCGCGTTGTGAAGACTGTGTGCTGAATGACCTCTGCCCGTCGAGCCGGGTCTGACCTTCATCCCGCGACGCGCGGCTTCGAGCTGGCCGCGGACGTGTACGAGCGCGGCCGGCCGGACTATCCGGCAGCCGCGATCGCATGGCTCGTCGAACGGCTCGGCCTCCGGCCGGGGCGCACGCTCGTCGATCTCGCAGCGGGCACCGGCAAGCTGACGCGCCTGCTCGTGCCGAGCGGCGCCGACGTGATCGCGGTCGAGCCGCTCGCCGCGATGCGGGCGTTGATCGAGAACGCGCGGGTGCTGGAGGGAGCAGCGGAGGCGATGCCGCTGCCCGACGCGTCCGCCGACGCGGTCACCGTCGCGCAGGCGTTCCACTGGTTCCGGGCAGAGGAGGCCCTGGCCGAGATCCATCGCGTCCTCCGGCCCGGCGGCGGCGTCGCGCTCGTCTGGAACACGCGTGACGAGCGCGATCCGTTGCATGCAGCCGTGAGCGAGCTCCTGCGGCCGCTCGAAGGCGATGCCCCGCGGCGCCACAAGCGCGACTGGGGCGAGGTCGTCGATGCGAGCGGCCTCTTCACGCCCACCGAGCGGGCCGCGTTCGACCACGAGCAGCTCGTCGACGAGAACGGCTTCGTGGAGCGGTTCACCTCGATCAGCTTCGTCGCCGCCGCACCCGACGATGCCCGTGCCCAGGTCGAAGCGCGACTGCGCGAGCTTGCACGCGAGACGGGCGCGCCGATCCGGTTGCCCTACGTCACCGAGCTGTACGTCGCGTTCCGGCCGGTCAGTTGACGGACGGATCCTCCGGGATGCGCGCGACGAGCTCGTAGATCCCGCCCTTGCGGCGCAGCACGTCGGCCCACAGCTCCTCCGGCGCCTCGGTGAACGCGTCGTCGGGGCTCGACGGCTCGACGATCCAGTCGTCGCGCCCGAGCTCGTCCTCGAGCTGCCCTGCGCCCCAGCCGGCATAGCCGGCGAAAACGCGTCGCCGGATCGTGCGCACGGCGACTTCCTCCGGCTCGTCGAGCGCGGGGAAGCCGAGCGCCCCGAAGAGCGGCACGGCCGCATCCTCGGGATCGAGGAACTCGCCGAGGACGAGCACGCCGTTCGGCTGCACCGGCCCGCCGACCCAGACCTGCTCGCCGTTCTCGACGAGCGGCTCGAGCTGCGGGACGATCTCCGCGACCGGCGCGGGGGAGGGGCGATTCAGCACGAGCCCGGCGGCGCCCTCGTCGGTGTGCTCCGTGATGAGCACGACCGCGCGACGGAAGTTCGGGTCGAGCAGGCCGGGCGAGGCGACGAGGAGCTGACCCTGGAGAGATTCCATCTCGTTCACTCCTTCTTGCTGCCCCGATAGGAGACGACGTGAACGCGTTCGACGGTGAGCATCCCCTCTTGCACCATCTCGTCGAGCAGCGGGACGACGCGGTCGATGTTCTCGGCGGTGTCGACGATCTCGATCACGACCGGCAGGTCCTCCGACAGCCGCAGGATGCGCGACGTGTGCAGGCGCGAATCGGCGCCGAAACCCTCGATGCCGCGCAAGACGGTCGCGCCGGCGAGGCCCTCCTTGCGAACGCGCTCGACGATCGCCTGGTACAGGGGCTTGCCGTGCCACGTGTCCGACTCGCCGATGAAGAGTCGCAGGAGCTTGCCCTCACCCTCGAGCTTCACAGGGCTCTCCCGGTGATGACCCCGAGATAGACGGCCCCGAGACCGGCGGCGAGGCTACCGACCATGTTCGCGGCCGCGATGCCGATCGCGCCGTCCTCGATCAGGCGATACGACTCGAACGAAAGCGTCGAGAACGTCGTGTACGCGCCGAGGAGGCCGATGGTGACCGCGCCGCGAATCCACGGTGCGACCGTGAACTGCTCGGTCATCACGGTGAACACGAAGCCGAGCACGAATGCGCCGCTGACGTTGACGGCGAACGTTCCCCAGGGAAACGCGCCGGGGGCGCGACGGCTGACGAGCCCCTCGAGCCCGTAGCGGGCGAGGGCGCCGATTGCGCCCGCGACCGCTATCGCTGCGGCGGTGCGCATCGTGTCAGGCGGCGCGCGGCGTCAGCGCGACGAGGAGCCCGCCGTCGTCGTCGTAGGCGGGGAAGAAGTCGCCGGTCACCGGCTTCGTGTGCCCCGAGCGTGCGCGCAGCTGGAGCCGCTCGTTCAGGCGCCGCACGCCCCACTCGAGCGCGAGCTTCGCCGGGTTCCTCTCCTCCTCGAAGCCGGCGAGCCCGAGGCTGTCGACGAGGTCGGCGCCGATGAGGTCGCTCTCGCCCCAGCCGGTCAGCTCGTACACGCCGCGCCCGACTGCGAGGATGCGCGCCTCCTTGTCGCACACGACGAACCCCGTGCCGGGAGCCGGGTAATAGTCGTCGATGAGCTCGAACAGGAAGCCGAAGCCGCAGTGGTGGCAGGAGACGGGCTCGTCGTACAGCCCTTCCTTGCGGTCGGAGTCGATCGACCGCTCCTTGCAGTTCGGGCAGATGAAGTACGGCACTAGTGCCCCTCCCGGTGATGGTCTCGCGTTCCTGGCGAGCGAAAAGCAAGCCAGGCAAGGACGCAGGGAGCGCCGATAGCGGTGGCTATCGGCGCGACTGAGGACGCGGCATGGCGCCGCTTTGCAGCCGCCGGGGATGCACTGACTATCGCCGGGAGGGGCACCTTGTAAGGCTAGCCACGGGGATGTGCGTCGACGCGCCTCACCCAGGCGTGCAGCGGCGAGTCGTCGCGGAGCGGCTGGTGGTCGACGAGCACCCGGTGGAAGAGCTCGTCGTCGGCGGGCGGAAGCCCGAGGCTCGCGTACTTGAGGAACGGGAAGGCGACGACGTCGGCGAGGCCGAACTCGCCGAAGAGGTACTCGCGCCCGGCGAGGAGCGCCTCGAACAGCTCGATCGCGCCGCGCATCTCCGCGGCCAGGGCATCCGTCGCGCCGTGGTCGGCGATCTCGTTCGGCGCGCGCTTCCAGACCCGGTTGAACCAGTCGGCGAAGATCCGCACCTCGGCGCGCCGCGCCGGGTCGCGCGGGAGCAGCGGCGGCTCCGGGTTGCGTGCCTCGATCCACTCGAGGATCGCGGGCGAGTCGTAGACGACCTCCCCGTCCTCGGCGACGAGCACCGGGACGAGCCGCTGCCCGCTCACCGCCTCGACCGGCGAGCGGTCGTCGGGGTCGACGTCGATCCACTCGACCTCGAGGCCCTTGTGCCCGACCGCGAGCGAGACGCGCTCGACGTTCGTCGAGAAGGGGATCCGGTAGATGCGCATGTGCTCGACCGTAGCGAAGCCTGTGGTAAGCCACTCGCCGAAGCGACCATCAAGGGCTGGAGCGAACGCCCTGCGTTCGCGCCAGCCGGACTAGGTCGCGGTTCTGCCGAAGGCACGACCGCGGGCGCAGAACGAAACCTTCGCCGACACCTCAAGAGCTCGCGGGCTTTGCCCGCGAGCGCTCCGCGAAGCGGAACCTTCAGCGGTCGAAAATGCGCAGCATTTTCGACCGAAGCCTAAAGCGGTCGAAAAAGCGCAGCATTTTCGACCGAGGCCTAAATCCACTTGGCGCGGCGGAACCACCAGAGCTGCATCGCCGTCGTGACGAGGATCACGCCCCAGACGTACAGGTAGCCGAGGTGCCAGCGCAGCTCCGGGATGTTCACGAAGTTCTGGCCGTACAGGCCGACGATGAACGTCGGCAGGAGGAGGAGCGATGCGATCACGGTCAAGCGTTTCATGACCTCGTTCTGGTCGTTCGCGATCTTCGACTGGTGGTAGTCGCGCACGCTGGCGAGCAGGTCGCGCGAGAGCTCGAGCCCGTCGAACGCACGCATGAGCTTGTCGTAGGCGGCGTTGAACGCCACCTCGACGTCCTTGGGGAAGACCTCCGGCCCTTCCTCGACGTCGACGACGCCGTCGATCACGCGCCGCACTGCGTCGCGCATCGGCGAGAGCGTCCGCCGGATGTGCAGCAGATCGTGACGCAGAGCCGAGATGCGCGTGCGCGTCTGCTCCGCCGGCTGGTTCTCCACCTTGTCCTCGAGCTCGTCGATCTCCTCGTCGAGCGCGTCGACGAGGTCGAGGTAGCGCTCCGCGATCTCGTCCACGAGGCGGTATGCCATCATCCCGGCCGAGTCGTCGGCCTTGACCGTCTTCTTGACGATCGCGACGTCGCACGCGGCGCGGTTCCCGGGCGGCGTCTTGCGCACCGTGAGCAGCGTGTCGCGCGTGATCACGAGGTCGATCTCCTGGTAGAAGACGTCGTCCTCGTCGGGCACCGCCACCGCGACGAGGAGGACGCCGAAGACGTAGTCGCCGTGTCCCTGGAGCGTCGGTCTCGGCTCGTCCTCGTGCTCGGGCGGCGCGAGCAGGCGCTCGATCGCCGAGTCCTCGAGCTCCTTCGGCGCCTTGTCGCGCACCTCCTCGGCGCTCGGATCGAGGAGGTCGATCCACGTTGCGGCCACGTGGCCGCGTTTCGACATGGAGCGGCTTAGACCTCTGCCGCTTCCGGCCGCGGCGCCGTCAACGCAGTGCCCTCGTGCCCCTCCAGCGCGGCGAGATACCGCTCCGCGTCGAGCGCGGCCATACAACCGGACCCGGCCGCGGTCACCGCCTGGCGATAGACGTGGTCCTGGACGTCGCCCGCCGCGAACACGCCGGAGATGTTGGTCTCCGTCGAGTGCGGCTTGGTGACGAGGTAGCCGGCGGCGTCGTGGTCGAGCTGGTCGACGAAGAGCGCCGTGTTCGGATCGTGCCCGATGGCGACGAACACGCCGTCGGTGTGCAGCTCCGAGATCTCGTCGGTGCGCGTGTCGCGCAACCGCACGCCCTCGACCTTCGTCTCGCCGAGGATGTCGTCGACGACGGCGTTGGTGACGAACTCGATCTTCGGGTTCGCGCGGGCGCGGTCGAGCATGATCTGCGAGGCGCGGAACTCGTCGCGACGGTGAACGACCGTGACCTTCGTCGCGTAGCGGGTGAGGAAGTTCGCCTCCTCCATCGCCGAGTCGCCGCCGCCGACGACGACGAGCTCCTTCTCCTTGAAGAACGCGCCGTCGCAGGTCGCGCAGGCGGACAGGCCGCGGCCCTGGTAGTGCTGCTCGCGGGGAAGGCCGAGCCAGCGCGCGTTCGCGCCGGTGGCGATGACGACTGCGTTTGCGGAGTACTCGTCGTTCTCGACCCAGACGCGATGAGGCCGTTCCGAGAAGTCGACGCGCGTGACGTCATCGGTGACGAACTCGGCGCCGAACCGCTCGGCCTGCCTGCGGAACTCAGCCATCATCTCGGGGCCCATGACGCCGTCGGCGTAGCCCGGGTAGTTCTCGACGTCGCTCGTGACCATCAGCTGGCCGCCCCAGTTGAAGCCCTCGATGACGAGCGGCTGCAGGTTCGCCCGCGCCGCGTACAGGGCCGCCGTATAGCCGGCAGGGCCGCCTCCGATGATGATCAGCTCACGTGTGTCGCTCATTTCCGTCCTTCTCCAAAGGGTGTGCTCTCTATTAAACGAATTCGGCCGGTCGAACGTTCCCGGAGGGTCCGGAGGGCAGGAGTAGAATCGCCGCCCCCGGGCAAGTGTGACTCGCGTGGCGGGAACGATCACCTGGGAGCAGTTGCGGGAATTGGCCGCTTTCCGGGCGACCCGAGGCCACGCCGTGAGCCTGTACCTCGACCTCGACCCCTCCGCCGCCCCGACGACCGGGGACATCCAGGTGCGGGTCAGCTCGCTGCTCGGAGAGGCCGAGCGCCGGCTGGAGCACAGCCGCGCCCGGCTCGACCACGCGGGCCGGGCAGCCCTGCTCGCGGATCTCGAGCGGATCGGACGCTGGTTCCGCACCGACTTCGACCGCGGCGGCGTCCGCGGGCTGGCCGTCTTCGCGGACGGCCTCGACAACTTCTGGCGCACGATCGAGATCGGCGAGCCGGTCGTCGACGACGTGAAGATCGGCGACGAGCTGTACCTCGCACCGCTGACGGCGGTCGTGGGGCGCGGTGACGGCGCCCTCATAGCCATGGTCGGCCGCGAGCGCGGCCAGGTGTTCCGGCTCGAGGCGGGCAGGCTCGTCGAGATCGCAGACCGGACGGACGACGTCCCGAGCCGTCACGACCAGGGCGGCTGGTCGCAGGCGAACTACGAACGCCACATCGAGACCATCGTCGACCGCCATCTGCGCGACGTGGCCGCGACTCTCGACCGCTGCTCCCGGAGGATGCGCGGCGCGCCGATCGTCCTCGTAGGCGCCGAGGAGGTACGCTCGGAGCTCGACGCGCTGCTCGCGCACGAGACGCGCATGTGCGTCGTCGGCTGGATTACGGTCGAGGCGCACGCGGACGGGCAGCGGCTGCTCGCCGCGATCCGGCCGGTCCTCGACCGGTGGTGGACCGGGCGCGAGGAGGCGATGCTCGCGCGCTGGCGCGAAGAGGCGGCGACGAACGGCCGCGCCGCGACCGGCTGGGAGGAGACGCTCGCGGCCGCGTCCGACGGCCGCGTCGACCTGCTGCTCGTGCAGTCCGGCGTCGAGCATCCTGCGTACGAGTGCCCGAAGTGCGGCCGCGCGCAGCTCACCGACGGGAGCTGTCCGATCGACGGCACCGCGATGGAGAACCGCGACACCGGCCTCGACGTCGCCGTGCACAAGACGCTCGTGAACGGCGGGACCGTGCAGGTGATCCGCGAGCACCGCGACCTCGAGCCGGTCGGCGGCCTCGCCGCGCTGCTGCGCTACTAGCTACTAGGCGGCGTCGCTGGCCGCGGGCAGCTCGGCGGCGGAGACGGGGCGGATGCTGCGGTCGATGACGTCGAGCTGCGCGAGCTCGGCTGCGGGCGCGATGCCGTTCTCCTTGAACTTGCGCGCGCTGGGAAGCACGCGTGTCTCGAGCGAGCCGACGGCTTCGTTGTAGGAGCGGATCGCACTCTCGAGACCGCGACCGACCTTGGCGACGTGCTCGGTGAACGTTCCCAGGCGGGAGTAGAGCTCACGGCCGAGGTCGCTGATCGCGCGCGCGGACTCGGCGATCGTCTCCTGCCTCCACCCGTAGGCGACGGCGCGGAGGAGGGCGATGAGCGTCGTCGGCGTGGCGATGATGACCTGCTGGTTGACGCCGTCCTCGATGAGCGCCGGATCCTGCTCGAGCGCGGCGCTGAGGTAGGTCTCACCCGGGATGAAGAGGACGACGAATTCCGGCGTCTGGTCGAACTGCGACCAGTAGCTCTTGTGCGAGAGCTTCGTGATGTGGTCGCGGACCTGGCGCGCGTGGTCGCGCAGCTTCGCCAGCCGCTCGTCGTCGTCCTTCGCACCGAGCGACTCGAGATACGCCTGTCCTGCGAACTTCGCGTCGACGACGACGCTCTTCCCGCCCGGCAGCGACACGACGAGGTCGGGGCGTAGCCGCCCATCTTCGGTCACGACGTGCTTCTGTGTCTCGAAGTCGCAGTGCTCGACCATGCCGGCCATCTCGACGACCCGCTTGAGCTGGATCTCGCCCCAGCGGCCACGCACGTTGGGGCGGTCGCGGAGAGCGCCGACGAGGTTGCCGGTCTCGCTACGCAGCTCTTTCTGCGCCTCCGCGAGCTGGGCGACCTGCGTGCGCAGCTCCGAGTACGCGCCCTGGCGCGCCACCTCGAGCTGCTGGATCTTGCCGTCGACCTGCTTCAGCGACTCCCGGATCGGCGCCACGAGCTGCTCGACCGCCTGCTCCTTCTGCCCGAGCCGGCCGGCGGCGAGCTCGAGGAAGCTCTCGTTGTTCTTGCGCAGCGCGTCGGCGGCGAGGGCGTCGAACCTCGCCGTGAGCTCCGCGTTCGTCCGCTCGAGCAGGGTGGCCCGCTCCTCCGAGCGTTCCCGCTCGTGGGCGAGCTCCACGCCCAGGGCGGCGTGACGGGCGCGCATGACGAGCCAGACGACGCCGGCGCCGAGGATGAGGCCGATGAGGAGGCCGACGACCATTGGGCCGACGAACGCTAGAGGCCCCGTCGGACGGACCAAGGAAATGCCGGCCCCGACCAACCCGAAGGTCCATCGGAACCGGCTCGCAGAGCTTATGCGCCGCGCCGGCGGAGCGTCAAGAACGAAAAGGCCGCAATTTGCGGTTAGGCGAGAGCGGCGTTGAGGTACTTCACGAGCGTCGTCTCGTCGGTGCCGTTCGCCATCGGGACCTGGACGGGCTTGCCGGCGCCCTTCGTGAGGAAGATCGTCGGCGTGCCGCTCACCTGCTGGGCCTGCGCGTCGGCGGCCACCTGGTTCGCTTCCTTCTTGACCGTGGCCGACGTCCGCTCGGCGAAGAGGGGGTCGATCTTCAGGCCGGGGACGCTGACCGCGATGTTGTAGACCATGTTGTCGGTCAGCCAGCCGGTGTTCTCCGTGCCCTGGTTGTCGTACAGGAGCGCGGCGAAGTTGAAGGCCTTGTTCTGCTTGGCCGCCGCGAGCGTCGCTGCCTGGCCCCGGATCGAATCGGGCCCGATGAAGGCCCACGCCTTCATGACGACCTTCACCTTCTTCGTCCGGATGTACTTCGTGAGGATGTCCGGGAACACCTGCGTCTCGAACTCCTGGCAGATCGGGCACTGGAGGTCGATGTACTCGGTCAGCGTCACCGGCGCGAACGGCCAGCCGAGTGTCGTCCCGGTCTGCGGGATGCCCTTGAACTCGGCGGCGACGTCGGAGGCCCCGGGGAGCCCGTTGGCGAGGCTGCCGACCGCCGCGTGGTTCTTCGGCAGGCCGCCACCTTTACCCCCGCCCCCGAGGACGACGGCGAGGACGATGACGACCGCCACGATGGCGACGATCCCGCCGGCGATGGCGAGGACGCGCGGCGAGGCCTGGCGTCCGCGTGCGCCGGTCGACCGGACCGGAGGCGGCGTCTTGACCTGGGCCGTGCGCCGCAGCTCCTTGCTCTTCTTTCCGCTAGGCACCGGCCGGAAGGGTAGCGTGCTCCTCCGCGCCGCCAGCGGCGGCGAGGCTTAAGAATCCGATGAGGAGCAGGAAGCCGGTGAGGGCGAGCGTCGGGATCGTGACGTACCCGAACTCGTTGATCCACTTCACCGCGCAGCCGGCCCCGCCGATGCGGCATGAGCTCGGCTCCGAGATCGCGTTGTTCTCGATCAGCAGGTGGTAGACCGAGACGCACGCGCCGACGATCGGGATCGGCAGCAGGTACCGCGCGACCTTGTAGTCCGCGTGTGAGGCGGCGAAGAGCGTCAGCAGCGAGAGCGGGTACATGCAGATCCGCTGGAACCAGCACAGGTCGCACGGCACGAAGCCCGCGATCTCGGAGAAGAAGAGGCTCCCGCCGGTGGCGAGCGCGGCGACGATGAACGCGGCCCAGAGCTCGTAGCCCCAGAGGGCCGCGCGGAGCCGATGCAGCGGCGCGCGTACGCCCACGAGGGCGAGCAGGCCGACGAGGGCGAGCGCCGCCACGATCGCCTGGCCGGCGACGGCCAGGACGGCATAGGCGACGATCGTGTCGTGCGTCACGGGGAGACATTGCCACAGAGGTACGCTGGCGCGGCCGGGGTGGCGGAACTGGTCAGACGCGCCCGACTTAAAATCGGGTGACTTCGGTCATGCGGGTTCGAGTCCCGCCCCCGGCATCGCGGAGGCCGCAAATTGCGGCCGACCGCGCTACTCTCCCGCGGCTATGGGGGGTAAGGCTGCGGCGGTCGCATGCGCGGCGGTTTCGGGGGCGCTTCTGCTCGGCGCGGGAAGTGCACCGGCGGTGGCGGCTGCCCCGCCGCCGACCCTGAAGGTCGAGGTGATCGGCGTGGGCACGGTCAGCGGCACCGGGATCGACTGCGGAGCCGGAAACCTGACGTGCTATTCGGCCTACGGCAGCTCTCCGGCTGTGACGCTGACGGCGACGGCGGGCAGCGGCTGGACGTTCGACCACTGGGAAGACGACTGCGGGCCTGCCACGTGCTCGTTCCCGGCGATCAGCGGCGACAACACGGCGACGGCAGTCTTCACGACGTCGGCGGCGGTGCAGACGGCGACCTTCGGCGTGTCGCTCGCCGCGGCGCACGGCGCAGTCACGAACGGCTCGACCGACTATCCGATCGAC
Source organism: Gaiellaceae bacterium (assembly GCA_036260475.1). Taxonomy (GTDB): domain Bacteria; phylum Actinomycetota; class Thermoleophilia; order Gaiellales; family Gaiellaceae; genus Palsa-739. Next base: position 4,157 of record DATAMX010000204.1, on the reverse strand, counting down.
TGCGCAGGGGGCACGGCGACGGCGACGCAGTGCAGCCTGACCGCCGTCCAGGGGTCGACGCTGACGGTCGCCGAGCAGCCCGACGCCGGCTACTTCTTCGGAGGCTGGGCCGGCGCATGTAGCGGAACAGGCGTGAGCTGCGCCGTCTATCTGGGCGCGGACAAGACCGTGAGCGCGAACTTCGTCAGCACCGCCTCGCAGACCCTGACGGTGACGGTCAGCGGCGGCGGGACCGTGACCGGCGGCGGCGTCTCCTGCGGCGCGGGCTCGACGTGCGACGCACCCGAGCCTCCGAACTCGACCATCACGCTCACGGCGACGCCGCAGAGCGGCTACGCCTTCACCGGCTGGGGCAACGCGTGCAGCGGCCTCCAGACGACCTGCACCGTGCAGATGGACGCCGCGCGGACGGTGACCGCGGATTTCGCGCCGCTCGTGCCCTTGTCGGTGACGGTCAGCGGAACCGGCTCGGTCTCGGGCGGCGGCATCGGCTGCGACTCCGGGCAGACGTGCACGGCGAACGAGGCCCCGAACTCCACGGTGACCCTGACCGCGAGCCCGGCGAACACGGGAGGCGTCGTCTTCTGGTCCGGCTGCTCGAGCGCCTCCGGGACGCTGTGCACGGTCACAGTCGGCACCTCACCCCTCGCGGTGACGGCGACATTCTCCGGTGGAGCGCCGCCTCCGGTGGCCACGTTCGCGCTGAACGTCGGCGTCACGGGTGACGGCTACGTGACGAGCACGGTGGGCAGCGCAACCGTCTACTGCACCGCGGCGGACGGGCCGGGGTGCGCGGCGAACGTGCAGTCCGGCACCTCGCTGACGCTCACCGCGGTCCCGGCATCGGGAACGAGCGGAGACTTCATCTCGTGGGGTGGCGCCTGCTCGGCCTTCACCTCGACGACGTGCACGCTCACCATGACGGCCGCTGCGAACGTTCAAGCGCGGTTCGTCGGCAGCAGCACCACGTACGTGCTCTCGGGCCAGGTGGTCGGCAACGGCACCATCGCCGGCGCCGGCCTCAATTGCGGTTCGACGTGCACCGCGCCACAGGCGGCGAGCGCGCGCGTCACCATCACCGCGTCGCCGGCCTTCGGCGCGACGTTCACGGGCTGGGGCGGCACGTGCTCCGGAACCATCTCGACGTGCACGGTGTCGATGACGCAGGCGCGCAGCGTCACTGCGACATTCGCGACGGCGAGCGCCACGAGCGCGCCGCTCACCGTCGGAGTCGCGGGCGCTGGGACCGTGAGGGCGACAGCCAGCACCGATTGTGTCGGCAAGGCCGCCAGGAGCAACACCTGCACGCACGAGTACCCGATCGGGCAGACCGTCACGCTGACCGCAGCTCCTGCGGCGGGCTACGCGTTCGCCGGCTGGACGGGCGCATGCGCCGGCAAGAAGAAGACATGCGCGGTGTCGATGACGACCGCGAAGACGGTCGGCGCGACCTTTGGGCGCGCCGCGCTCGTCGCCACCGGGCGTCCAACCGTCGTCAAGACGGCCGCCGGCTTCCGGGTGACCCTTCATTTCGCCGACGCCGAGCGCGGCCGCGTGAAGCTCGTCGCCAGGCGCGCGGCGAGGACGGTCGCGACGCGGACGTCGGGGGTCACTCCCGGAAGGCGGAAGCTCACGCTCACGCTCGCCCGACCGGGGCGCTACGTGCTCGTACTCACCCTCACGGGCGCGACCGGCAGGCATACGCTCGCCTGGCGGATCACCATCCCGGCGTAGCGGTCTTTCCGGCACATCGCACTACACTCCGCGCGTGGCACGCCTGGAGGCATCGCCGCTCGAACGGCCGCTCGAGTGGGACACGCCGCTCTTCCTCATGGCCCGCGCGCAGTTCGAGCAGGCGCTTCCGCATGCGGACGTCTCGCCCATGGTCGCGGAGCGGTTGAGGTTCCCGGAGCGCGCGCTGATCATGAGCGTGCCGTTGCGTCGCGACAACGGAACCTGGGAGGTCTTCGCCGGTTACCGCGTGCAACACTCCACCGTTCTCGGGCCGACGAAGGGCGGCGTCCGGTACGACCCGGAGGTCTCGCTCGGGGAGTGCGCGGCCCTCGCGTCGTGGATGACGTGGAAGTGTGCGTTGCTGCGCCTCCCGTACGGCGGTGCGAAGGGCGGCATCCGCTGCGATCCGCATGCAATGTCGCCGCACGAGCTCGAGAAGATGACCCGCCGCTTCACGTCCGAGCTCGTCGCGTCGATCGGGCCCCAGACCGACATCCCGGCGCCGGACATGGCGACGAACGAGCAGACGATGGCGTGGATGATGGACGCGTACTCGATGCAGAAGGGCTACGCAGTGCCCGAGGTCGTGACCGGCAAGCCGATCTCGATCGGCGGCTCGGTGTTCCGGCGCGAGGCGACCGGCGCGGGCGTCGTCATGTGCACCGAGCGCGCCTGCGAGCGCATGGGCCTCCGCCTCTCGGAGCAGCGGTGCGTCGTGCAGGGCTTCGGCAACGTCGGCGGCGTCGCTGCCACCGAGCTGCACGTGCGCGGCGCGAGCGTCATCGCCGTCTCCGACGTCTCCGGCGGCCTGCACGCCGCGGACGGACTCGACATTCCGGAGCTGCACGCCTACGCGGCCGAGCACGGTTCGCTCGCAGGCTACGACCGTTGCGAGCGGATTACGAACGACGAGCTGCTCGAGCTCCAATGTGACGTGCTCGTCGTCGCGGCTCGCGAGGACCAGATCACCGGCGAGAACGCGGGCCGCGTGCACGCGAAGCTCGTGGTCGAGGGAGCGAACGGCCCGACGACGCTCGAGGCGGACGCGATCCTCGCCGACCGCGGCATTCCCGTCGTGCCGGACATCCTCGCGAACGCCGGCGGCGTGACCGTGTCCTACTTCGAGTGGGTGCAGGATCTCGGCCGGCTGTTCTGGGACCGCGAAGAGATTCGCATCAAGCTCTCCGACAAGATGTCCGATGCATTCGACCGCGTGTGGGCGGTGGCGGAAGAGAAGGCGATCACGTTCCGGCAGGCGGCGATGGTGGCCGCGATCCGCGAGGTCGCCGGCGCGCTCGAGTCGCGGGGGATCTACCCGTGAGCGTCATTCGCGACGCGATGGTGCCCGAGCCGACGACCTTGTCCGAGCGTGCGACCGCCCAGGAGGCCGGCCGCTGCTTCGCCGAGAGCCCCGAAACGCGCGCGGTGTTCGTGTCCGCCGATGACGGCACACTCGTCGGGGTGATCACGCGCAAGACCCTCGTGCGCGCCGTCGTGGCCGCCGGGCTCGACCCGTGCGCGGTCGCGCTGCGCGACATCGCCGAGCCGCCGAACTACACGCTCGACGCTGCGTTGCCGCTCGAGGAAGGGTTCCGGATGCTGGAGGAGCTCGACCTCGAGCGCGTGCCGGTGGTGGAGGGCGGGCGTCTCGTCGGCGTACTGTCGCGTGCCGTCGTGCAGCGGCGACTCGCCGAGGACGAGCCGCCGGCAGTCGACCTGGTCGGCTAGTGATCTAACAGCAGGTGTAGGCGCCCGGCGGCGCGTCGCCCTCGACAGGCGCGGGAAGCTCCGCGGCCGCGAGCGCGACTCCGTCGAGCAGGTCGCGCTCGCTCACCTCGATCGCATCGAGCGCGTACGCGTCGAGCACGGCGAGGAGGATCGCGCCGCCGGCGACGATCACCGGCGCGCGCTCGGGCTCCATCGACGGCAGCCCGCGACGTTCGGCGACGCTCATGCCGGCCAGACGCTCCAGTTGCTCGCGCGCGCCCGCACGCGAGAGGCGATGTCCGTGGACGCGTTCGCGGTCGTACCGGTCGAGGCAGAGGTCGAGCGCGGCGAGCGTCGTCACGGTGCCGGCGACGCCGACCGCGGCGTCGGGCGAGAGGTCGGGGAGGAGCCCCCGCGCCTCTGCGGTGCAGCGCGCGACGTCCTCGTCGTAGCGTTCGGTGAAGCGCACCGATCCCATCGGCAGGCTGACGTGGAAGTCGTCGAGGATGAGCTCGGTCGAGCCGCCGCCGATGTCGAGCACGAGCGTGCCGGCGGCGGGATCGACGCCGCGCCGAGTCAGCTGTGCCTCCTCGTCGCCGCTGAGGAGGCGGGTGACGAACCCGTAGCTCCACTCGACCTCGCCGAGGAACGCCTCGCCGTTCTCGGCGTCTCGGACGGCGCTCGTCGCGACGGCGAGTGTGCGCTCCGCGCCGAGC
>DATAMX010000203.1:0-4592 GCA_036260475.1 Gaiellaceae bacterium | reverse complement strand
TTCCTCTTGCGAAACTTCTTCGTCGGATTGCCGAAGGACATCCTCGAATCGGCGCGCATCGACGGCGCCAGCGAGATCGTCATCTTCCTGCGGCTCATCCTTCCCCTCGGGCTCCCGGCGATCGCGTCCCTCGCCATCTTCCAGTTCCTCTGGACGTGGAACGACCTCATCGTCGCGCTCACATTCGGCCAGAACACGCAGCCGATCACCGTGTGGATCTTCGGGCAGCTGCGCGAGTTCGGCACGAGCATCGACGTGATCGCCCCGGCGTCGTTCATCTCCCTCGTCGTGCCGCTGACGGTGTTCTTCGCGTTCCAGCGCTACTTCGTCCAGGGACTGCTGGCCGGCTCGGTCAAGTAATGCGGGTTGCCGTCGTGGGATCCGGTTTGGCCGGATTCACGGCGTACCAGAGCCTGCGCCGCATCCTCCGGCCCGAGGAGATCGCGGTGTTCGGCACCGATGACGACCCGGCGGCGACGTTCCGGCAGCGGGCAACTGCGATTCGGCAGCGTGAGATGCGCTCCGAGAGCGACGGGCATTGTCGGCCGACCTCGTTCCCCGGTCTCTCGGTCCGCTCCGCGCTCGGGCGGCGCTCGCCGGCGCCCCTGATCGGATCGCTCCTCGACCGATACCACCCGACCGTGGAGGAGTTCCTCGCGCACGTGGAGCGGCTGCGCGAGCGGAGCGGCTGGGAGCGCAGCCTCCACCCCGCGCGCATCGAGCGCATTCGCGCGGTCGACGGCGGCTTCGAGCTGGACGCGTACGGCGCGTTCCGGCACGTCTTGATCGCGACGGGCCATCCCGGGCTGCACGTTCCGGACGAGCTCCGCCTCGACCCGCGCGCCGTCCACGCGTACGAGCCGCACGAGTACGCATCGACCGTCACGGTCGTCGGCGCCGGCCTCGCCGCGGCGACCGAATGGCTGAACGCGCTCGCCGCCGGCGCAGAGGTCGTCTCCGTCCGCCGCCGGGAGCCGGTGCGCCGGCCGCTGAACGTCCCCCGCGAGCTCTTCTCGCAGCGCGGGCTCGCCGCGTTCCACCGGCTTTCCGCGGGAGAGCGCGCGGAGAGGCTGAGAGCGCTCCTGGCGCCGAGCTACCCGCCCGGAAGACAGTGGGACGAGCCCCTGGCGCTGGCGCAGATGGAAGACCGCTTTCGCATCGAGTCGTCGGTGAACGGAACGGAGCAGGTGATCTGCGCGACCGGGTTCCGGCAGGGATTCCGGCACGACCCGCTGCTCGCGCGCCTCGTCGACGAGAACGGCCTCGAGACGGTCGACGGCTGGATCGCGCTTGCGCCGGACGGTAGCGTCCCCGCGCTCTCCGATGGGACGCGCACGCTCGCGCTCGGCGGCGTCTCCGCGCAATGGGCGTTTCCCGCCGCGGACACGCTCGCGGGCGCGAAGTACGTCGCACACGGATTCCTGCGCAGGATCGAGTCGTGTCGTACACGCTGAGAGGACGGCTCGAGTCGCGTCTCGCGGCGCTGCTGCCGGTCGTCGTCGCTGCGTGTGTGCTCGCCGCCGCCGAGCATCGCTGGTGGCCGGTGGAGGCGGCCGGCCTCATGGTCGGCGTCGGGCTCGCCCTCGACGTCCAGGCCTACCACCCGCTGTTGCGCTACCAGCCCGGCTGGGCCGCGGTGCCGCTCGGCCTCGTCGAGCTCGGGTTCGTGCTCCTGCTCATGCGCGCCGCGGGCATCGTCGCACCGCTCGGACAGGCGATCGCGCTCTTCGCCGCCGGCTGGCTCGCGGCGCAGCTGCTCGGGCATGCGTGCTTTCCGCTGTTGCGCCTCGGGTATGCGGAGGACGGTGGGGAGCTCGGCCGCTTCGGCGCCGCTGCAGCGATCTCGGTCGGCGTCGTGCTCGCCGCCGCCGGCGCAACCGCGTACGCGCTGCGTCCGCCGGTCGTCCATCTCGCCGCCGGCGTCCACCAGGGTCCGCTCGTCATCTCTCGGCGCGAGGTGCTCGTCGGCGAGCCGGGCGCGGTCGTGCGCGGCGGCATCGTCGTCCGCGCGAGCGGCGTCACGGTGAAGAACGTCTCCGTGATCGGCGGCGCCAACGGGATCACCGTCGAAGGCGTACGCCGCACGGTGCTGGACGGCGTCTCGGTCTCCGGCGCGAAGCTCGACGGCATCCACGTGCGGCTCGCCGGCGTGACGATCAAGAACTGCACCATCGACATGCTCGGCAACGAGCTCGGCCAGGCGATCGACATCTCCTTCAACATGAACATGGGCATGAGCATGGTCGAGGGCTGCACGATCGTCGGTGGGATGCAGGGCATCACCACGCACTCGTCGATGACCGACATCGTGCACAACACGATCACGCGCACGACGCTGCAGGGCATCTCGGTGACCGAGATGTCCATGGGGATGGTGATGGACAACGAGATCCGCGACGCGCTCGGCGTGGGCATCTACTGCAACGACCGCTCGATGTGCATGATCGAGCGGAACACCGTCCTCGACACACGGGCCGACCCGTCCGGCGACCCCTCCCGTCGCGGCATCGGAGTCCTGTCGAGCTTCCAGTCGCAGGCCGACCTGTGGGAGAACCAGCTGGGCGAGAACCCGGTCGCGTTCAGCTCCGTCATCGACTCGGAGATCCGGAGAGACCGCGACTTCAGCTATCGTTAACCAAGTTAACGATCTGCCGACAACCAAGAGGGTGGACACGGTCGCCCTCGCCGACGCTCTCAGGCCAGCTCTCCTCCAGGTGGGGCGGGAGCTGCGCCGCGAGGCCCGCGCCGCGGGCGTCTCGCCCGAGCAGGTATCGCTTCTCGTGGCGATCAAGTACGCGCCCGGCATCGGCCTGCGCGAGCTGGCCGCCCGCGAGCGCGTCTCGCCGCCGGCCATGACGAAGCACGTCGACCGCCTCGAGCGCGACGGCCTCGTCGCCCGCACGCCGAGCGCCGAGGACCGGCGGCGCGTCGGCGTGTCGCTCACCGAAGAGGGGCAGCGAGTGCTCCGCCGCGTGCGCTCGCGCCGCACGGCGTGGCTCGCTCAGCGCCTCCGCGGGCTGAGCCCGAAGGAGCTGGCAGCGGTGGAGGCCGCCGTCGAGCCGCTGCGGCGGCTGCTTCCCGAAGAGGCACGCCGGTGACCGCCGCGCTCGGCCGCTTCAACAGGCGCACATTCTCGAGCCTTCGCTACCGAAACTACCGGCTCTTCTTCTCCGGGCAGCTCGTCTCGCAGACGGGCTCCTGGATGCAGCGGATAGCCCTCGGGTGGTTCGTCCTGCAGCTCACACACGACGACGCCTTCGCGGTCGGCCTCATGGCCTTTGCGCAGTTCCTCCCGTTCACGATCTTCGGGCTCTTCGCGGGCGTCTTCACCGACCGGCTCGACGCGCGGCGCCTCGTCATCGCGACGCAGCTGGCGCAGACTGTCAGCGCGGCCGCGCTCACGTGGATCGCGTACGGCGGCTTCGCACAACCGTGGATGCTCTACCTGATCGCGTTCGTCAACGGCATGGTGCTCGTCCTCGACGTCCCGTCGCGCCAGCAGCTCACGTACCGCATGGTGGGGCGCGAGTCTCTGCCGAACGCAATCGCGCTCAACTCCAGCCTCTTCAACGCGTCGCGCATCTTCGGACCGTCGGTCGCCGGGATCCTTCTCGGCTTTGCCGGCGTCGGCGTGTGCTTCCTCGTCAACGCGGTCAGCTTCCTCGCCGTGCTGCTCGGGCTCTTCGCCATGCGGACGAGGGATTTCTTCCCGCTGGAGGAGTTTGAGCGGCCGCGGGTCTTCGCAGGGACGCGCGAGGGCCTTGCCTACGTCCGCAGCCAGCCGCGCATGCTCGCGATCCTCGGGCTCACCGTCGTCTTGAGCACGTTCTGCTTCAACTTCAACGTGACGCTGCCCGTGCTGGCGAAGATCACGCTGCACGGGCACGGGACGGTGTACGGCTTCCTGTCCGCCGTGTTCGGCGCGGGCGCCCTCGCCGGTGCGCTCGTGGCTGCATCGCGGGCGCGCGCCTCCATGCGCGTCATGGTCGTCGGCGCGCTCGTCTTCACCGGCGCGGAGCTCCTGCTCGCGCCGGCCGGGAACGAGTTCGTCGCCGGCCTGCTGCTCTTCCTCGTCGGGGCCGGCTTCACCGCGTGGTCGGCGAACTCGAACGCCTCGATGCAGCTGGCGGCCCCCGATGCGCTCAGAGGCCGCATCATCGGCATCTACTTCTACGCCTTCAACGGGACCGGCCCGGCGGCCGGGCTCCTGGCGGGTTGGCTGTGTGCACGGGGCGGCACGGAGCTCGCGTTCGCGCTTGCCGGAATCGTCGGCATCGCAGGGACGGGCGCGGCGGCAGCGGCATTGCGCCGCCGGCCGCCGATCCAGATCCCTCGCCCGGCCGAGCACGCACGGGCCGCCTAGGATTCCGTCAAGCGCGTCACGCGTGTTCTGCGCGTGGTGCATCGTGACCGACGCGCCGTCTGGCTGCCCTGGTCTCCTCGCGGCTGCCGGCTCGGCGAAGAGGAAGTCATCCATCGCATCGGCGAGGCGTCGCTCGCGCTCTACCAGGATCTGCTCGACCTGGAGTAGCCTTGCTTCGTGCTCGAGGTGGACGGCCTGCGCATGCACGTCGTCGACGAGGGCGAGGGGC
>DATAMX010000165.1:0-5923 GCA_036260475.1 Gaiellaceae bacterium | reverse complement strand
CCGGCGGCGCGCTGCGCCTCGGCGTCCGCCGCCCCCAGCAGCGCGGCCGGCCCGCCGTGCAACACGGTCTCGGCGGCGCTGACGACGACGACGAGCTCGGTGTCGACGAGTGCGCGATTGACACGAAGCGCCGGAGGCACGGCGTCGTCGAGCTGTACGAGCTCGGGATCCTCGACGTCGTGAATGACGACGTGGCCGTGAAAGCGGCGCGCGAGCTCGCGTGTGACGAATCCCTCCAGCTCTCGCTGGGTCGTGCGGCGCGCGAGGCCGCACGCGACGAGGAGCGTCTGGTAGCCGCTCGGGATCCCTAGCCGCTCGAGCTCGTCGATGACGGCCCCGATCGCGAGCTGGCGTGGGTCCGCCGTCGCGCCCGGGATGGGCAGCGCCGGCGGCTCGACGACGATCGTCGCCCGAGCACGGCGGCGCACGAGCGCCTCGAGCGGCTCGCCTTCGAGCGGGAACCTGAGCGCGTCGCGAACCGCTGCGCCGACGTCCGCCACCGCCGGCCCCGGCGCCGGCGGGCGGAGCACGATCGCGTCGTCCGGCGCGGCCGCGATGACGAGCTTCGTCCCAGCCAGTAGCGGGATCCGGGGCACCCGCGGACCTTAGACTCGGATCATGTCGCCGAAGACGCTCACGGGCCTCGAGTTGGAGCTCGACGACGGCCCTGCGCGCGAGTCCGAGCTCTTCCTCGTCGACGGCAACAACCTCGCGTACCGCGCGTATTTCGCCCTGCCCGAGGAGCTTGCGACCACCGAGGGCTTTCCGACGAACGCGCTGCTCGGGTTCACGAACATGCTGTTCAAGCTCCTGAGCGATTACAAGCCGAAGGGCGTCGCCGTCGCCTGGGACACCCGCCCGGTGCACCGCGCCGCCGTCGCAGAGGCCGCGGACGTCGTCTACAAGGAGGGGCGGCGGCCGATGGCCGACCTCCTGCGCGAGCAGTTCCCGTTCTTCCGGCCGATCGTCGAGGCGTTCGGGTATCGCAACCTCGAGTTCGAGGGCTGGGAGGCCGACGACGTCATCGCGACGCTTGCGACGCGCGCGGACGAAGCCGGGGTGCGGACGTGCGTCGTCTCCACGGATCGCGACGCGTTCCAGCTCGTGTCGTCGAACGTCTGCCTGATGATGACGCCGCGTGGCGTGAGCGACGTCCAGGTGTACACGCCAGAGCGCGTCGAGGCCCGCTACGGCATCCGGCCCGATCAGATCCCCGATTTCATCGGGCTCAAGGGCGACACGTCGGACAACATCCCCGGAGTGCCCGGCATCGGCGACAAGACCGCCGGGCAGCTGGTCGCGCAGTACGGCTCGCTCGACGGCGTGTACGAGCATCTCGACGACCTCTCGCCCGGTCGGCGAAAGAACTTGACCGAGCACGAGGACGACGCGCGCACGTCGAAGGAGCTCGCCACGATGCGCCGCGACCTCGACCTGGACTGCGACCCTTCCGAGCTCGTGCTCGCGCCGCCGGACCGCTCGCAGCTGCGCGAGATGTTCCGGCGCTTCGAGTTCCGAGGCCTGCTCAACCGGATCGACACGCTCGACGAGGCTGTCCCTGCAGCCGCGCGGATCGTCGCAGGCACGAGCGTTGCGTGGGAGCCCGTCGATGTCCTGCCGAGCCTCACCGGTCCCGTCGCTCTCGCAGTCGGAGGCGACCGCGTTGCGGTCGCCCGCGCTGGAGCTCCTGTTCTCGTTGCCCCGCTTCCGGGCGACCTGGCCGCCGCCCTCCGCGCTGCCGACATAACCGCACACGACTACAAAGCGTTGCCGCAGCTGACGCAGCTCCCGGCCGAGGACACGCTCATCGCCGCGTACCTCATCGAGCCGGGCCGGCCCGGGTACGAGCTCGACGATCTCGCCGCGGAGTACGGCGTCGAGGCGATCGCCGAGCCGGCCGCGGAGGAGGAGACGGCCGCGCTCGTCCGCGCGGCGGAGGTCCCGCGCAGGCTCGCGCCGCTGCTGCGCGCGCGCCTGCGCGAGCGCGGGAGCGAGGAGCTGTACGACCGGATCGAGCTGCCGCTCACCGCGGTGCTCGCCGCGATGGAGGACGCAGGCGTCAAGATCGACACGTATCGCATGGGGGAGATCACGGCCCGGCTCTCGGACCGCGTGGAAGAGCTCGAGTCGCGCGCGTTCGAGCTCGCCGGCGAGGAGTTCATGCTCGGCTCGACGCAGCAGGTCGCGCGCGTGCTCTTCGACGAGCTGAAGCTGACGCCGGGGCGCAAGGGCAAGACGGGCTACTCGACCGACACGCGCGTGCTGCGGACGATCCGGCACGAGCACGCGATCGTCGAGGTGATCGAGGACTGGCGAGAGCTGACGAAGCTCGTCAACACGTATCTCGGTCCGCTGCCGACGCTGATCGGCGACGACGGCCGGCTGCACACGCACTTCAATCAGGCGGTCGCCGCGACCGGACGCCTCTCGACGTCGAACCCGAATCTCCAGGCGATTCCCATCCGCACGGAGCTCGGTCGCGAGATCCGCAGCGCGTTCGTCGCCGAGGCGGGACACCGGCTCGTGTCCGCGGACTACTCGCAGGTCGAGCTGCGGATCCTCGCGCACGTGTCCGGGGAGCCGAAGCTGCGGGAGGCATTCGCGCGCGGCGAGGACATCCACGCAGCGACCGCGGCGGAGGTGCTCGGCAAGGACCAGGCGACGCTGACGAAGGACGAGCGCAACATCGCGAAGATGGTGAACTTCGGGATCATCTACGGCATCTCCGCGTTCGGGCTGTCGGAGAACCTCGAGATCCCGCGTGACGAGGCGCAGGCGTACATCGACACGTATCTGGCGCGCTTCCCGCTCGTGCAGGACTTCATCCAGCGCACGATCGAGCAGGCGGAGCGCGACGGCTACGTGACGACGCTGCTGGGACGGCGGCGTCCCGTCCCGGAGATCCGCGCGTCCAACCGCCAGACGCGCGGGCTCGGCGAGCGTCTCGCGGTCAACTCGGTCATGCAGGGAACCGCGGCGGACATCATCAAGATCGCGATGGTGAACATCCATCGCCGCTTGCGTGACGAGGGCCGGAAGTCGCGCCTCGTCCTCCAGGTGCACGACGAGCTGCTCGTCGAGGCCCCCGACGTGGAGGTCTCGACGGTCAAGGAGCTCGTGCGCAAGGAGATGTGCGACGCGTATCCGCTCGACCCGCCGCTCGCCGTCGACGTCGGCGCCGGCGACGACTGGAACGAAGCTAAAGCTTGAAAGTGCTGCGCACTTTCAAGCTGTGAATGGTCCCGCTTCGCGGGAGCGCTCGGCGGCGAAGCCGCCGAGCTCTTTAGGAGTGTGAGCGACGGTTCGGTTCTGCGCGCGCGGTGGCGGGCTTCGCCCGTCCCCACGCGCTGGTGCGGCCGTCACGAACGCTGGCGTTCGCTCCGGCCCCGGGTCGTCGGTTTGCTCGGAGCGCTTAGAACGCGTCTGGTACTGAATCGGGCACCAGGCCGAGGCCTTGGCGGAGCTCTTCGATCAGCTGCTGCGCCTTGTCCAGGAGCTCGGCCAGCGGTGCGAGCTCGTCGCGCGGCACCTCGACGGTGACGCGCACGGGGGAGCGGGCGCTCGACGACAGGGCGATCGACTCCAGCCCGTCCCGCGCGAGGCCGGTGACGTCGAGGTACTCGTCGCGCCCGAGGCGCGCTCCGGGCGCGAAACGGGCGTCGGCGGCCCGGAGCCGCCCGGCGAGCACGGCGGGGTAGTGGCCCGGGACGTGCACCGTCGCCTCGCCGCCGCGCAGGCCGACCGCGGCCGACCAGCCGAGATAGCCGTCCGCGCCGTCGTGGCGGAGGACGGCGACCGAGACGGATTCGGTGTCGCCGATGGGGTAGCGCTCGTCCACTTCGCGTCAGCGTATCGGCGCGCCCGACCTAACAATGCGGGGCCGAGGGCGTCTAGAAGCCTGGGGCTATACTGCCCGCCTCATATGGCTAACGAGACAATCAACGACCCACGGCTCGAAGAAGGCGTCTGGACAACCGGCCCCGACGGCGAGCTGATTCCCGACTACGAATCGACCTTCCCGACCATCAACGAGGGGGAGGTCGTGAACGGCACCGTCGTCCGCGTGGACAAGGACGAAGTCCTCGTCGATATCGGTTACAAGTCGGAGGGCGTCATCCCCGTCAGCGAGCTCTCGATCCGCCGGTCGGTGAACCCGGCCGACGAGGTCTCGGTCGGCGACGAGATCGCCGCGCTCGTCATGACGAAGGAGGACGCCGAGGGTCGTCTCATCCTGTCGAAGAAGCGCGCCCGGTTCGAGATCGCCTGGAAGGCGATCGAGGCGGCCTACGAGCAGGGCGATCCCGTCAACGGCCGGGTCATCGAGGTCGTCAAGGGCGGCCTCATCCTCGATCTCGGCGTGCGCGGGTTCCTGCCCGCGTCGCTCGTCGACATCCGCCGCGTGCAGGACCTCGACGAGTACCTGAGCCAGGAGCTCCGCTGCAAGGTGATCGAGCTCAACCGCTCGCGCAACAACGTCGTGCTCTCGCGTCGCGCCGTCCTCGAGGACGAGCGCAAGGAGATGCGCCAGGCCATCCTCGACCGGCTCAATCCCGGCGACGTCGTCGAGGGGACGATCTCGAACATCGTCGACTTCGGCGCGTTCGTCGACCTGGAGGGGATGGACGGCCTGATCCACATCTCCGAGCTGTCGTGGAGCCACGTCAACCATCCGTCCGAGGTGCTCGAGATCGGCCAGAAGGTCCAGGTCAAGGTGCTCGACATCGACCGCGACCGCCAGCGGATCTCCCTCGGCCTGAAGCAGACGCAGACCGATCCGTGGCAGCAGGTGGTCGAGAGCTACCAGGAGGGCGACGTCGTCGAGGGCAAGGTGACGAAGGTGGTCACGTTCGGCGCCTTCGTCGAGATCCTCCCCGGGGTCGAAGGCCTCGTGCACATCTCCGAGCTCGCGCAGCATCATGTCGAGAACCCGCGCGAGGTCGTGTCGCAGGGCGACACGGTGAACGTCCGCATTCTCGAGGTCGACGCGGAGCGCCGGCGGCTGTCGCTGTCGCTGAAGCGCGTCGAGGACGGGATGCCCATCCAGCCCAAGCCCGGCGACGAGGCTGCTCCGCCGGCCATCGATCTCTCCGAGGACGTCTTCACCGACGAGACGGCCGCCACGGAGGCGCCGGAAGAGCCGGCCGCCCCGGTCGCCGAGGAAGAGACGGCTGCCCCCGAGGCATCGGCAGAGCCGGCCGAGGCCGACTCGGAAGCCGAGCCCTCCGCCGAATAGTGGCTCGGCGGCCGCTCGCGGTCGCGATCACCGGCGGCATCGCGGCGGGGAAGAGCGAGGCGCTCGCCGCATTCGCGCGTCACGGCGCGGCAACGCTGTCGGCGGACGCGATCGTGCACGACCTGCTCGCGAACGACACCGAAGTCCGGGCGGCGATCGGTGAACGCTGGGGTGAAGACGCCGTCGGCGACCGCGCGCGCATCGGCGAGATCGTCTTCCGCGACCGTCGCGAGCTCGACTGGCTCGAGCAGCTCCTCCATCCGAAGACGCGGGCGGCCGCCGATGCGTGGCTCGCCTCCGTCGACGCACCGGTCGCCGCGATCGAGATCCCGTTGCTGTACGAGACCGGCGGCGAAGGCCGCTTCGACGCGGTCGTCGTCGTCACCGCCCCGCCCGAGGTCCGGGCAGCGCGGCGCGCCGATCTCGCCGACCGGGAGTCGCGGCTCATCCCGGACGACGAGAAGGCGCAGCGCGCGGACTATGCATTCGTGAACGACGGCCCACTCGAGGATCTCGATGCATTCGTGGGCAACGTGGTCGAGGCGTTGTGCGGGCCCTGAAGCGACTGACCCTCGCAGGCGCAGTCATCGCCGCGGCACTCGGCGCGTTCCTCTACCTCCAGCGAACCGAGCCGCCGTGGTGGGCGCGGCTCTGGTTCCCGCTGCGCTACGCGTCGATCGTCCGCGGCCA
>DATAMX010000154.1:0-15889 GCA_036260475.1 Gaiellaceae bacterium | reverse complement strand
CCCGCGTTCGCGCACGCGACTGCGCCGGTGACGCCGTCGACGGTGACGTACGTCATCGTGATGAACTTGCCCGGCGCGATCTCGTCGACGACGACGTCGTTCGCGCGTGCGAGGAAGTCCGCCGGCTGCGGATGCTCACGTGAGAGCGAGCGGAAGACGAACTTCGCCATCGCCATGTCCGCGGTCGCCTCCACCCCGTGCCCCGTCACGTCGCCGAGCACGACGGCGAGGCTCCCGTCCGGCAGCTCGAGAAAGTCGTAGACGTCGCCGCCGACCTCGACGCGCGCCGACGACTCGTACACCTCCCCCACCTCCAGCCCGACGACGTCCGGGTGGCCGCTCGGCAGCAGCGAGCGCTGCATCGTGTCCGCGAACTCCTTCTGCTGCTGATAGAGGCGCGCGTTGTCGATCGCGAGCGCGGCCTGACCGGCGATGGCGAGCGCCGCGTCGACGGTGGCGGCGCTGATCGGGCTTCCGGGACGGAAGGAGAAGATGGCGAGCGAGGCGATCACCTCCGCAGGCGTGGCCACCGGAACCATCGCCGCCGTCCAGCCCTTCTCGAGGAACGGATCGAGCAGGTCGTTCGCCCCCCGCCGCCGCAGCCGCACGGGCGCCACCTCGCGGAACAGCCGCTGCACCGCCGTCGCGCCGAACGGCTGCGGCCGGTAGAGAACCGGACGCACGGCGGCGGCCAGGCTCGGGTCCTTGACGTGCAGCGCCCGTGGCTCGAGCTGCTCGCGCCGCGCGTCGGGCATGCGGATGACGGCGGCGTCGACGTCGAGCACCTCGACGACCGTCCGCGCGAGCGCCTCGAGCGTCGCCTCGAGCGACAGGCTCTGCGCGAACGAGCGCGAGATCTCGTACAAGGCCCCGAGGCGTCGGGCCGCTTCGCGCTCGGAGGCGAGCGCGGCCTCGCGCTGCGCCGACAGCTCCGCTGTCCGTTCGTGCAGCTGCGCGTTCTGGACGGCGACGGCGAGTTGCGACGCGAGAGCGGAGAGCAGCGCGGACTCGCTCTCGCTCACCGCTCGGCCCCGATCCGGGTACACGGCGAGCAGCCCGATGACGTCGTCCCGGACAAGCAGAGGGACGGCGAGGGCCGCATGGATGCCTGCCTCGCGCGCGGCGTCGCGCGCGTCACCGAGGCGGAAGTCGGCGTCCGTGTCCGACACCTCCACGAGGGGGTGCCTGCGCCTGGCCGAGCCGATGCCGAGCTCGAGCAGGCGCTCGGCGACGCGCGCGTGCGGGCCGGCGAGCCCGTACCCGGCCGCCGGCGCGAGCCGGTCGCCGGCGACCCGGAGGTAGACCGCCACCCGCTCGACGTCGAGCAGCTCGGCGATGCGCGCAACCGCCGTCTCGAGCGTGTGCGTCAGGGAGAGCTCGGCCGTCGCCTGCCCCACGACGGTGAGAAGGACGCGCGACTGCTCGAGCTCGAGCTCCAGCTCGCGGACACGGACGCCGGAGCGGAGCACGTGCGCGGCGCGGACGCCGAAGATCGTGAGCCGGCCGAGCTGATCGGCGCCGGGCTCGGCGCCCGGGGCGAAGAGCAGCTGGAGGAAGCCGACGGGCGGCTCGCCGAGCGAGAGCGTCGTCGAGATGCCGCACCCGTCCGGCAGCCGGTCGGAGGCGATGGCGCGGATCGATCCGCCGTCCTCGAGCGCGGCGGCGGCGAGCTGCGGCGCATCGCCGAGCCCGGCCTCCGGATCGAGACCGTGCGAGCCGACGAGCTCGAGCGCGTCGTCCTCGCTCCGCTGCCACAGGAGCGCGGCGGGCGCGCCGACGACGCCGGCCGCAAGGCGGACGACCTCGGCCGCGGGCGAGGTCTCGTGCAGGGCAGCGGCGAGCGCCTCACCGGCGAGATCGAGCGCCTGGCGGGCCGCCGGAACGTCCGCGGCCGGAGCCGCGAAGGCGCGCAGGACGAGCGCCACGTGGCCGGCGGCCAGATCGGCGGCGAGCTCCTCCGAGGGCGAGAACGGGCCGTTGCGGTACAGCTCGAGCGTCGCTGCGCCCTCGTCCAGGAGCACCGGAAGGACGAGGATCGAGGCGGCCCGGACGCGGCCCGCGACACGACGCACGCCCGCCGGGGCGTCGGAGATGAGCTCGACGCGGCCACCGGCGAGCTCCGAAGCGGGGACGCGGTCGCCTTCCAGCTCGGCGGCGAGCGCGGCCGATCCGGACACGGCGACGGTTTCGAGCCGGTCGCCCGAAAGGACGCGCACGAGGCTCACGTCGGCGCCGGTGCCGGCGCGGGCGGCGCCGACGAGGTCCTGCAGGGCGGAGGCGAGGCTCGCGCGGGAGGCGGCGTCCGCGACCGCGCGGGCGAGCGCCGCCAGGGCGTCGATCGAGATCCCCGGCGCCTGGGCGAGCGGTTCCGATTCGGCCTGGACGGTCATCAGCCCCCCGGAGAAGTATCGCCGCAGCGGAGTCGCCTTTACAATCCGGCCTCGTGGCCAGGCCTGCGCATCGGATGGAGGACGCCCCGCTCGAGCCCTCGACGGTCGAGCTCCGCTACCGCTACCACCGCGCCCAGCGCCAGGCGCGGATCCGGCGGCGCGAGGAGAACCGGCTCGCCCGCTACCGCTTCTACATCGCGATGATGGTGCTGCTCGCCATCGCCGTCGCGTTCGTCATCGGCGCCTGGCACGAGATCCAGCGGCTCTTCGGTCTCTAGCCGACCGCCCGAGCACGGGCAGGCGGGCTCCACGGGCCGTGCTCCCAGGTCACGCCGCCGCACATCGGGCAGATCGGCAGGGCGCGGTAGACGCTCACGCCGTAGCCGCACTCGCTGCAGCGGAACTCTCCCACCGCCGGCGCGCCCGCTGCGAGAAAGGCGACGAACTCGTCCTCCGCACGGCCGAGATCCGTCCCTACGCCTGCTTCCTCGCTCACCCTGGTGCAAATGTGCCCATACTGCGCCTGTGCAAACGCCCGAGCCGATGGTGCCGCCCCGCGCGCCGGCCGGCCCGGAGCGGCGTCCGGCGCCGCGCCCGGTGGTGCCCGGCTACTGGGGCGAGCGCTTCGCCTGGATCGCCGGGCTCGTCCTCGCCATCTCCGCGTTCACCGACTGGTACGCCGGCACACAGGCCGACGGGCTGACGCTGTCGGTGACGGGCTGGCACACGGGCGCACTCGGCAAGCTGGTCTTCTTCATCGGGCTCGCGACGCTCATTCTCGAAGCGCTGCGCGAGGCAGGCATCGAGCTTCCCGCGGCGGTACCGGAGAGCCTCGTGCTCATCGCTCTCGGAGCGCTGGCGACGATCTTCGTCCTCATCCGGCTCATCTCGATCCCGGACACGTTCTTCGGCACCGCGGGACGCGGCATCGGCATCTTCATCAGCCTCGCCGCGGCCGTCCTCTTGATCGGCGCCGGACTTCTGAGAGCAGCAGAAGAGCTATGACGAGGCCGAGCACGGCGCCGCCGACGACGTCGAGCGGCCAGTGCACGCCGACGTACAGCCGCGAGTACGCGATCGCCGCGGCGAGCGTGTAGAACGCCGGCGCGGCGCGAGGAGCGAGAAACGAGAGGACGGTCGCGCACGCGAAGCTCGTCGCCGCGTGACCGGATGGAAACGACGCGCTGTGCGGGAGCGGCACGAGGCGGTGCGCGAGATGCGGACGACGTGTTCCGATCGCGCTCTTCAGGAGGTCGGCGGCCCCCTCGGCGGCTGCATCGGCGAGCGCGACGAGCACGAGCGGCTGCACGCGGCGCCGCAACAGTGCGAGCACGAGCGCGAGCGCGATCCAGACGACGCCCCAGCTTCCGATGCGCGTCAGCCAGACGAAGACGTGGTCGAGCGACGCGGAGCGGTGCTCGACGATCCAGTGCTCGGCGCGGTGATTCAGACCGGTGCGAGCTGCTTCGTCTTGTCGATCAGCTGCTGCAGGTCGAACGGCTTGCCGACGAAGCCCTGCGCGCCGCGGCTCGTCGCCTGCTCCTCGGCCTGTTCGTCGAGCTTGCCGCTGAACATGACGACGGGAATCGCGCCCGCGCCGTAGCGCTCCTGCATGCGACGGAGCATCTCCCAGCCGTCCACCTGCGGCATCATCACATCGAGCAGGACGAGATCGGGCTTCGCCTCGTCGATGGCGGCCAGGCCCTCGTTTGCGTCGGCGGCCTCACGCACGGTGTAGCCCTCGAACTCGAGGTTGATGCGAACGAGCTCGCGGACGCGCTCGTCGTCGTCGACGAGGAGGACGAGCGGGCCGCCCTTCGTTTGGCCGCCGGGACCGGAGCGCTCGAGGAACGTCTCCAGGTCCGAGCGCCGGTACCGCCGGTGGCCGCCCGGGGTGTAGAAGGCCGGCACGCGACCCTGGTCCGACCACTTCCGGATCGTGCTCTGGGCGACGCCGAGAAAACGGGCCGCCTGCCCGAGGGTGAGCCATTCGCTGTCGTCGCGCATCGCCATCACACTGGAACCTGTCCAATTCTCAACGTTCCTACTCCCCGAAAGGTTACGGATGGGCCGTAATCTCGGTTGTGAACGTGATTCCCGGCTTCGGGTTGTCGTGGACGGCCTCGCCGAGCGCGATCCCGACCGCGAAGACGACCGTGGCGGCGAAGAAGACGAGCAGCCAGCGCCTCCAGCCGGTCACGAGGCGAAGTCGGTCGCGCCGCGCTGGTAGACGTGGAAGGCCGCGGCGAGGACGAGGGACAGATCGCGCGGCCATCCCGGGGTGGGCGCGTGGTCGGCGACCGCCTGGCGCGCCCACGTGTCCGCGTCGCGGTAGGCGGCGGCGAGCTCGGCGAGCGAATACGTACCGCCGACGCGGCGCCGGAGCTCGTCGGTCAGGACCTCGACCTGCGTGACGAGCTGCGCGTAGCGGCGGGGATCGCCGCGCTCGGCTTCGAGCGACCGGTGACCGTCGCTCCATTCGTGCCGGACGAGCGCAAGCGCCTCCATCAGCTCATCTCGGTGCAGCACCGCGGTGGCCAGGGCAGCTCCACCTCCGCGAGGATACGCCGCCCGAGCGCGTACTCCGGCCGCGCGAGTGCGAAGGCAGCGTGCGCGTGCAGGCACTTGAGCGAGCCCGCGTTCGGGCCGGCGCCTCCAACGCCGAGGTCGAGGGACGCGCCGCCGTCCCGGCCGGTCTCGGTGCCGGCGAGCGCGCGGCGGATGCGGCGCTGCTCGTCGTCGGCACGCGCGCGGCTCGCCGCGAGCTCGGGATCTGCTTCCGCCCGTGCCGTCCAGCGTTCGACTCCGCCTCCGGCCTCCAGGCGGGACACGGCGGCGACGAGGTGGCGGCAGGTCAGGTAGTACGTCGTCGGGAACGGCTCCCCGTCCGGCGCGTACGGATGCTGCTCGGTCACCGCGGGTAGCCCGAACGGACAGCGGACGACGACGCGCCTGAACGCGCGCGGCTCGCGGCCGAGCTGCCGCGCGACGATGTCGGCGTCAGTGTCCATGCGGCTGCAAGCTAGCGCGCAGCCGCTTCCGCCAGGCGTCGATGTTCTTGACGATGAAGAGGTGCTCGCCCGGACGGACGTAGCCGAGAGCGCGCGCCTCGCGCGCGACGGTGGCGACGGACGTGGACGCGCCGAGCCGCCGCTCGAGGTTCTGCTTCTCGCGCTCGAGCCGCCGGACGACCGCCTGCCGCTGGCCGACCTGCCCGCGCGCGTCGACGTACGCCCTGAGCGGGCGGTAGTAGAGGAGCGCGACGAGCACGAGCGCCCCGACGGCGAGCCAGCGGCGAAGGGTCATCCGCGCGATGTTCTCGCCAGAGCAAGCCGTTTCCTGCAACGGCCGTAAGCGAACGAAGGTCGAGGCCGGCGCTAACGCGAAGCGTTAGTGACGGCCGGAGGAAGCGCGTGGTCCTGCCGAAGGCACGACCACGCGCGCAGAAGAGACGCTCCGCCCGGACTCATAAGAGCTCGGCGGCTTCGCCGACGAGCGCTCCCGCGAAGCGGGAACCTCCAACGGCTGAAAGTGCGCAGCACTTTCAGCCGCTCCTCAGGCGATGTCCACCTTGATCACGTTGGTCGTGCCGGGAATGTTCACGGCAGTCCCTGCGGTGATCACGACCCGGTCGCCTCGCTGCACGAGGCCCGCGTCGCACGCGGCGTCGATGGACGTGCGCCAGAGGTTCTCGACGTCGGGCGCCTCGGGGATGAGGAGCGGGGTCACGCCCCACTCCAGCGCGAGCTGGCGCATGGCCCAGTCGATGTGCGTGAGCGCGACGATCGGGCGGCGCGGCCGCAGCCGCGCGACCGCGTTCGCCGTCCGGCCGGAGAACGTCGGGACGAGGATCGCGCCCGCGCGCAGCGCCTCGGCGAGGTCGCAGGCGGCGTTCGACATCGCGCCGCCGATGGTCGGATTCTCATGCGCCTCGGGCAGCTCGTGCCGGTAGTCCATGCTCGGCTCGATCGCGCGCGCGATGCGGTCCATGTACGCAACCGCCTCGACGGGATACTCGCCGACCGCGGTCTCGCCCGAGAGCATCACCGCCGACGTGCCGTCGAGAATCGCGTTCGCCACGTCGCTCGCCTCGGCGCGCGTCGGCTCGGCGGAATGGACCATCGACTCGAGCATCTGCGTAGCCGTGATCACCGGCTTGCCGCGCTCGAGCGCCTTGGCGATGATCCGCTTCTGCAGGAGCGGCACGAGGGCGGGACCGATCTCGACGCCGAGGTCGCCGCGCGCGACCATTACCGCGTCCGTCACCTCGAGCACGTCGTCGAGCACGTCGATCGCCTCCGCCTTCTCGATCTTCGCGATCACGTGCGCGTGCGATCCCGCTTGCTCGATCACGTCCCGTAGCTCGCGGACGTCGTCGGCGGAGCGGACGAACGACAGGGCGATGAAGTCCACACCGGTCTGGAGCGCGAAGTCGAGGTCGGCGACGTCCTTCGGCGTCAGCGACGGAATCGGAAGCGGGACGCCCGGAAGGTTCACGCCCTTGTGCGAGCTCACCGGCCCGCCGACGAGCACGGCACAACGCGCCCGCCCGCCCGAGACCTCGTCGACACGCAGACGCACGAGCCCGTCGTCGATGAGGACGTCGTGGCCGGGCTGCAGCACCTCACCGATGACCGCCGGCGCGACCGGGAGGTCACCGTTCGTCGCGAGCTCCTCCGCGCAGATGACGATGTGCTCGCCGCGCACGAGGAGCCTCGGCTCCGGGAGATCGCCGACGCGCAGCTTCGGCCCCTGCAGGTCGGCGATGAGCGCTATCGGGCGGCCGATCTTCGACGCGATCTCGCGCACGAGCCAGGCACGCTCCGCGTGCTCCTCGTGCGTGCCGTGCGAGAGGTTCAGTCGCACGGCGTCGACGCCGGCGCCGATGAGCTCGCTCAGCCGGTCGGTCGTCGCCGAGGCCGGTCCGAGCGTCGCGACGATCTTCGTTCTGCGCTGCTCGACCATGCGGCTCAGAGTACGTGACGCGCGCGCGGAAACGCCGCCCAACCCGGATAACCCGCGCGCGAGCCCAGCTCCTCCTCGATGCGGAGCAACTGGTTGTACTTGGCCACGCGATCGGTGCGTGCGGGTGCGCCCGTCTTGATCTGGCCGGTACCGAGCGCGACCGCGAGATCGGCGATGGTCGCGTCCTCGGTCTCGCCCGACCGGTGCGACATGACGGCGGTGTACCCGTGACTCTGCGCGAGCTTCACGGCCTCGATCGTCTCCGTCAGCGTGCCGATCTGGTTCACCTTGATGAGGATCGAGTTCGCGACGCCGCGATCGATGCCGAGCTGCAGCCGCTCCGGGTTGGTGACGAAGATGTCGTCGCCGACCAGCTGAATGCGGTCGCCCAGCTTCTCCGTCGTCGCCTGCCAGCCGTCCCAGTCGTCCTCGGCATTGCCGTCCTCGATCGACACGATCGGGAAGCGGTCGACGAGACCCGCGAGGAAGTCGGCCATCTCCTCGGGCTGCGCCTCGCGCCCTTCGAAGCGATACACGCCGTCGGCGAAGAGCTCGCTCGACGCAGGATCGAGCGCGATCGCGACGCGGTCATGATGTCCCGCGCGCTCGGCTGCGCTGAGGATCGCCTCGATCGCTGCCTCGCTCGACGGCAGATCGGGGGCGAACCCGCCCTCATCGCCGACGGCGGTTGCGAGCCCCTCCTCCTTCAGCACCTTCTGGAGCGCGTGATACGTCTCCGCGCCGATCTGCACCGCCTCTGCGAACGAGGACGCGCCGACGGGGACGACCATGAACTCCTGCAGGTCGATCGAGTTGGCCGCATGCACGCCGCCGTTGATGACGTTCATCATCGGCACGGGCAGCGTCGTCGCCTGCTCGCCGCCGAGATGGCGGAAGAGCGAGACGCCCGCGTCGGCCGCCGCCGCCTTCGCCGTCGCCAGCGACACGGCGAGGATGGCGTTCGCGCCCAGCCGGCCCTTGTTCGGGGTCCCGTCGAGCTCGATCAGACGGCGGTCGAGCCGCTCCTGGTCGGCGGCGTCGAGCCCGCGAGCCGCGTCGGCGATCTCGCCCGCGGCATGCGCGACGGCCTTCGTCACGCCCTTCCCGCCGTAGGCCTCGCCACCGTCACGGAGCTCCACCGCCTCGTGGACGCCGGTGGATGCGCCGGACGGAACGGCGGCGCGGCCGAAGGCTCCCGAGTCGAGCCGGACCTCGGCCTCCACGGTCGGGTTGCCGCGCGAGTCGAGAATCTGGCGCGCGCTGACGTGGGCGATTGTGCTCATCGGGTCGTCTCCTTGGCGAGGTCGAAGTAGCGGTCCTGCTGGTCGAGCGGAAGCTCGCTCCAATTCTCGCCGCGCGCGGCCGCAAGAGCCTCCGCAGTTGTTACGCGATCGCGGAAGCGCCTCGCGGCGAGACGCAGCTCGAGCTCCGGGTCGACGTCGAGCTTACGCGCGACGTTGACCGCGGCGAAGAGGACGTCGCCGAGCTCGGATGGATCGAGATCGGCCTTCAGCTCACGCACCTCGTCGTCGAGATCCGCGAGCGCGCCGTGCACGTCGGGGTATTCGAACCCGACGGCGCGTGCCCGCTGCTGGAGCTTGCGCGCGTAGAGCAACGCGGGAAGGGCCTCTGCGACGTCGTGGAAGACGCCCTCGCGGCCCTCCTGCTCCCGTTTGATCTTCTCCCAGTTCTCCTTGACACGCGCCGGCGTCGCAGCGTCGACGTCGCCGAACACGTGCGGGTGCCTGCGCACGAGCTTCGCGTGCACGTTCCGCGTCACGGCCTCCAGATCCCCCAGACCTCGCTCCTGCAGCAGCAGCGACAGGAAGAAGACCTGGAAGAGCAGATCGCCGAGCTCGTCGAGCAGCTTGTCGTCGTCGTCCGCCAGCGCGGCGTCCGCGACCTCGTACGCCTCCTCGACCGTGTGCGGCACGATCGTGCGCGCGGTCTGCTCGCGGTCCCACGGGCATTCGCGTCGCAGCCGCTCGGTCAGCTGCTGCAGCTCGAGAAGGGCCTCTGCCAGGCCCGGCAAATCAGCCGGTGGTGGAGGTCGTCGCAGTCGTCGTCGCGGACGGCGTGTACCCGGCGGCGTAGACGACCTTCTTGGCGTAATCCTTCTTCACCTGGTCGACCCAGGCGTTCATCGCATTGCTCTTCTTCGTCTGCAGGAGCGTGCTCTGAATACTCTGCTTGACGCTGGCGAGCGGTGTGACCTTCGCGGGCTTGACCGCGGAGAGCGCCTGGATGATGTGCCAGCCGTACTGCGTGTGCACCGGCGGTGACGTCTCTCCGGTCTTGAGCGAGAACGCGACCTTGTCGAACGGCGCGACGGTCTCGCCCTTCGTGATGGTGAGCTTGCCACCAACCTTCGCCGAGCTCGGGTCCTTCGAATATTTCTTCGCGAGCGTGGCGAAGCTCTCGCCGCTCTTGAGCCGGCTCTCGAGCTGAGTCGCGAGCGTCTTGCTGTTCACGAGGATGTGGCGGACATCGCGCGACGCCGCGGTCGTGTACGACGACTTGTGGGTGTTGTAGTACGCCTGCACTGCCGACGGGGTCACCTTGATGTTCTTCGTGATCTTGTTGTATATCGCCTGGCTCAGCAGCTGCGAGCGCCACTCCAGCCGGTAGATCTCGACCGTGAGGCCCTGCGCCGCGAGGCCCTTCTCGAACTTCGCCTCGTTGCCGCCGAAGTACTGCTTCTTCACCTTGGCGATCTGCTTCTCGACCTGCTTGTCCGTGATGTCGACGCCGAGATCCTTGCCCTTCTGCGTGAACTCGTCGAGCTGGACGAGGAAGGCCATGACCCGGTCCTGCACCGACTTGTAGGCGGCAGTCCCGGCCTTGGGCGGGGTCTGCTTGTTCACCCGGGCGACCTTGGCGGTCGCGTCGATCAGGCTGTTGAACTGGGCCTTCGTGATCGAGTCCCCGTTGACGAGCGCGACCGAGTCGGAGGGGACGTTCTTCGTGCCGCCGCCGCACGCCGCGAGGACGCCGGTCAACAGAGCAAGGCAAGCAACGATGAGAAGGCGCTTGGTCATAAGGAAAGCGGGCTCAGGCCGCCCGACGGGCATCCAAGATAGCATCGACCAGGCGGAGGGCCTGGGGGAATCCGTCCTCGCTCCGAAGGCTCACTTCGCGGTTCCCTACGGTGTAGACGGCGGTGTGGATTCGCCCGCGCAGCTCTTGCAGCTCCTTCGAGCCGAGGACGAGCCGGCCGACGGTGGCCTTCCCGCCGCGGAAGACGAGGTAGTCCGCACCGAGCGACGCGAGCTTGATCTTCGCCTCCTGGATCGAGAAGAGGTTCTCGACCGGCTCCGGCAGCGGCCCGAAGCGGTCCTCGAGCGAGGCTGCGAGCTCCCGCAGCTCGTCGTCGGTCTCGGCGAGGGCCAGGCGGCGGTGGATGTCGATGCGCAGCGCCTCCGACCCGACGTACTGCTGCGGGACGTAGGCGTCGATGCGCGCGTCGACCCGTACCGGCCGGGCGGCCACGCGGCGCTGGCCCTGGAGCTCGGCCACCGCTTCGTTGAGCAGCTCGACGTACAGCTCGAAGCCGACGGCCGCGACGTGCCCGGACTGCTCGGCCCCGAGCAGCTCGCCGGCGCCGCGGATCTCGAGATCGCGCATCGCGATCGCGAAGCCGGCGCCGAGCTCGGTGTGGTCGGCGAGCGTCGCAAGCCGCGCGCGCGCCTCCCCCGTGAGCTCCTGCGCGTCGGGATAGAAGAGGTACGCGTGCGCAGTCGCGTCCGAGCGTCCGACGCGTCCGCGGATCTGGTAGAGCTGCGACAGCCCGAGCATGTCGGCGCGCTCGACGACGAGCGTGTTCGCCTGCGGGATGTCGATCCCGGACTCGATGATCGTCGTCGAGACGAGCACGTCCGCGTCGCCGCGCAGGAACGTGTGCATCTTCTCCTCGAGCTCCTTCTCCTTCATCTGCCCGTGCGCGACGAGGAAGCGAAGGTCGGGACAGAGCTGCCGCAGCTTCTCGGCCGCCTCTTCGATCGTCTCGACGCGGTTGTGCAGGTAGAACGCCTGCCCCTCGCGCTCGCGCTCGCGCTCGAGCGCGAGCTTCACGAGCTCCTCGTCGTACTCGCCGACGGTCGTACGGATCGGGCGGCGGCCCTCCGGAGGAGTCTCGATGATGGAGATGTCGCGCATGCCCGCCAGCGAGAGATGCAGGGTGCGCGGGATCGGCGTCGCGCTCAGCGTCAGCACGTCGACCTCGAGGCGCAGCGACTTCAGCAGCTCCTTCTGCGCAACGCCGAAGCGCTGCTCCTCGTCGAGGATGACGAGGCCGAGCTCCTTCGGAATGACGTCGCGGCTGAGCACGCGATGCGTGCCGATGAGCACGTCGACCTTGCCCTCGCCGAAGTCGGCGAGCACCTGCTTGACCTCCTTCGGCGCACGGAAACGGGAGACCATCTCGACGCGGACCGGGAAGTCGCGGAAGCGCTCGCGGAAGGTGTTCCAATGCTGCTCCGCGAGGATCGTCGTCGGCGCCAGCATGAGCACCTGCTTGCCGTTGACGGCGACCGCGAAGGCGGCGCGCACTGCGACCTCCGTCTTGCCGAAGCCGACGTCGCCGCACACGAGGCGGTCCATCGGGTTCGCCGTCTCGAGGTCCTCCTTCACCGCCTCGATCGCCGCTTCCTGATCCGGCGTCTCGCGGTACGGGAACGACGCCTCCAGGCGCGCGATCCATTCGTGCTCGAGGTTGAAGGCGATGCCGGGACGCGTCTGGCGTTGGGCGTAGAGCGCGATCAGCTCGCCCGCGAGCTCCTGCACGGATTCGCGTGCACGCGACTTGAGCAGCTGCCACGCCTTACCGCCGAGCTTCGAGAGCGCGGGCGCCTTCGCGTCGGCACCGACGTAGCGCGACACCTTGCCGAGCTGCTCGTGCGGGACGTACAGGCGGTCGTCGCCGCGGAACGCGAGGAGGAGGTAGTCGCGCGTGACGCCGGCGACCTCCTTCGTCTCGAAGCCGAGCAGCTTGCCGACGCCGTGGTCCTCGTGGACGACGTAGTCGCCGGTGCGCAGGTCGGCAAACGACTGAAGGGCGCGGCCGCCGAGCCGGCGCTCCTTCGGCACGCGACGGCGGAAGACCTGATGGTCCGGGAGGAGGACGAGCCCGAGATCGCGCCAGACGAAGCCGCGGCGTGCGGGCGCGATCGCGAACAGCACCTCGGCCTCGTCCGGCAGCGGCTCTCCGGGCTCGAGCAGCCGCGCGGAGACCCGCCGCAGGAGATTCTGCGTGCGCAGCGCCTCGCCGCGGTGCGGGAACGCGACGACGACGCGCTGCCCGGCGCGCACGAACGCAGCCAGCTCGGTCTCCGCCTCGGCGAGCCCGCGTGCGGCGATCGCGGGGCGCTGCGCCTCGAAGGCGAACGGCTGCGTCTGCGGGAACGGGTCGAGCTCGGTCGCCCCGTCGAGCGAAGGCTGTTCGAAGACGCCGTCGTCCTCCCACACGCGGCGCACCCCGTCCGGCTCGAAGACGAGGTCGGGAACGCGGTCGAGCGGCGGGACGAGATCCTCCGGGACCCCTTCCGCCTCAGGGTCGACGAGGTCGATGCGCCGCTCGGCAGCCGGATAGACGACGGCCTCGTCGACGGGATGGAGCGCGCGCTGCGTGAAGGCGGAGAAGGCTCGGATGGACTCGATCTCGTCGCCGAAGAACTCGACGCGCAGCGGCTCTCCGCCGGTCGCGGGGAAGATGTCCACGATGCCTCCGCGCACGGCGAACTGGCCGCGGTCGTCGGCGCGGTCGGCCCGCGCGTAGCCGGCGAGGGCGAGCGACTCGGCCAGGGCCTCCACCCCGGACTCCGCGCCCACACGGAGCTCGATCGGCTGCGGCCGCGCCTCCGGCGGCGGCATCGGCTCGGCGAGCGCGCGCGCGGAGGCGCATACGAGCCCGCCGCGGGCGAGGACGTCGAGCGCGCGGGCACGCTCGCCGACGAGGTGCGGCGGCGGCTCCAGGCCGGACTCCCAGCCCACGCCGCGGCTCGGGAGGTAGCCGACGAGGGTCTCGCCGAGGAACCACGCCGCCGCCTCGGCGGCGTCGCGCGCGTCCGCGTCCTCGGGAAGAAGGCAGACGAGGCCGCGGCCGAGCTTCTCGTACAGCGAGGCGAGGAGGAGCGGGAGCGCGGCCTCGGAGACGCGTGCGCGCGCGGGCAACGCGTCCGCGAGCGCGCCGAGGCTCTCGTTCTCGACGAGCTCGGAGACGAAGGCGTGGAGTACCGGACGGTCCATGACGAAGGGCGGAACCGGCGGTTCCGCTGGGGTCATGGTAGTTATGTGCGCATGTGCCGGAACATCCATACGCTGTACAACTTCGAGCCGCCCGCCACGGAGCACGAGGTGCACGGCGCGGCCGAGCAGTACGTCCGGAAGGTCAGCGGCTTCTCGAAGCCGTCGCGTGCGAACGAGGACGCGTTCGCGCGGGCGGTGGACGAGGTCGCGGCCGCGACGAACCGCCTGCTCGCGTCGCTCGTCACCACGGCCCCGCCGCGCGACCGCGAGGTCGAGGCAGAGCGCGCCCGCGAGCGCGCCAAGAAGCGTTTCGCTACCGCGTGACGTAGGCCTCGACGGCGTCGGCGGCGCTCGCGATGAGCGCGTCCGCGTCGTCGTGCGGCTCGAAGTTCGCGAGGACGTAGTCGGCAAGTGACCGAGGGTCTCCGCGGTCGGGGCGGCCGACGCCGATCCGGAGGCGCGTGAAGTCGTTCGTGCCGAGCTCCTGTGCGATCGAGCGCAGGCCGTTGTGCCCTGCGAGCCCGCCGCCGTGCTTGATCTCGAGCCGTCCGAGGTCGAAGTCGCCCTCGTCGTGGACGACGAGCACGTCCGTGGGCTCGACCTTGAAGAAGCGGGCGGCGGCGCCGACCGAACGGCCGGACTCGTTCATGTACGTCTCCGGCTTGAGCAGGACGAGCTTCTCGCCGCCGACCCTGATCTCCGCCAGCTGCCCGGAGAACTTCGACTTCCACGAGCCGCCGTGCCGGCGCGCGAGCTCGTCGAGCACGAGATGGCCGGCGTTGTGCCGGTTGCGCGCGTACTCCCGGCCCGGGTTGCCGAGGCCCGCGACGAGGAGCAGGAACTACTCCTCTGCTGCGGGAGCTTCGGCCTCGGGCGCTTCCTCCGCGCCCTCGGCGGGAGCCGCTTCGCCCTCGGGTGCCTCCTCGCCCTCGGGCACCTCCTCGCCCTCGACGGGCTCGGGCTCGACCTCGCGGGTCGGAGCGGTGACGGTCGCGACGACGGTCTCGAGGTCGTCGAGGAGCGTGATGCCCGGCGGGACGGCGACGTCGCTCATGCGCAGCGTGTCGCCGACGCCCATGTGCGAGACGTCGAGGTCGATGTGCTCGGGAACCTCGAGCGGCAGGGCCTCGATGTTGATCTCGCGCAGCGGCTGCGAGAGCACGCCGCCTTCCCGCACGCCCGGAGCGTCGTCGCCGCCGATGAGATGCACGCTGACCGAGGCGTGGATCGGCTTGTCGAGCGGGACCTCCTGCAAGTCGATGTGCGTGATGTGGCCGCGCACCTTGTCGACCTGGTACTCCTTGAGGATCGACGCGTGCGTCTTGCCGACGCCGTCGATCTCGACGTCGAGGATCGAGTGCAGGCCGGCGGCGCCGGTGAGGGCGCGCCGCAGCTCCCGCTCGGCGACGGAGATGGCGACCGGTTGCCCGCCGCCGTACAGGACGCCCGGAATCAGGCCCTGCCGGCGCAGCCTGCGCGTTTCGCGCGACCCGAGCTGCTCGCGGGCGGCGACGAGGAGCTTTGTGCGTTCTCCGGCCATATCGGCGGAGGAGTGTAGCCAAGGCGCTCGCTTGCCGAGCGCCGCTTCCAGGAGGCGCCGATGCATTCGGCGCCTCGGCATCGAGGCCGCAGGCAGAATCCGGTCATGTTCGAGGACCTCTTGCAGGCGTGGGACGGTGAGGAGGCGGTCATCCGCTACGACGCCGAGAGCGGCGCCTGGATGTTCGTGTGCATCCACTCGACCGCGCTCGGCCCCGGTGGCGGCGGGACGCGCCTGCGGGTCTACCCGACGCCGGCGGACGGCCTCGCAGACGCGATGCGCCTCTCGGGCGCGATGACGCGGAAGTTCGCCGCGGCCGACATCCCGCGCGGCGGAGGGAAGGCGGTGCTCGCCGTTCCCGAGCTGCCGACCGGCGATGCGCGGCGCACGTTGCTGCTCCGCTACGGCGATCTCGTCGCCGCGCTCGGCGGGACGTACCGCACCGCCGGCGACATGAACATCTCCCCCGCCGATCTCGACATCGTCGCCGAGCGCTGCCCGTGGGTGTACGGCACGACCGGCAAGGGCGGGAACAGCGCGCGCGGGACCGCGATCGGGACGTTGCACGCGATCCACGCGACGGTCGAGCACGCCTTCGGGTCGTCCGACCTCGACGGCGTGCGCGTGCTCGTCCAGGGAGCGGGTGCCGTCGGCGCCGATCTCGTGCGACTGCTTCGTGCCGGCGGCGCCGACGTGCTCGTGTCCGACGTCGACGAGGCGCGCGCGGCGGCAACCGGCGCGACGGTCGTCG
>DATAMX010000151.1:0-7375 GCA_036260475.1 Gaiellaceae bacterium | reverse complement strand
AAGACCGCCGGCCAGGTCGCGATCGGCAAGGGCGCGAGCTCCGACACCGACCTGCACGGGCCGGGCAACAGCCAGCCGCACAAGATCTGCGGGCGGGATGTCCATGCCTTCAAGGGCGGGGACTGCTCGACGCAGGGGCAGTCGACGAAGTCGCAGGAGCAGCTGCAGGCGCCGACGACGACGGCTCCGTCGCCGCCCGGCAGGGTCTACATCTGCCACTCGACGAGCTCGGCGACGAACCCGTTCGTGCTCATCCGGGTGAGCGTCGCCGCAGAGCACGCACACGTGCAGCACCATCACGGCGCCGACGTCGTCCTCGGAGCGAGCCCCGGCCCGTGTCCGACCGCGTCACAGCAGCAGCAGCTGAACGCCGCGGCCGCGGCCACGACGACGCCCGTGACGACGACGAGCACCGTCGCGGTGACGACGACCGTCCCGACGACGACCACCACGGCGGCAGCCGTGACGACGACGCCGAGCACTACAAGCGGCGTCAAGGGTGCGTCGAAGACGCTCTCCGGTCAGGCGGCGGGCGCGCCGAGCAGCGGTGTTCTGGGGACCGCGAAGACGCTCGGCCGGACGGCGACCACCGGGACGCTGCCCTTCACGGGGCTCCGGCTCTGGATCGTCGAGCTGATCGCCCTCGGGCTGATCGGCGGAGGCGTGGCGATGCGCTTGATCGCCCGCCGGCGGATCAACTAGTCCGTCAGCTCCAGCGGCTCGATCTCGCCGCCTGCGACACGCCAGGCGGCGAGATCGTCCATGCGCACCGAGTAGATGAGGTACGGGAGCCCTTCCCACTGGCCGATGTTCTCCACGTCGGTGCGCGATGGGCGCGGCGGCGCCGAGAGATGCGAATGGACGACCGCCTGGTCGAGCTCGATCTCCGACCAGCGCACCGGGTCGAGGAAGAGCTCGAACCGGTACGGCGACGCGGCCTTGTTCAGTGCCGGGACGTACTCGACCGCGCGCCCGTCCTCGAGCAGCAGGAGGCCGCACGACTCGTTGGGCGCCTCGGCTCGGGCGTGGGCGGCGATGGCCTCGCGGATCGCCGCCGGCACTACCACCAGAGCGTGCGTTCCATCGAGCCGCCGACGTCGCCGGCGTCCCAGAAGTCCGCGCTCAGGTACTTCCAGCCGCCGTCCGCGAGGACGCAGACGACGACGGCGCCCTCGTCCAGCTCCTCCGCGAGCTTGCGCGCGACGTGTACGACTGCGCCGCCGGAGACACCGGCGAAGATCCCTTCGCCGTCGAGCAGCGCGCGCACGGCCGCGACCGATTCCTCGTTCGACACGAGCACCTTCCGGTCGAGCTTCGACACGTCGAGGATCGGCGGGACGTAGCCGTCCTCGAGCGAGCGCAGTCCCATGACCGCGTCGCCGGGAAGGGGCTCGGCAGCCGCGATGACGACGTCGGGGAAGCTCTCGCGCAGCCGCTCGCCCGCGCCCATGAGGGTGCCGCCCGTGCCGAGCCCGGCAACGAGCACGTCGACGCGGTCGAGAGCCTCGGCGATCTCGGCGCCCGTGCCCTCGTAGTGCGCGCGCGGGTTGGCCGGGTTCGCGTACTGGAACGGCATGAAGTAGCGCGGGTCGCGCTCGGCCAGCTCCAGCGCGAGCCGAACCGCGCCGTTCGATCCCTCGGCGCCCGGCGACTCGACGATGGTCGCGCCGTAGAGCCGCAGCAGGCGCCGCCGCTCCTCGGTCGCGTTCTCCGGGAGCACGCACGTGAGCGGGTAGCCCTTCAGCTTGGCGATGAGCGCGAGCGAGATCCCGGTGTTGCCGCTCGTCGGCTCGAGCAGCTCGCGGCCGGGCTCGAGCTCGCCCGCCGCCTCGGCGGCGTCGATCATCGACTTCGCGACGCGGTCCTTGATCGAGCCGGTCGGATTCTGTCCCTCGAGCTTCGCGAAGATGCGCGCGCCGCCGCGCGGCGACAGGCGCTTCAGCTCGACGAGCGGCGTGTTCCCGACGAGATCGAGGAGCGACCCTGCGGTGACCAGGCTACGAGCCACCGGCCATCGCGGGCAGCAGGATGACCGTCGAGCCGTCGTGCACCTCGGTCTCGAGGCCCTCCAGCGTCCGGACGTCCTCGCCCTCGACGTACACGTTCACGAACGGCGCGATCTCGTCCTCGTCCACGAGCTGCGAGCGCAGCCCGGGGAAACGGCTCATCAAGTCGTCGAGCAGCTCGCGCACCGTCGTTCCGGCGGCGTGCACCTCGCGCTTGCCGCCCGTCTCGGAGCGAAGCGTGGGTGGGATCCTCACGGTCTTCATGCGTGCGTCGGCCTCCCGGAGCAGAACTCCACGTAGTCGATGTACTCGGTGATGGTCGGGTGCTCGCCGCACACCGGGCAGTCCGGATCGCGGCGGAGCGTGACCTCGTTGAACTCGGTCGCAAGCGCGTCGAAGAGCAGCAGGCGCCCGCTGAGCGACTCGCCGATGCCGAGCGCGAGCTTGAGCGCCTCGCTCGCCTGGAGCGAGCCGACGATGCCCGGCAGGACGCCGAGCACGCCGCCCTCGGCGCAGCTCGGGGCGAGCTCGGGCGGCGGCGGCTGCGGGAACAGGCAGCGGTAGCACGGCCCCTCGTGCGGCTTGAAGACGGTGACCTGGCCCTCGAAGCGGTAGATCGACCCGTGTACGACGGGGATGTCGTGCCAGACCGAGGCGTCGTTCACGAGGTAGCGGGTGGGGAAGTTGTCGGCGCCGTCGACGATCACGTCCCAGCCGTCGGCCAGGATCCGGTCGACGTTCTCGGAGGTCAGGCGCTCGCGGTACGTCACG
The DNA here is from genome assembly GCA_036260475.1 of Gaiellaceae bacterium. Lineage (GTDB taxonomy): Bacteria > Actinomycetota > Thermoleophilia > Gaiellales > Gaiellaceae > Palsa-739. The sequence continues at coordinate 4,598 of DATAMX010000151.1, read as the reverse complement.
ACCTCGACGTCGGGATTGAGCGCCTCGATCGTCCGCTTGGCCGAGTCGGCCTTCCACTCGCCGAGCGTCTCGGTCGAGTGCGCGATCTGGCGCTGGAGGTTCGACGCGTCGACGCGGTCGTCGTCGACGATGCCGAGCCGTCCCACGCCGGCTGCTGCGAGGTAGAGCGACGCCGGGGAGCCGAGGCCGCCCGCGCCGATGAGGAGGATGCGCGACTCGAGCAGCTTCAGCTGGCCCTCTTCCCCGACCTCGGGGATGAGCAGGTGCCGGCTGTAGCGCTGGCGCTTCTCGCCGTCGAGCGAGCGCGGCAGCTCCGTGGGGAGGCCGCTCCGCTTCCAGTCCGTGTACCCGCCCGCGAGCGAGGAGACGTTCTCATAGCCGAGCTCGCCGAGCGACTTCGCCGCGAACGCCGACCGGGCGCCCCCGGCGCAGTACAGGATGATCGGCTGCGCGTGGTCGGGCGCGGCCTGCTCGATGCGCGACTCGAGGAACCCGCGCGGAACGTGGATCGCGCCCGGGATCCGGCCTTCGGTCCACTCGTCCAGCTCCCGGACGTCGACGAGCAGCGGCGGCTCGGGGCCCTCGAGGATCTCCCGTGCGCGCGGGACGTCGACCTCGTCGATCTCGGCCTTCACCTGCTGGAGCAGATCGCGATAGCTCGCCATGACTTTCAAAAGGATAGCGATACCGGCCGGGCTAGGCTGCTCCGCGATGAGCCCGAGGACGAGGGTGGTCGCGATCGTCGCGGTCGCGGCTGCTGTCGCGGCGGGCGCGACCGTCGGCGTGACCCTCCTCCAGACGCGCGGCGAGACGTCCGGTACGACCGCGCGGAAGGGCTACCCACCGCTCGACCTCCCCGCGTCACCGGCGCTCCGGCTGTACCGGGCGGGCAAGCACGCGCAGGCCGAGGCCCTGTTCTCGCGCTCGCACGACCTGCCGGACGAGATCGGCGCCGCTTTCGCCCGCTGGCCGCACGGAACGCTCGACGACGTGAAGAAGCTCGTCGCCGCCAACCCGCAGAGCGGCCTCGCCGAGCTCCACCTCGGGCTCGCGTACTACTGGTCCGGCCGCGACGCGGACGCGGTGACGAGCTGGCGGAACGCGGCCAAGCTCGAGCCCGACTCGCCGTCGGCGGTGACCGCGCTCGACTTCCTCCACCCGAACGTCGCGCCGGGCCTGCCGCCGATCGTCGTCGACGCCACGGCGATCGCCCCGCGCGCGCGTGCACTGCTGCTCAAGGGGATCCTTCTCTGGGACCGGGAGCGCCCGGTGTCCGCGAAGCGCCTCATCGACGCCGCCGTCGTGCGGGCGCCGCGCGACCCGCTCGTCCTCGTCGCAGACGCGGTCGCCTCCTTCTCGCCGGCGCATCCGTTCGAGCCGTTCCCGAAGCTCGGGCCGCTGACGGCGACGTTCCCGAAGGCGTCCGTCGTCCGCCTCCACCTCGGCGTCCTCCTCCTGTGGACGAGACAGGTGGCGAAGGGCAAGGCGCAGCTCCGGCTCGCCATCTCGGCAGAGCCCGGCTCGGTGTACGCCCGTCAGGCCAAGGCGCTCCTCGACGCCCTCGCCGGCAGTGGGTCCAAGTAACGATAAGTATGAGCCGAACGGCCCATGGCCCTCGTCCGATGCGGCAGGCATAGTGCGGCATCGCCGAGGCAGGGAGCCCAATGAGTGCGAAGGAAGTGCGGGAGGTTCGCGAGATCGTGGACATCCTGGACACGGATGAGGCACGTCACCTCCTCGAGACCGCGCAGGCCGCCGGCGGCTCGCTGAGCGCCGAGGAGATCTCGCTCACGCTGGATGAGCTCGACCTGGACGCCGGCCAGCTCGACGACTTCTACCACGCGCTCGAAGAGCTGCACATCGAGGTCGTTGCGGCCGCCGAGGTGGAGGAGTACGAGGAGGCGAAGGCCGAGGCACGCGAGATCTCGACCGACTCCCTGCAGCTCTTCCTCAAGGACATCGGCAAGGTCGAGCTGCTCACCGCTGCGCAGGAGGTCGAGCTTGCGAAGCGGATCGAGCGCGGCGACCATCGCGCGAAGCAGGAGATGATCGAGGCGAACCTGCGCCTCGTCGTCTCGATCGCGAAGCGCTATCGGAACCAGGGCCTGCCGTTCCTCGACCTGATCCAGGAGGGGACGATCGGCCTCGTGCGCGCGGCGGAGAAGTTCGACTATCGCAAGGGCTTCAAGTTCTCGACCTACGCGACGTGGTGGATCCGGCAGGCGGTCGCGCGTGCGCTCGCCGACAAGGCGCGCACCATCCGCATGCCGGTGCACGTCGTCGAGAAGCTGAACAAGATCGTGCGCACCGAGCGCAAGCTGCGCGCCGAGCTGTGCCGCGAGCCGAGCCCGTACGAGATCGCGCTCGACCTCGATCTACCGGTCGAAGAGGTGGAGCAGATCATGCGGAGCTCGCAGACTCCGGTCTCGCTCGAGAAGCCTGTCGGCGACGAGGAGGAGTCGGAGTTCGGCCACTTCCTCACCGACGAGAACGTTCCCCTGCCCGACGAGGTCGCCGACGAGGCGATGCGCAAGGAGCTGCTGCGGAAGATCCTCGGGACGCTCTCGCACCGCGAGCGCCGCGTGCTCGAGCTCCGCTACGGCCTCGACGGCGAGCACCCGCGGACGCTCGACGAGGTGGGGCGGACGTTCAACGTCACGCGCGAGCGCATCCGGCAGATCGAGAACCAGAGCCTGAAGAAGCTACGGGCCCTGGGGGACTCGATCAGCCTGCGCGACGTCGCTTAGCGTCGCGCCGAAGTGCTGCGCACTTCGGCGCGGGAGGGTTCGCCGCTTCGCGGTGATCGCTCGGCGGCCAAGCCGCCGAGCTTTGATGCACTGCAGGGCGGCATGGCCGCGCTCTGCGGCCGGTGGTGGACGGCGTCCATCCCCGGCCGCGCCTCGGGTGCTGACGTGGCTCGAGGCGTCTACTGCCTAAGGCCGGTGGCTGCTACCGGTCGTTCGGTGTGAGGAAGCGGTCGATGGATGCTCTGATCCCGCGGGCGTCGAGGCCGTGCGCGGCGCGGTGCTCCGCCGGCGTGCCGTAGTGCCGGAACTCGCCGAGCGGGACGCCGATGGAGAGGATCCGCGTCGGACGGTCGGCGAGCGCGGCTGCGACCTCGGCGGTCGAGGTGCCGGCGAGGTAGGGCTCGACGAGCACGACGTCGCGTGCGTGGCCGAACGCATCGCGTAGACCCTCGCGGTCGAAGGGCCGCGGCGTCACGGTGTACGCGACGGTCACGTCCAGGTCCGCCGTCGCCGCGAGCGTCTCGGTCAGCGTCGGCCCGACCGCGAGGACGAGCGGCGCCGCCTTCTCGCCGCGGCGCAGGACGACGATGCCGTCGCCGTCCACGCGGGCGGCGTTCTGTTCCTCCGACATGCGGATGTACACGCGGTCGTCGTTGCCGAGCGCACGCCGGAAGACGCGCTCCAGCTCGTCCGGGTGGCCGGGCACGTGGATCGTCCAGCCCGGAAGCGCAGCGACGATCGCGACGTCCTCCGGCGCCTGGTGCGTCCGCCCCCCGCGTGCGGCGTCGTACGACGCGCCCGTGCTGACGAGGATCGCGCCCAGATCCTGGTGGCCGAGATCGACCTTCACCTGCTCGTACGGCCGCTCGACGAGAAACGGCGTGTACGAGTGCGCGACCGGACGCATTCCCTCCAGCGCGAGGCCCGCCGCGACGCCGATCATCAGCTGCTCGCGGATGCCGACGTTGAAGTGCCGCGGATGCGCGGGCAGCTCGCCGACGCCGATCTCCGCGGTGACGAGCGCGACGCGGGCGTCGTCCTCGAGCGCCTCGCCTGCGAGCGCGTAGAAGCGGCCGCGCATGTTCATCGCTTGTCCTCCACGTCTGCGACGACCACGTGCGGGCGTTCGCCTGTCGCGGCCGCGAACGCCTGCTCGATCGAGCCGTGGTCGCGCCCGTCGCAGCGCACCGCGCTCCAGCCCTCGAGCACGAAGCGCTCCTCGACGCCTCCGGGCCAGTGGTACGTCGACGAGTGGTTGTCGATGACGACGACGTTCAGCGAGCCGAGGCCGATGCGCCCGGCGTATTGCACCGCCTCCCAGTTCGAGCCCTCGTCGAGCTCGGCGTCGCCGACGAGGCAGTACACGCGCCTGCCGGTGAGGGCCGCGCCGGCGGCGATCGGCAGCCCGTGGCCGAGCGAACCGCTCCCGATCCCGGCGGCGGGGACGAGCACGCGGTCGGGGTGGTAGCCGAGCGTGGACGTGAACGAGCCGAAGTCCTCGAGCGCATCCACCGGGATGAGGCCCTTCGCGGCCAGCACCGCGTAGAACGCGGCCGGCCCATGCCCTTTCGAGAGCAGGAAGCGGTCGTCGGGGCCGAGCACGCGGTCGTGCAGCACCCACAGCACGTCGAGCGTCGAGAGCGAGCTCCAGTCGTGCTTCTCGTCGCCGGTCAGCCGCGTGAGCAGGCCCGGCAGGTCGTCGTATCCGAGGGTCGTGATGGTCGCCATGGCGCACACCGTAGAACCTCAACTACTGTTCAAGTCAAGTGGCTCGTGAGCTGAGCATCGGCGAGCTCTCGGAGCGCAGCGGCGTCTCGCAGTCCGCGCTGCGCTTCTACGAGCGGCAGGGGC
>DATAMX010000187.1:0-5258 GCA_036260475.1 Gaiellaceae bacterium | reverse complement strand
CGCCCGTGGCTCGCGAGCGCCGCGACCGCGAGCAGCCCTGCGACGGCCAGGACGAGCGGAAGGAGCCGCCGCGTACTCACGGCGGCAGTCTCGCATGCTGCGCCGCCGGGTGGCAGACTCGAAATCGTGCGCATCGGCCTTCTGTGGCGCGCGGAGTGGGACCCGCTCGACGGGAGCGCCCCGATCGCGGAGACGTGCAAGTTGCACGGGATGTTCGCCGCGTTCGCTGCGCTCGGCATCGCCGCCGAGCCGGTCGTCTACTCGGACGACGCGGTCGACGCCGTGCGCGACCAGCTGGTCGCGCTCGACGGCGTGCTCGTGTGGGTGAACCCGATCGAGCAAGGGCTCGACCGCTCGAAGCTCGATCCGCTGCTTCGCGACGTCGCCGGTCAAGGCGTGTGGGTCAGCGCCCACCCCGACGTTATCCTGAAGATGGGGACGAAGCAGGTGCTCGCCGACACGCGGGCCATGAGCTGGGGCACCGACACGCACGTCTATCTCAGCGCTGACGAGCTACGGCGAGAGCTGCTGCGCCGGCTCGCGGCCGCGCGCGGCCCGCTCGTGCTCAAGCAATACCGCGGCATGGGAGGCAACGGCGTCTGGAAGGTCGAAGCGGCCGGTGAGGGCCGGCTGGTGGTGCAGCACGCCGTGCGCGACGCTCAGCCGGAGCGCATGATGCTCGATGACTTCGCCGCCCGTTGCGAGGGTTACTTCGCCGGGGCCGGGCGGATGGTCGAGCAACCGTTCCAGGACAGCCTCGAGGAGGGAATGATCCGCGTCTACCTCGCGCACGACCGCGTGGTCGGGTTCGCGCATCAATACCCGAAGGCGTTTCTGCCGGCTTCCGCCACCGATGCGCCGGCGCCGCCGAAGCGGTTCGAGCAGGCATCGGCTCCCGCGTACAAGGAGTTGAAGACGCAAATGGAGACGGAATGGATGCCCGAGCTGCGGCGCATCGTCGGCCTCGAGACGCATGACCTCCCGGTGATCTGGGACGCGGACTTCCTCCGCGGCACGGACGGCCGCCACGTCCTGTGCGAGATCAACGTCAGCTCGACGTTCGCTTTCCCGGAGCATGCGATGCCGACGGTTGCGGGAGCTGCAGTCGAGCGCGCATCCGAGAGAAGAAGGCTGCGGGACAGGGATTCGAACCCCAACTTCCGGTTCCAGAGACCGGCGTCCTACCGTTAGACGATCCCGCAACGGTCGGCCCGTAGTGTAGCGAGGCCTCGAGCGATGCTCAGACGTCGAGCCGGTACATCGGCACGAGCCGCTGCTCGGTCTCGGTGTCGATGTGCGCGACCACCTCGACGTACGGCTCGAGCCCGGAGCCGCGCAGCTTCGCCCGGAGCAGCCCGTCCACCTGGAAGAGGCCCGACGAGTTGTTCATCAGGATCTCGATGAGGATCGGCCGCTCCTCGCCGTCGGTGATGGTGACGTCCTCGATCGCCGCAGCGGAGAGCGAGTGCATGGACACGCGGCCGCGCTCGAAGCCGATCCTGGAGCGGCCCTTCGCCATGTCGAGTGCGTCGGCGACGCGCACGATTCCGGCGTCGGTCGTGAGCGGCTCGCCGTCGGCCCGGTGGCTGATGATCGCCTGCAGAACCTCGGAGACGACGACCGTCCGCTCCGGCTCGTCGTAGATGCCCGTCAGCACCTCGCGCAGCTTCGGCTCGGACAGGAACAGGCTGAAGTCCTCATGGCCGTGGCGGTGGATCGACATGCCGATGCAGTGCATGAGCGCGGCCAGCGTGACGACCACCTCGGCGTCGTCGTTCGTCATCCCATAGTCGCGCACCATTGCCGACTCGACGCCGTGCTTGGTCAACTGGCGCAGGAGCTTGAGGGCGATGTTGGCCACGATCTGGATGTGCACCCACGAGTGGTCGTTGATCTCCATGCGCGCGACCGCGTTCACGTTGGAGACGTGCCACCACGCCTTGAGCTGCTTGTCGGCGTTCACCCGCTCGATGACCGTGCGCAGCTTGCGGTTGCCGCGCACCGGCACGTTGATGCGCATGCGCTCGATCGCGTCGGAGGGCGTGAGGCGTGCTTCGCGCTCGGCCTCCTCCGGGATGGGCTGGTCGATCCGGTCCGCGGTCTTCTTGTCGAGCGCCATGGGTGCAGTCTGACGGATGTGCCATAAGTGTGGAATGCACCAGGACCACCCGGTCAAGCTCGTGGTCACGGACGACCTTCGGCGCACCCGCCCACGGGTGCTCTTCACGCTCGTGCTCGCGATCCCGCACTTCGTGTGGCTCTTCCTCTGGTCGGTGCTGATGGTCGTCGTGGTGATCGCCAACTGGGTCGCGACGCTCGCCACCGGCCGGCCGGCGGCCGGGCTCCACCGGTTGACCTGTGCCTACATCCGCTATGCGACGCACGTGAACGCGTACGTCGATCTCGTCGCCAACCCGTACCCGGGGTTCAGCGGTGAGGAGGGCGCGTATCCGATCGACGTGCGCCTGCCCGAGCCTGCACCGCAGCCCCGCGGGAAGACGTTCTTCCGGTTGTTCCTCGCCGTTCCGGCGCTGCTGATGGCGTCGGCGCTCGGCGGGGCGGGAGGCGGGGGATACACCTCGAGGCACGGACGCTCCCGCTTCTACGGCGCCGGCGCCCGCGGCGCGCTCTCCGTGACGTGCGCGTTCCTCGGCTGGTTCGCCTGCCTCGCGCAAGGCCGCATGCCGAAGGGGCTCCGCGACGCGTCGGCGTACAGCCTCGGCTACACCGCGCAGGCGCTCGCGTATCTGCTGCTCGTCACGGATCGGTACCCCGACGCGGACCCGACGGCGATGCTCGACGGTGTCGGGCGGCCGCCGGAGCACACCGTCCGCCTCGTCGGCGACGCCGACGACCTGCGCTTCTCACGGCTGACCGTCTTCTTCCGGCTCTTGCTCGTCGTCCCGCATCTCATCTGGCTCGTGCTCTGGGGCGTCGCCGTCGTCGTCGCCACGATCGTCAACTGGTTCGCGACGCTGTTCCGTGGGACGCCGGCCCGGTCGCTGCACGCGTTTGCCTCGCGGTACGTCCGCTACCAGCTGCACGTCTACGCGTTCCTCTACCTCGCTGCGAATCCGTTCCCCGGCTTCGACGGCGCGCCCGGCGGGTACCCGCTCGACCTCCAACTGCCCGGGCCCGCTCGCCAGAACCGTTGGAAGACGGGCTTCCGCATCGTGCTCGCCGTCCCGGCGCTGCTCGTGAACAGCGCCCTCAGCTACGGCCTCTGGGCGGCCGCGTTCCTCACGTGGTTCGTCGCGCTCGCGCGCGGCTCGGCGCCGTGGGGGCTGCGCAACTTCTCTGCGTATGCGCTGCGATACCAGGCGCAGGCCAACGCCTATCTGCTGCTCTTGACCGACGCGTATCCGCATGCGAGCCCGCTCGAAGGTGCGGAATCGCCGCAGCACGAGTTCGCCGAAGCGGCGTGATCCGTCGCGCAGCGCTGCTCGTTGCGGCGGGCGCGGTGTGGGGCGTGTCCGGGTGGCTCCTGTGGCGGACGACCGTGCCGTCGTCTCTCGAGCTTCCGCACGTCGACCCGCATCGCCTCTTCACCGCTGCGCAGCTGCACGCGGCGTCGAGCTACTCGACCGTCGAGTCGCTCCTGATGTGGGGAGGAGTGCTCGCACAGATCGCGGCGCTCGCCGCGTACGCGCGCTGGGGCGCTCGCTGGGCGCGCGAGTCGGCGGCCGGGCCCGTCGGCACCGGGATGCTGCTGGGGATGCTCGGCTTCGCTCTCGTCTGGGCGGCCCAGCTGCCGCTCTCGGTCGTCGGCCTCTGGTGGCAGCGCCACCACGGGCTCTCACGCATCGGCTACGTGACGTTCGTGTTCGGCGACTGGTTCGCGCTCGCCGGCCGGTTCGTCTTCCTCTGCCTCGCGCTCGCCATCGTCATGGGGCTCGCGCGCAGGCTTCGCCGCCGGTGGTGGATCGCCGCTGCACCCGCGTTCGTGGGGCTCGCGCTCCTGTTTGCGTTCGTCGATCCGTATCTCCTCGGCACACACCGCCTCGCCGACCCGCAGCTGCAGCGGATCGCCGGGCAGCTCGAGCGACAGGAGGGAGTCGGTCACGTCCCCGTCGTCGTTGACCGGATCCACGACATCAGCTCGCTGCCGAACGCCGAGGCGACCGGCATCGGCCCGAGCAGGCGCGTCGTCCTCTTCGACACGCTCCTCGACGGACGCTTCACGACCGGCGAGCTGAAGATCGTGATGGCTCACGAGCTCGGCCATCTGGCGCGCAACCACATCTGGAAGGACGTGGGGTGGTATGCGCTGTTCGCGTTCCCCGGCACGTTCCTGCTCGCTCTCGTCGCGAGGCGACGCGGCGGGATGGGCGAGGCTGAGGCGATCCCGCTCGCGCTACTCGCGCTCGTCGTGCTGCAGCTCGTTGCGCTACCGCTGCAGAACGCGATCAGCCGCCACATGGAGGCCGAGGCCGACTGGAGGGCGCTCGTCACGACGCGCGATCCGAAGGACGCGATCGCGCTCTTCCGCCGCTTCGTGCCGACGACGCTGGAGGAGCCGAGCCCGTCGACGTGGGACTACGTCATGGAGGAGAACCACCCGACCATGGCGCAGCGGATCGCGATGGCTGAGGCGTACGCTCACGCGCCCCAGCGAGCCGCGCGCTCGTCGAACTTCTTCTCGTACTCGGCCCATACCGAGTCGGCCGCCGATGTCGTCGTGGCGGCCTGCTCTGCCCAGACCGACGTGAAGCTCTGTCCCGGGTCGAGCACGACAGGACGCTCCGGCTGGACGAGGGCGAAGTAGACGACGGTGAGCGCGTGCGCCGCATACGGCGCGGCGATCATCGACGCGAGCGTCGACGCGACCCACCAGCCGACGAGGCCGGCGCGGGCACCAACGAGCGAGAACGGGATCGTGACGACGACGGTCAGCAGGCCGGAGGCGAAGATGACCTTGAAGACGTTCCAGCCGTTGCCGGTGAGAATCTCCTTCGACCGGCGAATCGCGTCGTCGGTCTTGCGGTCCTCGAGCATCGCCACCGGAACGGCCACGGCCCACCGCGTCAGGGCGAGGAGGCCGGGGACGACGAAGAGCAGCATTCCGAGGCCGATGCCGATCGACTGGATGAGGGCCACGCCGACGAGCCTGCCGAGCTTCGCCCCCGCGCGTCCGAGCGCCTCGAGCGCGGACGGGTCGTCGTCCCCGTCCTCGTGGAGCCCGCGCACGACCTCGACGAGAGCGCCCTGCAGCAACGACGTGCCCATCAGCGTGAGCACGACGGTCAGCAGCCCGACGA
>DATAMX010000136.1:0-10736 GCA_036260475.1 Gaiellaceae bacterium | reverse complement strand
CCGATCAGGCCGTGGCCCGAGCCGTTGACGCTTGTGCTGCCGCCGCGGCCGTCGTCGACGACATCGAGCTCGAGCTCCCGCTCGCGGTAGCGGATCACGACCTCCGCGGACGCCTCGCCCGCGTGCTTGACGACGTTGGTCAGCGCCTCCTGGACGATCCGGTACGCCGACAGGTCGATCCCGGCCGGCAGGCGCACCGGCTCGCCCTCCACACGGAGCTCCACCGGCAGGCCCGAGGCGCGGACCTGCTCGATGAGCGATTGGAGCGAGTCGAGGCCGGGCTGCGGCCCGATCGCGAGCTGCTGGTCCTCGGAGCGGAGGATGCCGAGCAGGCGCCGCAGCTCGGCGAGCGCGTCGCGTCCGCTCGACTCGATCGCGCGGAAGACACCGCTCGCGCGCTCCGGGTCGGGCAGGAGATGCGGGCCGGCCTGCGCCTGCACGACGATGACGCTCACGGCGTGTGCGATCACGTCGTGCAGCTCGCGCGCGATGCGGCCGCGCTCCTCGGCGACGGCCAACCGCGCCTTCTCCTCGCGCTCGTGCTCGAGCAGCAGCGCGCGGCTCTCGAGGTCGGCCATGCGCTGTCGCCGGCGGCGCAGGTCGCGCCCGACGAGCCAGGCGATCGCGAACGCGAGCCACGCAGCAGGCCGGGGACTGGTGGAGTCCGAGTTGAAGAAGCCGGGCTGCACGAGGTCGACGGCTGCGATCGCGGCCAGCGCCGCAGCGGCGACCAAGGGGGAGCGGCGGTCGTCGCAGTTTGCGCCGACGGAGTAGAAGGCGAGCAGCATCGCCAGGAACACCTGGACCGGAAGCCCGCCCGAATGGCTGACGAGCAGCGCTCCCACCACGAACGCGGCGGCGGCGGCCAGGACGACGCCCGCCGGGAACCGGCGTCTCATCGCGAGCGGCAGGGTGGCGAGCAACAGGATCGCGGCGAACACGCCACGTCCGCCGGTCACGCGCATCGCGGCCGGTGCGTGCTCCCAGAGGTCGAGCTGCGTCGAGGCCGCGAAGGCGAGCGCGACGGCGGGATCCGCCCAGCGGTCGAGCAGTCTGCGCAGGCGAGGCATGTCGGGAAGCTAACGCCGCATCGCCGCAGGCGCATCAACCGCGCATGCGATCCGCCTCACCCTCCAGGGCTACCGCGAGATCATCACGGGAGACGACATCGAATCGCCGCGTGGGCCGACGACGGCGGAGCGGCGCCTCCCTAGCCTCCAGCATCAGATCCTCGACCGAAGGAGACCACGATGAGCAAACCGATGCTGCCGCGGCTCGGAGCCGCCTGCGGAATCGTCTTCCCGATCGTCATGTTCCTCGCTGTGGGCAACGGAAGCGGCTTTGCGGCCTGGCGCGCAATCGTCGCGACGTGGGCACTCGTGCTCGCGTTGCCGTTTCTCGCCTACCTCTACAGCCTGCTCCGCCGTGCCGAGGGCGACGGTGGCTGGCTCGCGACCGTGGCGCTTGTTGCCGGAGTCTCGGGCATCGTCCTCAAGCTCGGCAGCCATGCGCCCGCGCTGGCGCTCCATCACCATCACATCGCCAAGGGCACGCAGCTCTACAAGGCACTCGACGATATGGGCGGCGGCGCGACGGTGATGAGCCTCTATCCGCTCGCGATCTGCTGCGCCGCTGTCGCGGCCGTCGTGGTGCGCACGGGCGTCCTGCCGCGCTGGCTCGGTGCGTTCGCTGTGGTGACTGCGGCCGCGCTCGCGGTCAACGGGGCGTTCCTCTTCGCCGGCTTCGTGCCCGCGCTGCTCCTGTTCCTGCTCTGGACGCTCGTGACGGGCGCCACCCTGCTCCGCCGGGGCTGGAGCCCGCAGCCCGCCATCGCCTATTCGACCTGAACGACGAACGATTCGGGCCTGGTTCGACCACCGTGAAAGCCGGCGCGACGAAGGGCCGGCTTTTGCGGCGGTTTCGCGACGCCAGTGCCCCCAGCGGGATTCGAACCCGCGCTACGGCCTTGAAAGGGCCGCGACCTGGACCGCTAGTCGATGGGGGCGGGGAAGGTGAGGATACCCGCGCCCTTAGATGAACATCTTCCAGCGGGCGGTCGCGCCACAGCCGCAGTCCTTGTGCTTCGCAGAGCAGTGGCGACAGTCCCAGAACTCCCACCAGATCCACTTGAGGTGGTTCACCTCGAGCACGAAGAGCGCGACGATCCAGAGCAGAATCTCTGTACGCGACACGCCGCCCACGGTACGGCCGACCCGACCCACCGGCAATGGGCCGGGCGGCCCAAATGAGCCGGCCCTAGGTCCCAGACGCTCGCAGCGTCTACCAGCGGCGCATGCCGGGGCGTCCCACGCCCCCGGCGAACAAGCTGATGAGCCACACGAGGGCGATGACGGCGGCCACGATGAACAGCCAATTGACGACGAAACCGGCCCCGAAAGCGGCGATCGCGAGAATTGCCAGCACGAGTAGGAGCACCATGCGAGGACAACGCCCGGAGTGGCGTCCGGGTTACGCGGGCAGGGGCGTCAGTACGAGGACGGCGTCGCCGTTGGGCGCCTGAGCGAGCGCGACCTTGTACACGCGCGACTCCGTCGTCGCGTCGATCGTGTGCACCTCACGCGCGGGGATCGTCGCCGGAAGCGGCACCTTCGCGCGAAGGGTCTGATCCAGCGGCGTCTTCAACTCCGCCGACACGTCCGACTTGCGCAAGTAGACCGCCCGCGTGGGTTGCGAGCTGACCGGCGGCATGAATGCGATGACGTCGTTGACTCCGCCGATGTACTTGAACGTATACAGCGCGAGCTCGAGGATCTCACGTCGGACGAGCGTGCCGCGGGCCGCGCTGGGCTTGCCGGTCGCGATCGAGCACGCGGTCCCGAGACCACAGAGCTGGTACATCATCGTGTCCGACGACGAAACCGCGTAATCGGTATCGGGCTTGCCGCCTGTTCCCTTCAAGGCGATGTAGTGCAGCGGGATCGGCGACCCGCTCGGCGGCGAGACGGAGGGCTCCTTCGCGAGCACGTCGACGAGCTGGTCGCCGTTCGGCAGGCGGTACGACTTGCCGACGTGGTCGGCGATCTGCTTCGCGGCGCCGAGGCCTCCGCCGTGCGGATGCCACTGCGACCACGTCGGCGCCGGGGTGATCGCCCGGCCTGCGTAGATGACGACGAGCGCGATCGCTCCGGCGAGCACGGCGCCGAGGAAGCCGTACACGAAGAGGAAACGCGGCCGATGCGGGTACGACGCCGCCGGCGGCTGCTGCGGCCCGGCTGGAGCGGGAGGCGCCGGCGTCGTCGTCGCCAGCTCGGTGCCGGTCACATCGGCGGCCACGTTTCCTCCTTCGTCCAGTCGATGGTCGGCTTCTCGAGACCGACCGAATCGAGCAGGCGGTTGAGGTCGTCGCCGAAGATCTCCTTCTTGTCCTGCACTGCATTGGCCACCTGCTCGACCTTGTCCTTGTTGTGCAGGATGAAGGCGTAGGCCGTGACGAAGGCCTGGCCGAGGAACTGGGCGGCGACCTCGGTCTTGTAGTGGTCGCGCAGAACAGATGCAACCGGGTCGGCGTGGAAGTCGGCCGATCCACGCGTGCGGTTCATCAGGCGCATGCCGATGTGCCGCAGCCGCTTCTCGATCTTCTCGCGTTCCTCCTCGCTGTGGCCGTCCAGCTCGAGCGGCTTCGGGGCCATGCCCCAGACGCCGACCATCGTCGCCGCGCGGGCCGTCGCCTGCCCGAGGTCGCCGCTGACGCCGACCGAGTTCTCGCCGTAGAACACGTGCTCGGCCGCCATCGAGCCGACCGTGTGGATGAGGTCGCCCGCCTCCTCGCTCTGCCAGCTGCTGAAGCGCTCCTCGCGATCGAAGAACTGGTGGTGGCCGAGCGAGCCCCCGCGCATGCGGATGGACAGGCGGCTCGACTCGATCTCGGGACGGTAGGCGTGCGCCGCCGTCGCATGGCCCGCCTCGTGAATCGCCACCGCGCGCGTCTCGCCGGGCGTGTACTTCACGCCGATGGCGGTCCCCGACTCGACGACGGTCATCGCATCGACGAGGTGCTGCCACGTGAACGACGTCTGTCCTTCGTGGTGTGCGTTCGTGAGCGCCATCGAGCAGATCTGCTCGATCATCGCCGGCGAGTAGCCGTTCGTGATCCGCGCGATCTCGTCGCGCCGCTCGGGACTGTCGAGCTCGGGATCGTGCGCCACCCGGTCGAGGTACAGCTCGAAGATGTCCTTGCGATCGTCCTTCGTCGGCGTCCGGAACCAGACGTGGCGGCCCATGCGGCCCGGCCGCGTGAGCGCCGGGTCGAGTCGCTCGAAGGGGACGTTCGTCGCGCCGATGAAGTAGATCTGCGCGCCGAGCGGTCGCGGCTTCGGCAGCCTGAGGCTGACGCGCCCGACGCGCCTCGGCACGATGTAGATCGCATCGAGGAAGGTGTTGATGCGGTTGGTGAAGAACCGGCGGAAGAAGGGCGGGTTGTCGATGCCGTCCATCGTCACCAGCAGCTGGTTGAGCGCGAGCTGGCCTTGTCCGCCCATCATCCCAGGGAAGATCCCCTGGTTGACGATGTTCACCATCTTGTGCATCCAGGGCGGATACGGCGAGCGACGCTCGGGTGCGCGCAGGTTGAACATGTGCTCGCGCCACGCGGCGGTCTCGTGGATGAGGTCGCCGCTCGAGTTGATCGCGCCGTGCGGTCCGAAGAACGTCTGCTCGGGAACGTCGAGCGGCGTCATGTTGTTGCCCTGCAACGCCTGCCGCCGCAGTCCGACGGCATCGATCTCGTCGATGAAGACGATGCACTGGCCGCCCCACTTGCGCGCCAGGCGCTTGGCCTTGCGTGCGAGGAACCGCACGATGAGCGCGTCGATGCCGATGAACGTCTGCGCGAACCCCGAGCCCGGAATGGAGACGAACGGGGAGTTGAATCCCGTCGCGATCGCCTTCGCGAGCATCGTCTTCCCCGTGCCCGGTGCTCCGAGGAACAGCAGGCCGCGCTCGCGCTTGCCCCCCGCGGCCTCGAAGGCCTCGCCCGACTGCCAGAGGGTGACGATCCGGCGCACTTCCTCCTTCGCCTCCACCTGTCCGCGGACGTCCTCGAGCTTCACGCCCCATTCGGCGTCGCCGGGCTCGTAGCCGCGGATCTGCGAGATGCCCATGAGCATCATCGGGCCCATGAAGATGAGGAAGTTGGCGAGGAAGAGGAAGACGACGAAGATGATCTGGATCCACAGCGCCGGCGTGCTCGCGATGTGATTGATCCACCGCAGGATGTGCGTGATCGCGCCGCCGAACGTCGCATCCGGCTTGTGCTTGGCCGCGCGGACGAGCCAGACGAGCGCGATGAAGCCGAAGAACCACATGCCGAAGCGGAAGTAGAAGCGCCACGTCCATGCGCGCCTGCGGTTGACGACGTCCTCCTCGCGCAGCCGCGCCTCTTCCGTCCCGAACAGGCTGGGCCAGGGGATGACGCGGCGGATGATGAGGTCGACGAAGCCGCGGAAGCCGATGACGACGCCCACCGTGGCACCGAGCGCGCCGAGGATGCTCAGGCCGGCCTGGTGGCGGAACCAGAAGTACGCTGCCGGACTGGTGAGGACCGCGATGAAGGTCGCGATGCGCGCGAGCTTCCGGAGATGGCCGGCGAGCGCGACCGATTCCTCACTGGAACGGAGAGTTCCGGCTACGTCCGCAGTTGCCATGGATCTGCCAGTGTAGACGTCATATTCGTCTCATAGTTACGCCGGATTGAGCCCCTTAGATTTCTCTCAGGAAGACCATGAGCGCGCCGCTCGGTACCACCGAGCCTTGTATGCCGCCCTGGCGATCCGGTTACTCATCGTCGTCGCGATCTTCGGGGCGTTCACCCGTCTTTCGCTCGGCGGGCTGGACCGGTTCGCGGCCGCCGCCGTCTGGCCCGTGCTCGTGCTCGCGGTGGTCGGCGTCGCCTGCCTGCCGCTCGACGTCTGGCGCGGCCTCGTGCGCGAGCGCCGGTTCGGCCTGTCCACCCAGACCCTCCGCGGCTGGCTCGGTGACTGGGCGAAGGGCGAGGCGGTCGAGCTCGTGCTGGCGGCCGCCGTCTGGGTCGCGGCGATCGGGCTCGTGCGGGCGTTCCCACGCTGGTGGCCGCTCCCGGCCGCGGCGGCGCTCGCGCTCTTCGTCCTCCTCATGTCCTTCGTCGCGCCCGTCGTGCTCGAGCCGCTCTTCAACCGCTTCCGTCCGCTCGAGGACGAGCGCCTCGCCGGCGAGTTGCGTGCCCTCGCCGAGCGTGCCGGCGTGCCGGTGCGCTCCGTGCTCGTCGCGGACGCGAGCCGGCGGACGACGAGGACGAACGCCTACGTGTCCGGGCTCGGCCCGACGCGGCGCGTCGTCGTGTGGGACACGCTGCTCGCAGACGCCTCCGAGCCGGAGCTGAAGCTCATCGTCGCGCACGAGCTCGGGCACCGCCGCGACCGGCACGTGCTGAAGGGCACGCTGCTGGGAATGGGCGGCGCGGTTGCCGTGGTGCTCCTCCTGTGGGCGGTGCTCGGAGCGCTGGAGCCGCGGGACTTCCCGGTCGCTGCCCTGCTGGTGACGGGGCTGGAGGTTGCGGGGTTGCCCGCGATCTCGTGGATCTCCCGGCGGTGGGAGCGCGCCGCCGACCGCTGCTCGCTCGAGCTGACGAGCGACCGCGATGCGTTCGTGCGCGCACACGTCTCGCTCGCACGGAAGAATCTCAGCGACCTGGATCCGCCTCGTCTCGCCTACCTCATGCTCTTCACGCACCCGACTCCACCCGAGCGACTGTCATTGGCCGACGGGAGGGGTGTCTGACACCGCGTTCTGGTGTCAGACACCGGTTCCTTGCACTCGCATGACCACTCAGGCGACCGGCGCCGGCTGGCGATCGCGCTCGCGCTCATCCTCGCGTTGATGGGCGGCGAGGTGGCCGGCGGCGTCCTCGCCCACTCGGTCGCGCTGCTCGCCGACGCCGGTCACATGCTCACCGACGCGGCGGCGCTCGGCGCAGCGCTCGCTGCGGCCGCGCTCGCGTCGCGTCCGGCGCGCGGCCAGTGGACGTTCGGGCTCGGACGCGCCGAGATCCTCGCCGCGCAGGGAAACGGCATCGTGCTCCTGCTCGTCACGGCGGCCATCGTCTACTCGTCGGTGCGCCGTCTCGTGTCGCCGCCGCACGTGCACGGCGGCATCGTGGTCGCCGTCGCGCTCGCCGGCGTCGCGGTGAACCTCGTCGCCACGCTCGTCCTCGCCGGAGCCGACCGCAGAAGCCTGAACGTGCGCGGCGCGTTCCTGCACGTGGCCACGGATCTCGCCGCGTTCGCCGGCACCGCGGTCGCGGGCGCACTCGTCCTCGTGACGGGCTGGAGCCGCTTCGACCCGATCGCCGGCCTCCTCGTCGCCGCGCTCATGCTGCGCGCGGGCTGGTCGCTGGTCCGCGACTCGGGCCGCATCTTCCTCGAAGCTGCTCCGGCCGGCATCGATCCCGACGCGGTCGCGTCGACGCTCGCCGCCGACCCCGACGTCGTCGAGGTGCACGACCTCCACGTCTGGACGGTCACGAGCGGCTTCCCCGCGCTCGCGGCGCACATCCTCGTCTCGCCCGACACCGACTGCCACGGCGCGCGGCGACGTCTCGAGCAGCTGCTGGCCGAGCGCTTCGGGCTCCGTCACACGACGCTGCAGGTCGACCACGTGGCGCGGCGGTCCCAGGTCGTTAGCATCGAGCGTCGTGGACCTGACCGGTAAGACCGCGATCGTCACCGGCGCCTCGTCCGGCTTCGGCCGCTCGACGGCTCGGATGCTCGCGGAGGCCGGCGTCCGGGTCGCCGGCGGAGCGCGGAGGGTCGAGCGCCTCGAGACCGACGTGGCTCTCGAGCTCGACGTCACCGATCCGGCCGGCTGCGAGCGTTTCGTCGCCGCCGCGGTCGGCGAGCTCGGCGGCGTCGACATCCTGATCAACAACGCCGGCCTCGCGCTCGGGCGCGCGCCGTTCGACGAATCGAGCGAGGAGGACGAGCGCACGGTCTTCGAGACGAACGTGAACGGGCTCGTGCGCATGACGCGTCTCTGCCTTCCGCACATCCGCGACGGCGGTCACATCGTCAACCTCGGCTCGATCGCCGGGCGGCAGGCGTACGAGAACGCGGCGACGTACGTCGCGTCGAAGTTCGCGGTGCGCGGCTTCACGTACGCGCTGCGGGAGGACCTGCTCGGACGGCCGATCCGCCTCACGACCGTCGACCCCGGGCTCGCCGAGACCGAGTTCTCGGTCATCCGCTTCTACGGCGACAAGTCGAAGGCGGATGCCGTCTACAAGGGCGTCGACCCGCTCGTGGCCGACGACGTCGCCGAGTGCATCATGTTCGCGCTCACGCGCCCGTTCCACGTGAACGTCGACGAGATCGTCGTCAAGGCGCAGGCCCAGGCCTCCGGAGGGCGCATCATCCGCACGTGAGCTTGCGCGGGCCGCTGGTCGTGGAGACGCTCGCAACCGCGCTCGAGCGGCTCGCCTCTGGCGCGTCGAGGTCGAGCCGGCTCAGGCGGGCGACACTGCCGACACCACCGCTTCCTCCTCGTAGGCGAACTCGCGGATGGCCGGCACGCGCAGCAGGACGACGGTGCTCGCGAGGAGCCACGCGGCACCGAAGACGAGGTAGCCGCGCATGCCGACGACCGACGCGATCGGTCCCGCAAGCGCGTAGCCGGCGGGGAGGAACACCATCGCCGACATCCAGCCGTACGCGCCGACGCGCGCGAGCTTGTCCGGTGGGATCGTCCGCTGCATCGCGGTGTCCCAGACGACAGAGCCGCACGCGAAGCCGAAGCCGGCGAAGGCCGCCGCCGGCGCGAGCGCGAAGACCGAGGCGTGGAACGCAAGCAGCACGCTCTGGATGCAGGTCGGCAGGAAGATCGTGCTGACGACGACGAGCGGCCGGTTGACGCGGAGCTTGAGCCCGGCCACGCTGCCGAGCAGTGCGCCGACGCCCTCGCCGGTGACGACCGCGCCCCACGAGCCCGCGCCGCCCATCGAGTGCTTCGCGATGTAGGGGCCGAGCACGAAGAAGGGCGCATACGTGAACACGAAGTAGAGCGAGATCCACAGGCACGTCAGCCAGACCCAGGTCGTCTCGACGAACGCGCTCCAGCCCTCGCGCAGCTCGCGCAGGACGCTCGACGTGGCGCGCGCGATCGACTCGACGCGCACGAGCGAGAGCAGGAGCGCGCTCGCCGCGTACGTCCCGCCGTCGACGAGGAGCGCGGTGCCCGGCCCGATGACGGCGACGATGGTGCCGCCGGTCGCGGCGCCGAGTGGGAATGCGGCGTACCGCGCGATCGCGAGATAGCCGTTCGCGCGCTGCAGCGAGTCGGTGGGGACGATCTCGCGCACGAGCCCGTAGAACGCGGGGTTGTAGAACGCGACAGACGCCCCTCCGCATCCCTGCAGCGCGATCAGCTCCCAGACCTGCGCATGCCCGGTGACGAGCAGCACGCCCATCGCCGTGCGCACCGCCGTGCTCGAGACGTCGGACGCGATCATGACCGTGCGCCGGGGGAGGCGATCGCCGAGGACGCCGCCGATGGACAGCATCGAGACCTGAGCGAGGGTCCACGCGGCGAACGACAGACCGACCGCCGACGCGCTCCCGTGGAGGTCGAGGATCGCGAACGCGACCGCAATCGGCGCGAGGTACGTCCCGACGTACGAGATCGCGCGGCTTGCGAACAGCAATCTGAAGTTCCTGGTCACGCCCGCTTCTCCGCCCAGCGGGCGAGTCCGCGATACGACTGCCACAGCGGTATCGCCGTGCCGTACACGCCCATGTCCTCGCCGGCGTTCGCGATCTCCTCCTGTCCATAGGCGACGAACTCCTCCTCGGTCGCGCCGCCGAGGACGAACTCCGCGTAGTCGTACAACTCGAGCCGCAGGTCGGCAAGATGCCGCTGCGGGTCATGGGCGACGCCGAAGTGGATGAGCGCCAGCCGCTCGGGCTCCCGCCGCTCGATCTCGTCGATCGTCCGCTGCCAGACGTCGAGGTCGAACTCCGGCGGCGGCGTGGGCGGGATGACGTACGTACCGGGCAGGATCCGCACGCCTGCGGCGTCGCCCGCGTACAGCGTGCCGTCGTCGTCGAGGTACGAGACGTGGTGCGACGCATGGCCCGGCGTGGGGAAGCAGTCGAGGCCGAGCACGCGGTCGCCGACGACGTGCACGTTCGCCTCGGGAAGCGGCGCGAGCTCGCCCCACAGCGCGTCGAATGCGTCGCCGTACAGCCGCCGCGCGCTGCGCTCGAGCCGGGAGGGATCCACGAGGTGGGGCGCGCCGATCTCCGACACGTGGACCTGCAGCGCCGGATGCTCGCGTACGAGCGATCCGGCCGCGCCCGCGTGGTCGAGGTGGATGTGGCTGAGCAGTAGATGGCGTACGTCCACGAGCCGCAGGCCCTCCGCGTCGAGCCCTGCCTTCAGGGCTGCGATCGTCGTGCTCGGGCCGCAGTCGAAGAGCGCCGGCCCGTCCTCCGTGTCGAGGAGATAGCAGCCGATCGAGCGCTCGACGCCCTGGTGGAGGAGATCGATCGGCTCCGGCACGGGAATATCTTCCCGGATGGCTCTGCTGTACGACGGGGATTGCCGTTTCCGCGTCGCCGGAATTGCGTGGCTGCGACACTGCTTCGACCCGGCTGCGGAAAGCATGCCGGCGCGGGATCTCGATGCAGTCGAATGGGTCGACGGCGACCTCCGGCTCTCGGGCGCGGACGCCGTCGCGGCCTGGCTGCGGT
>DATAMX010000134.1:0-6761 GCA_036260475.1 Gaiellaceae bacterium | reverse complement strand
GGCCGCAGGCGCCACACGCACGGGCGCCGCTCTCGGCTTCCAGCAGACGCTGCTCGGCGTGGTGGTCGCAGCCGCTCCGCCCGCGTTCGCCGCCGTCGCCGCCTCGTCGTGGCGGCTCGCGTTCGCGCTCGCTGCGGCCGGGCCGCTGCTCGGCGTCCTCGCGCTCAGCCGGGTAGCCGAACCTAGGTCAGCCGCGCGAAGACTCGGAACGTCGGCGATCCCGCCGGCAGCTCGTTGAACTCCGGGTTGATGCAGCCGAGCTCGCCCGTGCGCTGCTCGTAGCAGGGCTCGATCTCCGCCTGGCACATCGGCAAGGGATTCCGCATCGCCTTGACGGCGCCGAAGCCTGCGCGTCGCGCCTCGGCCGCCCGGAGCATCGCGAGATCGATCTCGACCTCGTACACCCTCTGCATGCAGCCCATGAAGGTGTGCCCGTGCTCCTCGTACGCGTACACGAACGGGCACGAGCGCTCGATGCAGGCAGACGGATAGACGACCTTGTCGCAGTGGACGCCACAGGCGCGACATTCGACGTCGTCCTGGGGCCGGAGCGTGAGCGTCAGCTCACTCATCTCCCCGCATTGTGTGGGCCGGATTTGGGGTCCCGCAAGTCTTGACAGATCACGGGTTTTGACCTAGGCGTCGCACGGCGGTCATCACGTCCATCTGGGTGAACGCGCGGAATTCGGGCTCGGGTGCCCCGCCCTCGTCCTCGTCTGCCCGGAACCAGAGCGCCAGGCACGTGTGCATGCCGAGGGCCGCGGCGCCGGCGACGTCGGTCGCGAGCGTGTCGCCGACGAAGAGCGTCGCAGCCGGATCGACGCCGAGCGCCTCCAGGGCGCGCTCGAAGATGGCCGGGTGGGGCTTCCGCCAGCCGACCTCGGAGGAGAAGACGGCAACGTCGAGACGCTGCGCGACTCCCATCTGCTCCAGGTCGCGATGGAGAAGATGCGGAGGGTCGAGCGCATTCGACACGAGCCCGACCTTGAGGCCGCGAGCGCGGAGCGTCTCGAGGAGCGCGTGCGTCGTCGAAGCGAGCATGCGCGCCGGCTGCCAGGCGGCGTGCTCGGCCTCGAGGAAGCGCCCCAGCTCGTCGTCGGACACCTCGAGCCCCTCTTCCGCGAGCAGCTTGCGGACGAGGTCCGGATATTCGATCTCCTCGAGCGTGCCCGGGACCCACAGGAGCGGCAGATAGGAGTCGCGGAAGCGCTCGGTCAGCGCCGGGAGGGGCTCGCGGCCGATAGCGCGCAGTCCCGCGTCGTGGCCGACTGCGAGTAGCTCGGGCTCCCACGCCCACCGCATGAGCGTGTCGCCCCAGTCGAAGAGGACCGCGTCCAGCACTCGACTACGCTACCGCGACGTGGCTCGACGGATCCTCTGGGCGTCGCTGGCCCTCGCACCCGCCACGATCGCCGTCCGCTATGCCGCGAACCCGGGCAACACGGCGCTCTTCGTGCTCGCCGCCGTCGCGCTCATCCCGCTCGCATGGCTGATCGGCGAGACGACCGAGCATGCAGCGGAGCACACCGGTCCCGGCGTCGGAGGCTTCCTCAACGCGAGCTTCGGCAACGCGCCCGAGCTGATCATCGCGCTCTTCGCCGTCGGCAACGGCTTGCCTCAGGTCGTGCGCGGCTCCCTCGCCGGCAGCGTCATCTCGAATCTCCTGCTCGTGTTCGGCGTCGCGCAGGCGGTCGGGCCGGAGAAGAGCCTCGACCGCCGCTCGCTCTTCGCGCAGCTCGGGCTCGTGGGCGCGGCGGTGCTCCTCTTCGTCCCGACGATGGTCGTCGGATACACGGGACCCCCGGAGCGGCACGTCGCCGCGCTCGTGTCGGTCCCGGTCTCGGTCGCACTCCTCGCGCTCTACCTCGCGATCACCGGTCGCAACCTGCGCCGCCATTCGCGCCTCGAGCGCGCGGCGGCGGCTGAATCCGCGTGGCCGCTCCCGCTCGCGCTCGTCGTGCTCGGCGTCGCGACCCTGGCCACGGCGGTCGTGAGCGAGATCCTCGTGCACTCGCTCGACGGCTTCGCCAAGGCGGTCGGCGCGAGCGAGTTCTTCATCGCCGCGGTGATCGTCGCGATCGTCGGCAACGCCGCCGAGCACGGCGGAGCAGTCGTCATCGCCCGCGCAGGGAAGATGAAGCTCGCGAGCGAGATCGCCGTCTCGTCGAGCGCGCAGGTCGCGCTTCTCGTCGTCCCCGCCGTCATGCTCCTGTCGCTCCTGTTCACGCACGAGCTGCCGCTCAGCTTCCGCTGGGAGGAGCTCGCGGCGATGGCCGGGGCCGTCGGCCTCGCCGGCGCGACGATCGCGAACGGAAAATCGAGCCGCCGCGAGGGAATGGCGCTGATCGTCGCGTACGCGCTCGTCGCCGTCGGCTTTCTCATTGCCGGAAACCGCTGATACGGTGGCCCCGTGGCAACGACCGAGGAGCACATCCAGCCGCAGCGCCCCTCCGCGGGCGACGTCGTCGTCGCCGCGCACGATCTGACACGCCGCTACGGCGAGGGCGACACTGCAGTCGACGCGCTCCGCGGCGTCTCGCTCGACGTGCGCGCGGGCGAGCTCGTCGCCGTCATGGGCCCGTCGGGCTCGGGCAAATCGACGCTCATGCACATCCTCGCCGGCCTCGACAAGCCGACCGGCGGCACCGTCGAGATCGCGGGCACCGACATCACGACGCTGGGCGACAGCGACCTGACGCGGCTGCGGCGCAAGCACATCGGCTTCGTCTTCCAGTTCTTCAACCTGCTGCCGATGCTGGACGCGGAGGAGAACGTCCTCCTTCCGCTCTCGATCGCGGGCGAGAAGCCCGACCGGGCATGGCTCGACGAGCTGCTCGACAAGACCGGCCTCGCGAAACGTCGCGCACACCGGCCGTCGGAGCTATCGGGCGGCGAGCAGCAGCGCGTCGCCATCTCGCGCGCCCTCATCACGAGGCCGACGATCCTCTTCGCCGACGAGCCGACGGGCAACCTCGACTCGAAGACGGGAGGCGAGATCCTCGAGCTCATCCGCGACTCCGTCGACGCCTACGGGCAGACGATCGTCATGGTCACCCACGAGGCGCGTGCGGCCGTCATCGCCGACCGCATCCTGTTCATCGCCGACGGGCTCATCGTCAAGGAGCTCGCGGACGCGAGCACGGACGACGTGCTCGCGGTGATGAGCACGCTGACCTCGTGATCGTCGTCGCGCTGAAGGGCCTGCTCGGGCGAAAGCTGCGGGCGATTCTCACCGCCGTCGCGATCGTGCTCGGCGTCGCGATGATCAGCGGTACCTACGTCCTCACGGACACGATCAAGGCCG
Organism: Gaiellaceae bacterium; assembly: GCA_036260475.1. Taxonomy (GTDB): domain Bacteria; phylum Actinomycetota; class Thermoleophilia; order Gaiellales; family Gaiellaceae; genus Palsa-739. The sequence continues at coordinate 3,457 of DATAMX010000134.1, read as the reverse complement.
CGTTCAGCACGGTCTTCACGACCGTCTACAAGAACACGGACGCCGTCGTCACGTCCAAGAGCGCGCTCGGGACGAACAACAACAGCAACCTCCTGCCGCCGTCGTTCTCCGCGTCGCTGCTGACGAAGGTTCGCGGGCTTCCCGGCGTGTCCGAGGCGCAGGGCGGGATCAGCGACTACGCCAATCTCGTCGGCCGCGACGGCAAGGTCATCTCCGGCCACGGTGCTCCGTCGCTCGCCTTCAGCGTCCATCCGCACGGCGACCAGCACTTCAATCCGCTCACCATCGTCAGCGGCACCTGGCCGGTCGGCCCGCACGAGGTGGCGATCGACGCGAACACGGCGAGCAAGGAGAACTACAAGGTCGGCGACACGATCGGCGTCATCGCCCGCGGCCCGGAGCAGGCCTTCAAGGTCGCAGGCATCGTCAAGATCGGCGGCGTCGCCTCGCTCGGCGGGGCGACGATGGCGATCTTCGACTTCCCGACCGCGCAGACGCTGTTCAACAAGGCCGGCAAGCTCGACGCGATCGACATCGCGGCGAAGCACGGCGTCTCTCCGTCCGAGCTCGTGCGCGAGGTCAAGCCGCTGCTGCCGGCGAACGCGGAGGTGCGCACGGGGCAGGCGCAGGCCGCGCAGGCGACGAAGGACACGAACGGCTTCCTGTCCATCATCAACGACTTCCTGCTCGCGTTCGGCGGCGTCGCGCTCTTCGTCGGCGGCTTCGTCATCGCGAACACGCTCTCGATCACGATCGCGCAGCGCACGCGCGAGCTGGCGACCCTGCGCACCCTCGGAGCGACCCGCCGGCAGGTGCTGCGCTCGGTGCTGCTGGAGGCGTTCATCATCGGGGCGCTCGCCTCCGTCACCGGCCTCTTTCTCGGGCTCGCGCTCGCGAAGGGGCTGAACCGGCTCTTCGTGCACTTCGGGATCGACCTGCCGCAGGCGGGCACCGTCTTCGCGACCAGGACGGTCGTCGTCTCGCTCGTCGTCGGGATCGTCATAACGCTCATCGCGGCGCTGCGGCCGGCAATTCGCGCGACGCGGGTCCCGCCCATCTCGGCCGTGCGCGAGGGGGCCGTCCTGCCGACGTCGCGCTTCGCGCGCTTCAGCGTCGCCGCGGCTCTGCTCACCATCGGCGGGGCCGTTGCGCTCATGCTCATCGGCCTCTTCATCAGCGGGATCTCAACCACGGACCGGCTGCTCGCGATCGGCGTCGGCGCGGCGGCGACGTTCGTCGGCGTGGCGATGCTCGCGAAGACGCTCGTGCCGCCGCTCGCGCGCGTGCTCGGCTGGCCGGCGGTTCGCGTCGGCGGCGCGGCCGGCTCGCTCGCCCGTGGCAACGCGATGCGGAACCCGCAGCGCACCGCGTCAACCGCGTCGGCACTGATGATCGGCCTCGCGCTCGTGACGCTCGTCTCGGTGCTGGCGTCCGGGCTCAAGACGAGCTTCGAGAACGCGGTCAACTCGATCTTCACGGGCCAGTACGCCGTCACCGCGACGGACAACTTCTCACCCATCTCGACGGCGTCCGCGAACGCGCTGAAGCAGGTGCCGGGCGTCCAGGTCGTCTCCGGCGTCCGCGCGGGCCAGGGCAAGGCGTTCGGCCACCGCATCGGGATCACCGCGGTCTCCGGCGACATCAGCAAGGTGATCACGGTCAAGTGGAAGGAGGGCTCCCAGGCCGTGCCCGCCGAGCTCGGCCGGAACGGCGCGTTCGTCGCGAAGGACTACGCGAAGAAGCACCACCTCACCGTCGGCTCGCCGATCGCCGTCGAGACGCCGACCGCGCAGACGATGCACCTCGTCCTGCGCGGCATCTTCGCGCCGCCGCAGGGCGGGTCGCCGTACGGCGACGTGACCATCTCGACCCAACGCTTCGATGCGGAGTACCCGAACCCGCAGAACGTGTTCACGTTCGTGAACGTCGCGGGCGGCGTCACCACGGCGAACACGGCGAAGCTGACGAAGGCCCTGAAGCCGTTCCCGGACGCGAAGGTGGCGACCGAGAGCCAGTTCAAGAAGAACCAGGAGCAGGGCATCAACACCCTGCTCAACCTGCTCTACGTGCTGCTCTCGCTCTCCATCATCATCAGCCTGTTCGGGATCGTGAACACGCTCGTGCTGACGGTCTTCGAGCGGACGCGCGAGCTCGGGATGCTGCGCGCCGTCGGGATGACCAGACGGCAGGTGCGGCGGATGATCCGCCACGAGAGCATCGTCACCGCCCTCATCGGCGCGGCGCTCGGCATCCCGGTCGGCATCGTGCTCGCGCTCATGGTCGGAAAGGCGATCAAGTTCGCAGCGTTCACCATTCCGGTCGGGACGCTCGTGACGTTCGTCGTCGCGGCGATCGTCGCGGGGATCGTCGCGGCGATCTTCCCCGCGCGGCGCGCCGGCAGGCTGAACGTGCTCGAAGCCCTCCAATACGAATAACGGCGGAGGATCCCGGCGGCGCGGGCCGAAATGAGTTGCGTCGTGGAGATGCAGCTGCGCAGATACTTCGCCGGCCTCGTCGCCTTCGGGTTCGTCGTGTGCTGGGCGACCGGCGGCTTGCTCACCGCGGTCCTCGCGACGGGAGCCTGCGTCGCGGCCGTCAACGCGCCGGGGCTCCTGGCGAAGCGCCGGAAGGCGCGACCTCGCGCGCTGCGCCCGCGGCACGTCCGTACCAGGCCCCTGCGCGAAGAGGAGCCGGAGAGCCTGCCGCTCGTCCCGGACGAGCCGTCGTTGATCATCGAGTTCGGGTAGCTACCGTGCCGACGTGGACGTCGGCCTCCTCGAGAGCACCCTTCTAGAGCTCGATCAGCCCTCGTACAGGGCCGGCCAGGTGTGGTCGTGGGCGGCGCGCGGCGCGGCCGGCTACGAGGCGATGACCGACCTGCCGAAGCAGCTGCGCGAGGCCCTGGCCGAGCGCGTTCCGTTCTCGACGCTCTCGGTCGACGTTCAGCGCGAGGCGCGCGACGGGACGGTCAAGGTGCTCTTCCGCACGGCGGACGGCCACCCCGTCGAGGCGGTCCTGATGCGCTACCGCGACGGGCGCCGCTCGCTGTGCCTCTCGTCCCAGTCGGGCTGCCCGTTGACGTGCACGTTCTGCGCCACCGGCCAGATGGCGTTCGGGCGCAATCTCACCGCGTCGGAGATCCTCGACCAGGCGCTGCACTTCCGGCGCACGACGGAGGTCGACCACGCGGTCTTCATGGGCATGGGCGAGCCGATGTTGAACCTCGACTCGGTGCTCGACGCCGCGCGGCGGCTCCCGGACGTCGGCATCACGCACCGGCGGACGACGGTCTCCACGGTCGGCTGGCTTCCCGGCCTGCGCCGCTTCGTCGACGAGGTCGAGGAGCCCATCCGCCTCGCCCTCTCGCTGCACGCGGCGGACGACGAGCTGCGGTCGCGGCTCATGCCGGTCAACGACCGCTATCCGCTCGAGGAGGTGGTGGCCGAGTGCCGGCGTC
>DATAMX010000125.1:0-1855 GCA_036260475.1 Gaiellaceae bacterium | reverse complement strand
GAACGCCTCGAACGGCACCATGCCGAAGTCCTCGTCCACGGGCGCGTAGTAGACGCCGAGGCAGGTCGCGTACAGCTCCGTCAGGCGCGCGTCGCTGACACGTCCGGTGAACTCCGCGCGACCGTTCAGGCCGCGGTCCTGCGCAAGCCGCTCGAGCCGCTCGCGATCCGGGCCGTCGCCGGCGATGACGACGCGCAGCGTCGGCTCCGAGGCCGCCGCCTCGAGCAGCAGGTCGATGCGCTTCGCGCGGTCGAGCCTGTTCACCGACAGGATGAAGTCCTCGTACCGGTCGCAGCGATACGCGAGCGGCGCCGGCGGGTGCGGCATGAGCTCGGCCTCGAGACCGGTCGACGCCTGCAGCCGGCTCGCGACGTTGCGGGAGGTCGCGAAGATCGCGCGCGCCTCGCCGAGAGCCGTCCGTTCGAATGCGAGCACCTGCCTTCGCAGCGCACGGTCCTGCGCCGTCTCCGAGAACTGCCCCAACTCGGTCCGGTCGAGGTCCCACGCCTGCCGGAACTGGTGCAGGAGCCACACCACCTTGCGGGGATGACGAACCGCATACGACGGGAACTTCGTCGCGATCACCGCGTCGATCGGCCGGCCGTTCGCCTCGTCGAGATCGAGCAGCCGCCACAGGAACGCCTGCGTGAGGACGCGCTCGCCGGGGTACCACTTGTACGGCACGGTGACGAGCTCGGCCTCGTGCCCGCGCGTGCGCAGCTGAGCGGCGAGGTCGTCCGCGACGATCTCCGCGCCGCCGCGCTCGAACGGGACCTGCGGAAGACAGACCGCCAGCCTCACCAGCGCGATTCCAGCTCGTCGACGCGTCGTGCGAGGTCGTCGACGAGCCGCAAGAGCGCGTCGTTGACGATGCGCTGCTCGGCGAAGGCCGGCTCGACGTACCAGCGCATGAGCTTGCGCAGCACGCGCTTGGCCTGGAACGCGACCCAGCCCTTCGGGCCGGGCCGTCGCTCGAGCGGCTTGTCCGCGCTTACCGGCCAGAACCGCTCGGCCAGGCCGCGCGTGGACGCGACGTCGCGCGAGCCGCGGTCGACGGCCTCCTTGAGCTGCGCATACACCTCGTCGACGGAAAGCTCCTGCTGGTCGGCCATTTCGCGCTGAGTGTAAGGACGGTCTGTTACCGATTCGTGAGGCGGTCTCGAGCAGCATCGACGAGGAGCCGGACGAGGTCCTCGAACCGCACCTGCGGCGACCAGCCCAGCTGCAGGCGGGCCTTCGAGGCATCGCCCACGAGGTCGTGCAGCTCCGCCGTCCCGCGCACGAGCGCGGGGTCGACCCGTACGTGCTCCCGCCAGTCGAGCTGCACGTGGGAGAACGCGAGCTCGACGAGCTTCTCGACCGTGTGCAGGACGCCGGTCGCGATGACGTAGTCGCCCGGCTCGTCCTGCTGCAGCATCAGCCGCATCGCCTCGACGTAGTCGCCGGCGTAGCCCCAGTCGCGCTGCGCGCCGAGATCGCCGAGTGCGAGCTCGTCCTGAAGCCCGAGCGAGACGGCAGCGGCGGCGTGCGCGACCTTGCTCGGCAGGAAGTCGACCGGGCGCCGAGGCGACTCGTGGTTGTAGAGGATCCCGCAGCTCGCGTGCAGACCGTACCGCCGGCGGTAGGAGCCGACGATGAAATGACCGTACGCCTTCGCGACCCCGTATGGCGTCACCGGATGAAGCGGCGTCCCCTCCGTCTGCGGGACGGCCGAGGGCTCGCCGAAGATCTCGCTCGAGGACGCCTGGTACATGCGGATGTCCGGATCGACCGCGCGGATCGCCTCCAGCAGCGCGGTGACGCCGACGGCCGCGAACTCGGCGGTGCGCACGGGCTCGTCCCACGACATGGGGAC
>DATAMX010000114.1:0-7919 GCA_036260475.1 Gaiellaceae bacterium | reverse complement strand
GACGTGATCGAGATGGACGCCGCATCGCAGCGCGGCATCGACGACATCCGCGAGATCCGCGATCGCGTCGTGCTACAGCCGGTCGAGGGCCGCTACAAGGTCTACATCCTCGACGAGGCTCACCAGCTCACGGACGCTGCGTGGAACGCGTTGCTGAAGCTGATCGAGGAGCCGCCGCCCCATCTCGTCTTCATCTTCTGCACCACCGACCTGTCGAAGGTGCTCGCGACGGTGCGCTCGCGCTGCCAGACGTTCGTGTTCCAGCGCCCGCGCCTGCAGGATCTGCTCAAGCGACTGCGCATGATCGCGGACAAGGAGCAGATCCAGGTTCCCGACCAGGCGCTCGCGCTCATCGCGCGGACGGCGCGCGGCTCGTACCGCGACGCCGAGTCGACCCTCGACCAGCTCGCGGCCGCGACGGAGAACGACGTCAGCGTGCAGTCGGTGCTGCAGCTTCTCGGAACGGTGGAGGAGGAGGCGCTGTTCCGTCTCTGCGATCTCGTCGTCGACCGCGACACCGCGGGCGCGCTCACGTTCGTCGAAGAGCTGTCGGAGCAAGGGCACGACGTCGGCCGGCTCGTGACCGACCTGATCGAGCACCTGCGCCAGCTGCTGCTCGTGCAGCACATGGGTGAGGTGCCGGACTCGCTGCCGGTGACCGAGGAGACGCGCGAACGGCTGCGCTCGCAGGCGAACCAGCTCGGCGAGCCGGCCGTGATCCGGCTGGTCGACCTGCTGGCCGTCGCCGTCGACGACATGCGCCAGGGCGGCGATCCGCGCCTGCCGCTCGAGCTCGCGCTCGTCAAGGTCACGCGTCCCGCGGCCGATCTCTCGCGCGAGAGCGTCGCCTATCGTCTGGAGCTCCTCGAGCAGACACCGGGTCGCACGACGAGTGCGCCCACGGGCCCGGAACCCAAGCGACAACGCGCCGAACGCGTCGCCCCCGCGGCTCCGGACGTGGCGCTCGAGCAGCTCCAGGAGGCCTGGTCGCGCACGATCGTGCCGGCCGTCGCGGAGCGGTCGATTCCCATCTCCACCGTGCTGGGCGAGGCGCGCCCGGCGCAGCTCGCAGGGAACACGCTCACGGTCGAGTTTCCGGCCAGCGCGTCGTTCCACCGGCAGCTCGCGGAGGAGCCGAAGAACGCGACGATGCTCGCGGACGCGCTCTACGAGGTGACGGGCCGGAGGCTCGCGCTCGCGTTTGCAGTCGGCGAGGGCGGCGCCGAAGGCGCCGTCGAGCTCGACGAGCCCGCAGGCGAAGAGCGCATCATCGAGCTGCTGAAGTCCGACCTCGACGCGCGCGAGAGGGAGTCCGAATGAGCTTCGACATGTCGAAGTTGATGCAGCAGGCGGCGGAGATGCAGGAACGCGTGCAGCGCATGCAGGACGAGGCGAAGAAGGAGACTGCAGAGGCGTCGGTCGGCGGAGGAATGGTGAAGGTGACCGCCAACGGTGCAGGCGAAGTGCTGGCGATCGAGATCGCGCGCGACGCGATCGATCCCGACGATGCAGAAGGGCTCGCCGACCTCGTCCTCGCGGGTGTGAACGAAGCGCTGCGGTCCGCGCGCGCCGCCGTCGAGGCGAAGGCACAGCAGATGATGGGCGAGCTCGGGCTGGGAGACCTCGGCCTCCCCGGCCTCGGCGGGTAACGAGGATTGCGCGGCCCGTTTCTCTTCTCGAACTGGCTGTGGCTCCTCATCGTCCTCGCCCTCATCGGGGTCATCGTCTGGGGCTGGGCCTGGGACTTCTCGCGTTGAACGAAGTGCTGCGCACTTCGTTCAAATGAGGGTTCGTTCTTTTTAGCGGCCGCGGGCAAAGCCCACGGCCTCTTACGGAGTTCGGCGACTGGTCGTTCTGAGCGGGTGGTCGTGCCTGCGGCATGACCACCCGCTTGTCCGCTGCGGGCTAAGCGTGCTTAGCCCGCAGTCTTCTTCTCGGCGTCGGATCAGCGCTTTAAAGCGTCCGGCCCCCGCCGTTACGCTGGAGTCATGCTTTCCCCGTCGGTCGAGAATCTCGTCGCGCAGCTCACGCGGCTGCCCGGAATCGGAAGCCGCACGGCGCAGCGGCTCGCGTTTCACCTGCTCCAGGTCTCGACGACCGAGGCGAACGCGCTCGGGGAAGCGATCCGCGACGTGAAGGAGCGCGTCCGCTTCTGCACCGAGTGCGGCAACCTCACCGAGGAGGAGGTCTGCGCCATCTGCCTCGACGCGCGGCGCGACCGCACGCTCATCTGCGTCGTCGAGCAGCCGGTCGATCTCATCTCGCTCGAGCGCACAGCGGAGTACCGCGGGCTGTACCACGTGCTCGGCGGCGCGCTCTCGCCGCTCGACGGCGTCGAGCCCGAGCACCTGCGCATCGACGAGCTGATCCGCCGCGTCGAGCGCAACGACGTGCAGGAGGTCGTGCTCGCGACGAATCCGAACATGACAGGCGAGGCGACCGCGTCCTATCTCGCCGACCGGCTGCGGGGACGCGTTCGTGTGACACGCCTCGCGAGCGGCCTCCCCGTCGGCGGCGATCTCGAGTACGCCGACGAGGTCACGCTCGGCCGCGCACTGACCGGCCGCCGCGAGATCTGAGGCGTCGCTTGCGATGCCGCGACTTCGAAGGCGGCGCCGGTTCGGCCGGCGGCGCCGTTAAGGCACACTCTTCCTCGTGACCGTCACGCACCACGAGGAGATCCCGCAGCTCGCCGCGGATGCGGCTCAACGCGGCCGAGATCTGGTCGTCATGAAGTTCGGGGGCACCTCCGTCGGCGACACGCAGAAGATCAAGGACGTCGCGCGCCGGCTCGTCGCAGCGCGGGAAACCGGACATCGCGTCGTCGCCGTCCTCTCGGCTATGGGCGACACGACGGACGACCTCATTCGCCTCGCGCACGAGGTCTCGCCGCACCCCCACCCGCGCGAGTACGACATGCTCGTCTCGGTCGGCGAACGCATCTCGAACGCGCTCTGCGCGATGGCGATCCACGACCTCGGGCACGAGGCGATCTCGCTGACCGGATCGCAGGCCGGGATCCTCACCGACACCTCGCACGGCAAGGCGAAGATCGTCGAGGTCCGCGCCGCACGCATCAACGACGCGATGGACGACGGGAAGATCGTGCTCGTCGCCGGCTTCCAGGGCGTGTCGTCGGAGCACGAGGTGACGACGCTCGGCCGCGGCGGCTCGGACGCGACCGCGGTCGCGCTCGCGGCGGCGCTCGGCGGGGCCTGCGAGATCTTCACCGACGTCGAGGGCGTGTTCACCGCCGACCCGCGTCTCGTTCCGGACGCACTCAAGCTGCCGAAGGTCAGCTACGAGGAGATGCTGGAGATGGCCGCCACCGGCGCGCGCGTGATGATGGCACGCTCGGTCGAGATAGCCCGCAGGTACGGTGTTCCTCTCCACGTGCGGGCGGCATTCAGCGACGCCGAAGGCACGTGGATCGGCGAGGAGGATCAGCTCATGCTCGAGAAGGCGATCGTGTCCGGCGTGACGCACGACACCAGCGAGGCGAAGGCCACGGTGCTCGGCGTGCCCGACCGCCCGGGCGTCGCCGCGCGCGTGTTCCGCTCCCTCGCGGACGCGGGCGTGAACATCGACATGATCGTGCAGAACAGCTCGGCCGACGGAACGACGGACATCACGTTCACGCTCCCGAAGACGGACCTCCCCGCCGCTGAGCCGACGCTCGAGGGGCTGCGCGAGGAGATCGGCGCGCGCGGGATCGCCTACGACCCCGACATCGCGAAGGTCTCTCTCATCGGCGCGGGAATGAAGAGCCACCCCGGCGTCGCCGCCGACATGTTCGAGGCGCTCGCCGATGCGGGTATCAACATCGAGATCATCTCCACGTCCTCCATCCGCGTGTCGTGCGTGGTGCGCGCCGCCGACGTCGAGCGCGCCGTGGGCGCCGTGCACGAGAAGTTCCGCCTCTTCGCCGAGGAGCGGGTCGGTGCCTGACGCGCGCATCGCAGTCGTCGGCGCGACCGGCGCCGTCGGCGCCGTGACGATGCGGCTGCTGCGCGAGCGCGGCCACGAGAACGTGCGCGCCTTCGCGTCCGCACGATCGGCGGGCAGCAAGCTCGACGGCGGGATCGTCGTGGAAGAGGCGACGCCGGACGCGCTCGCGTCCGCAGGGGTCGAGCTCGCATTGTTCTCCGTAGGCACGTCGGCCTCGCGCGAGCTCGTGCCGCACGCCGTGCGGGGCGGCGCGGTCGTCGTCGACAAGTCGTCCGCGTACCGGCTCGAGCCGGGCGTGCCGCTCGTCGTGCCCGAGGTGAACGGCGCGCGGGCGCGCGAGCATGACGGCGTCGTCGCCAATCCGAACTGCTGCACGATCCCCTTGACGTGCGTGCTCGGGCCGCTGCACGAGGCGGCCGGCCTGAAGAGCGTGCGCGTGTCGACGTATCAGGCGGTCTCCGGCAAGGGCGCGGCGCGCATGGAGCAGCTGCTCGCAGAGCCGCCGGCCGAGCACGATCTGACGATGGACTGGAGCTGGGAGGGCGACGAGACGGACGAGGAGTCGAAGCTCCGCTCCGAGACGCGCAAGATCCTCGAGCTGCCGGAACTGCCGATCAGCGCGACGACGGTGCGCGTCCCCGTGGTCGTCGGTCACGCGGAGGCCGTGTGGGTCGAGCTCGAGGAGCCGCTCTCGCCGGAGCAGGCGTCGGCTGTCCTCGGCGCGGCGCCGTCCGTGCGACTCGTCGACGTCCCGACGCCGGGTGCTGCGACGAAGACGGATGACGTGCTCGTCGGCCGCATCCGTCCCGACCGGGCGGGCGGCAACGGCCTCGTGCTCTTCCTCGCGTGCGACAACCTGAACAAGGGCGCTGCGCTGAACGCGATCCAGATCGCCGAGCTCCTGCTCGGCGACCGCGTCGCGGCTTGATGCTGAAGCTCTTCTCGCGGCTTCACGTCTTCCTCTACAAAGCGACGGGCGGCCGGATCGGCGGACGTTTCAAGGCCGCGCCGGTGCTGCTGCTGACGACCACGGGGCGGAAGACGGGCAAGCGGCGCACGACTCCGCTGCTGTACGGGGAGGACGCCGGCCGGTACGTCGTCGTCGCTTCCGTCGGCGGTGCGCCGAAGCACCCGGCGTGGTATCTGAACCTCAGCGGCAACGCCGCGGCGATCATCCAGGCCGGAGGCCGAAAGCTCGCGGTGAATGCGAAAACGGCCGCACCGGACGAGCGCGCCCATCTCTGGGCCCTGATGACGCGGCTGTATCCGGGCTACGACGCGTACCAGGCGAAGACGAGCCGCGAGATTCCCGTGGTCGTGCTCACGCCCTCGGCTGAGACCGGCAACGCTGCAGGCGAGAAGGCGCTCGCACACTCGAGTCGTCCGCTCGAGAAAGGCTCAACGCGGCCGGGCGACCTGGTAGACGCTCGTGCCGTGGTGGGGCCGCCGCTCAAAAAGGCGGCCCCACTAGACCGAACTAGGCGGTCGCCGTCGCCTCAGCCCCTCGCCGTTCACGGCGGTAGGCCCGCACGGTAAGCACCGCGTAGACGATGAATGCGAGCCCGCACAAAAGCCCGCCGAACCAACCGATTCCGCCAACGACACCATTCAACCCATGGCCGTTCTTAAACCGAGGAATACCGCTAATACCGATCAAGACCACCGCCGACACGAACAAGCCGGCGAGGATCGCGTACCTGCGCTGCATCAAGACCCCTTCCTCGTGGATGGACGCTGTATGCACATTTTTCGCAGCGAACGAGGCGCCGGTCAAGGGAGCGCGGCGTCAGGCGTCATTGCCGAACACTGGCGCAGGCGAACAGCTCGTCGTTTGGGGCAAGAGCTTCAGTGCCGATACTAGGGACGATGAGCGACAGTTCGATTGTTCGCGGCGCGCTCGTAGGGGCCGGACTGATCAGTGGGTGGCTTTGCGTGAGCCAGCGAAGCTTCGGCCGACTCGGTACGTCCGCGTCGGTTGCGACGATGTCGAGGCGTTCCACAGTCGGCTGAGCCGACCCGCGCAGTTCGGGGGACATTCCCGAATGCTGGCGCAGGCGACGATCTACTCTGCGCGTGTGGCTGCTGTCCGGCTTGCTGCGCTGCTCGTCGTGTTCGCTGTCGTCGCAAGCGGGTACGCGACGGCAGGACCGCCTGCATCGACGACGACCACGACGCTCCATAAGTACTCGCCGTTCACGGCCGATTCGATTGCAAGGGGCATCCACATCACTCGCGCGGCTCCCGGCTACTGCTGGACGAACTCAAGCGCTGACCGCGCGGGAGCCGCATTCCGGTGTTTCGTCGGCAACGTGATTCACGACCCGTGCTTCGCGAACTTCGCGCTTACGCCAGTGACGTATGTCGTGTGCCCGCTCTATCACCCCGGATCGAGTGTCCTTCGCATCAACCTCACGAGGAAGCTCCCCCAGGACAGCCGTACGGGCGATCCGAATCCGATGGACTACCCGCCCTGGGCTGTCAAGACCACGAGCGGCAAGTGGTGCGAACGCCTGACCGGAGCGACTGGGAGCGTCGTCGGGTTGGGCGTTAGCTATGGCTGCGAAGGTGGTGGGCTCCTCCTCGGTGAGCCGCGACGGGGCACACCGCTCTGGTCGGCCTCCTACGCGGGCGGCTACAAGGCGACTAGGTATCACCGGATCACGCTCGGCTCGGCGTGGTGGCTCTAGCGTCCGAGCGCTCGGGCGACATTCCCGCGCACTGGCGCAGCGCAGTGGTGCACCGCCTCCCTCCGCTTAGAGTCCGCTAGTGCGTGCGTTTGGTGCCGGACTGCTCGTCGTGACCTTCGGCGCTGGGATCGTCGCAGCCTGTGGCGCTTCTTCTCTACAGGGTCATTCAGGAGTCACCCGGTCGAAGGCCGAGCTAACCACCGTTACCACCCAGGGGCAGACTTTCACGCTGAAGTGCTTCAGCGGCGCATCAGGCACGAGCACCAACAGTTACAGGTTCGGCGAGTGCGATTCCGTCGGCGCTCTTCCGGTTCCCGCAACGCGCATCTGCGCTTCTCCGCGCGGCCCGGGAGACAGGCTCCTTCACAGCAGGAACTTGCGCGTTTTCGGCATCACCTGCAGCGTCGGGCGGGACGTGGCGCTCGCATGCACACGCTTCACCTATGGCCGCTCCGGGTCGTGCGCAGTGGCCGGTTACGCCTGGCGATGCATCTCCTCAAAGAGCTCAGGCCCACGCTCGGCCCAGCTCTGCACGGCAGGTCGACGACTGATGCAGATCGTTTGGACCGACTAACGGATTCCGAATCCGAGGGTAACCCGCACACTCGGGCATCATTCCGGCACGCTGGCGCAGCCGTAAATCCTCGGTTCTGACGCCGCCGCTTCTGCTCTAGTTGTTCCGATGAAGGGTGCTACAGCCTTGGCCCTGCTCGCGATCGTTCCCGCCGTGCTCTCAGGATGTGGGGCAAGCGGGTCACCGCACCGGGCCCCCCAGGACAGGCTAATCGTGCTTGGCGATTCGATTGGGGGCATCCAGTTGAACGAGCCGCGGAAAAGCGTCGAAAAGGCACTAGGGCGCGGCACCTCCAAGCGACGTGGTCTCGTCTCATACTTCGGAGGCCGACTGCTCGTCGACTACTGGTTCCACGATGGACTGACGACGCGGGTCGAGGGTCTTGAAACCACCTGGCCTGGCTTCCATACTCGCTCCGGCGCCCATGTCGGATCAAGCCGACAGGAGTTGCGCGCTCTCCAGGTGACGTGCAGTGACGGACGGTGCAGTCGCGCCGAGGGGCAGATGCCAGACGCACCTGGAACAGCGTTCACAATGCGAGACGGCAAGGTCGTCCAGATCGACGTCTCCTACAGCTGACAGGGTCTGTTCGCTCAGGGGTCATTCCGACACGCTGGCGCAGGCGAGCTCATTGCACGACGTGCACGACGATCGGCCAGTCTCTCTTGACCGTCACCCCCATCGCCGTCACGACCGCCTGGAAGACGAGC
>DATAMX010000108.1:0-2372 GCA_036260475.1 Gaiellaceae bacterium | reverse complement strand
GTCGAAGGGCCGCTCACGGGCAAGTCGTACGTCATCACCGGGACGCTCGAGAGCATGACGCGCGAGGAGGCAACGGCCGCGCTCGAGGCGCGCGGTGCGAAGGTGGCCGGTGCGCCGTCCTCGAAGACGACAGGTCTGATCATCGGCGAGGAGCCCGGCAAGTCGAAGCTGACGAAGGCGGAGAAGGCCGGTGTGCCGATCCTCTCCGAAGATGACTTGAAGAAGCTCCTCGCGAGCGGCTGAACCGAGTCCGCGCAGAACGAAACCATCGCCGCAACCCGTAAGAGCTCGCGGGCTTCGCCCGCGAGCGCTCCCGCGAAGCGGACGCTGCCCAATCGGTTGAACGTGCGCAGCACGTTCAACCGCGAGCGAGAGCGATCGCGAAGCGATCCTCCGCGGCCCGGGACCATGTCCAGGAGACGGGCGCCCCGTTGACGAGCACCGAGAAGACATAGCGGTCGCCGACGAAGCCGGAGAGTGCGGTCGAGTCGTCGGTCGTCCCGGTCTTCGCCCGCACGACGCCGGCCGCGGCGGTGCCGCGCATGCGGTGGGCGAGCGTGCCGCTGCGGCCCGCGACCGGAAGCGACGCGAGCAGCTCGGGCTGCATCGTCGGGTCGTTCCACATCACCTGCAGCAGCGCGACGAGCGTCGCTGCGGTCATGCGGTCGAGCCGCGAGAGACCGGAGCCGTCCACCATCCGCACGCCGTCGAGCGGCACTCCGGCGTCGGCGAGCTGCGCGGCGACGACGCCGAGCCCGGCCGCGGTCGTTCCCGCGCCGGCCTGGACGGCGCCGAGCTCCTTCACGAGCATCTCGGCGGTGAAATTGTCGCTCACCTTGTCCATCCAGCGCACGAGCGCAAGCAGCGTCGGCGAGTCGACCGAGGCGAGATCGACGCCGGCGTCGTCGGCAGCTCCGAGGGACGTCCCGCCGGCGACGGTGACGCCGGCGCGTGCCAGGAGCTTCGCGAACGTCTGCGCAGCCGAGAGTGCCGGGTTGTGCGACGTGAATCGGCCGACGGCGCCGCGGTCGACGACGAGCGCCGAGAGCGGCGGCGATTCGTTGATGAAGAAGCTCGCCTTCCAGCCGGGCGCGGTGCGATGCGCGTCGAACCACGTCTCGTCGCCGAGCACGCGGCCGCTGACCGCGGTGATGCCCTCGGCGCGCACCTGCTGCGCGAGCGACGTGAGGTCGCGCGACGAGAGGCTGGGGTCGCCGTAGCCCTTGAGGACGAGGTCGCCACGCCACGTGGAGCCGTCCTGTGCCCCTTCGCCGATCACGTCGGTCTCGATCCGAAAGGCCGGGCCGAGCGCGGTCAGCGCCGCGTAGGTGACCGCGAGCTTCTCGTTCGAGGCCGGTCGCAGCGGCAGCGTGGCGTTGTGCGTGTAGACGACCCGGCCGCTCGAGAGGTCGACCGCGACCGCGCCCGATTGCGCGAAGCTGACGTACGGCGCGTGCAGTGCCCGGGAGAGCAGGGAGGGCAGCGAGCCGTTCGCGGCCCCGGCGGGACCGGCGAGCATGGCGGTGACGACCCCGAGGGCGGCGACTGCGCGGGCGAGCACGTGCCCTTTCATTGTTTGGGTCGGTATCGGGATCGTCAAGGGCGATGGGTCGTATGGACGGCGAAGATGGGTCGGACGGCCCTTCCGGAGCCCGCGCCCCCGCCTCGATAATCGAGGGTCGTGGGCGGAGACGGATTGGTTGTGCAGCGCATCGAGGAGCTGCTCGAGGCTCCCGCGAGCGGCGCATCGGCGCCGACGCTGGCGCGCCTCGAGGAGACGCTCACCGACGGGTACGCCGAGGCGCTCGCGCTCGAGGCCGAGCGGTCGCGCATCGAGCGCCGGATCGGCGAGGTGGCCAGGACCGTGGTCGAGCCGGTCGCGACGCAGGTCACGGACGAGATCGTGGCGCTCGGTCGACGGCTGACGCACGCCGACGTCGAGCTCGGCCGGCTGCGCACGGTGCTGATGCGGCTCCAGGCGCGCACGCGCGCGCTGCGGCATCTCGGCTAGACGATTCCGCTCCGGACGGCGTAGACCGCCGCCTGGATGCGGTTGTCGATCTGCAGCTTCATGAGGATGTTCGAGATGTGGTTCTTCACCGTCTTCGGGCTGATGTGAAGCTCTGCGGCGATCACCGCGTTGTCCTTGCCGTTCGCGATCAGCTTCAGCACCTGGATTTCGCGCTCCGAGAGCTCGGCTCGGATCGTCTCGGCGTCGCGCGGTGAGGTGTGCGTGGCGCGGACGCGTTGGAGCAGCTTCGACGCGATCACGGGGGAGACGAGCGACTCGCCCATCGACGCGGCACGGATGCCCGCCATCAGCTCGTTGATCGCCGCGTCCTTGAGCAAGTAGCCGCACGCGCCGGCGAGGA
>DATAMX010000038.1:0-1991 GCA_036260475.1 Gaiellaceae bacterium | reverse complement strand
GACGTACGCAAGGGCGGACTGCGCGGACTCGTCGTACCGGTCGACCGGCGCCGCCTCGCCGTGCCCGCGCACGCCGCTGTGCGTCAGCTCCACCTGGACGACGTCCTCGGTGTCGCTCGCGCTGCGCGCGATGACGAACGTCTCCGCGAGCTCGAGGGTGACGATGCGCGCGGAGACCTCCACGGAATCGGAGGCTACACTCCGTATCCCGGGCGCCCGTAGCTCAGGGGATAGAGCGCGCGCCTCCGGAGCGCGAGGTCGCAGGTTCGAATCCTGCCGGGCGCATACGTGCCGAGCACGGTCGAGCAAGTCCGCGAGCTGGCCGCCTCGCTGCCGCGCAGCTACGAGGTGTTCGTCCACGGCCGGGTGAAGTTCCGGATCGGACAGATCGTCTACCTCTCGCTCGCTCCGGACGGATCGACGATGGGTTGCGGCTTCCCAAAGGAGTTTCGGCAGGCCGCGATCGAGGCGGAGCCGGAGAAGTTCTCACTCCCGCGCGAGTCCGACCTTCGCTTCAACTGGATCCACGTGAACCTCCAAGCGATCGACTACGACGAGATGCGCGACCTCGTGGAGAGCGCGTGGTCGAGCTGCGTGCCGAAGTTCGTCGCGCGCGAGTACGCAGAGGCGCAGGGCTATCTCTAGGAGTCAGGCGGATGGGAAGCCGGGCGTCGAGAGCACGCGGCCGTCGGCGAGGATCGTCATCGCGTCGTAGCCGTCCAGCTGCGCGATCCAGTTCGGTGCGCGGCGACCGCCCATCGCGAACGCGGCGGTCGCGTACGCGTCGGCGGTGCCGAGTTCCGGCCCGGTGATCGTCACGGACAGGATTCCGGCGGGCGGATGGCTCGAGTGCGGGTCGCGCACGTGCTCGCCGCGCTCGTACGCGCCCGAGGTCGCGACGGCGACGTCGGTGCCCTCGAGCTCCTTGGCGAGCGACTGCGGCTCGAGCGGATGCTGGATGCCGATGCGCCACGTCCCCCGCACGCGTATGTCGCCGCCGGCGTTGATCGCGTACTCCTGCAGGCCGGCGCCGTCGAGGATGGCCGCCGCCTCGTCGACCGACCAGCCCTTCACGTACCCGGACGGATCGCCGTCGACGGCGTCGATGTCGAAGAAGCCCGACGTCTCCTCGCGCAGCTCGGCGCAGCGGCCGAGCACGCGCTGCACCTCCTCGCTCGCGTCGCCGAGCGCGAGCTCGCCGCGGCGGATGCGGCTGATCTCGCTGCCTTCTCTATAGGTGCTGAACGTCTCGTCGACGTGACGGAACCAGTCGAATACGTCGTCCGGGACGTCGCCGTGGCGCGCTGCGACGACGATCCCCATTCCCATGACGTGCTCGACGCGATGCATCGTCAGATCCTCTTCGCCTGGATGAGCGCCGCCTGTAGAGACTGCGCGAACGCGTAGCTCGTCGCCGTGGCGCCGCCGACGAGCTCGATGTTCGGGTTGAACTTCGTCGTCGTCAGCACCTCCTGGGTCAGCAGCGGGATGGCTTGCTCGTTGATGAAGACCGAGCGATCGGTGTGGTTGGGATAGATCGGCGCAGTGACCTTCGTGATCGTGCGCTTCACGGTCTTGTGCGTCCCGACCGTCGTCGTCGTCTTCTTGACGACGAGCGCGACCTCGACGTAGCCCCATTGGTCGGCGACCGCCTGCGGGCCCTTCACCGTCCTCGTGATCGTGACGACCTTCTTCTTCGCGGCAGCCGCGGCGTTCGCGACGGGCAGGGCGAGCGCGACCACTCCGATGGCCGCGGTGATCTTCGTGCGCATGGTCGGTTCCTTTCTCACAGGGCGAACTTCTCGACGTGGATGTGACGGCGTGGTACGCCCGCCGCGCGGACGCTCCGGACTGCGAAGTCGGTCATGCCGGGCGGCCCGCAGACGTACACGTCGCGCTCCGCGAGATCGGGGACGAGCTCGAGCAGGTGCTCGGGCGAGAGAAGATGCTCGCCGCCCGGCGCTGCGTGGTCGCCGGCGACGTAGTGCACG
>DATAMX010000021.1:0-9550 GCA_036260475.1 Gaiellaceae bacterium | reverse complement strand
CCTGCCGAAGAGGCTCGCGCTGGCGGCCGGCGTTCCCGGCGCCGATCTGATCCCCGACACGTCGGAGCTCTTCCTCGGCTTCACCTCGACGCAGAAATCCGGCCTCGGGCCGCGGCTGATCGCGAATCACGAGACGCTCGGCTACGTCGACCTCCGCGGCGGCTACTTCCACGGCGGCACGCACATGCACCTCTCGCACATCAGCGAGGACCTCGAGGCGTGGTACCTCAACTTCGACTTCGACGAGCGTGTGCTGACCGCGTTTCGGCCCGGCATGACGAACGTGCGCCAGGGCACGCAGACCGTCGCGCAGGGCCCCCTGCAGGTGTCGCCCGAAGCGGAGCTCGTGCGCCAGTTCCGCAAGACGGGCCGCTTCGGGCACAGCGCGTCGATCCAGGCGACCTCGCGGCTCCTGCACGACACCGTCGGAGAGGACGGCACGCACTACGCGAAGGGAACTGCGATCCCGCAGCGCGCCGACTTCAACACGCTCGACAATCCCTTCGCCTTCTCGGTCGACCCGAGACGCGACGGCGTGAGCAAGGAGCCCGCGGCCGGCGTGCACTTCGTCGTCTTCAACCCGTCCGGCGACGACTTCGAGCGGAACCGGCTCGCGATGGACGGAGTCCTTCCCGGTGGGAAGAAGCTTCCCGTCCCGCCGCGGAACCGCGCGCAGGGGTTCAACTCGGTGCTGACGACCACGCACCGGCAGAACTTCCTCGTGCCGCCGCGCCGGCACCGGTCGTTCCCGCTTGCCGAGCTCTCGCGCTAGAAGCGCGTCGCAGCGAGCAGCGCGAGCGTCAGCGAGAGCGGGACGAGCGCAAGTCCGAGCAGGCTGTACCGCACGATGGACGGCGTCGCGCCCGACGTGCGGGCGACCTGGAGCCACAGCACCGCCGAGAGAGAACCGGACACCGCTAGGTTCGGCCCGAGGTCGAGACCAAGGAGGAGTGCGCGCGGATGGGCGGGGAGCTGTGCCGAGAGGACCGACGCCGCCGGCAGGTTGTTGACGAGCACGGCGGCTCCTACGCCGAGCCACGCAGTCGTCCAGCGCCCCGTGTGCGTTGCGAGGCGACCGAGACCGTGGGCCGCGCGGGCGAGCGTTCCGAGCAGGACGGCGACGGCGAGCACTCCGCCGAGGAGCGCCGGGTTCGCCGCGCGGACTGCTGCTCGCAGCGGGACACGCGCGAGCACCGCTGTCGCGGCGCCGACCGCGAGCACCGGGAGCGCCGGGCGGGCCAGCACCAGCACGAGGACGGTCACGACCGCGACCGCGACCGAACCGACGCGCGGCCGGAACGGCGGCCGATCGACCGCAGGCGGCAAGGTCGGGTGCAGCGCGCCGCGGAAGACGACCGCGAGGAACGCGATCGTCACCGCGACGGCGGCGACCCAGGCAGGCCACAGCCGCGCGGCGAACGTCGATCCGGAGACGTGATCGTGCGCGAGCACGATGATGTTCGTGAGATTCGAGCCGGGGAGGAGGAGCGACGCGGAGTTGGCCATGAACACCGCGCCGTAGAGAAACGGCTCCTCGCCCAGGCCGCGGCGCCTCGCCGCGTGCAGGAGCACCGGCGTGAGGAAGACGACCGCCGTGTCGAGATTGAGGACGGCCGTGACCGCGGCCGTGACGAGCAGCAGCGCAGCGAGGAGGGCAACGCCACCGCCCGGCGTGCGGGCGGCGAGCGCCCCGAGCTCGCCGAAGAGCCCGTCGCGTGCAGCAGCCGCTCCGACGAGCAGCAGGCCGGCGACCAGCGCGAACGCGGGCCAAGCCTGCGAGAACGCCTCGTGGGCGTGGCCCCAGTTCACGCGGCGTATTGCTACCCGAAGAAGGCCTGCGCGACCGCGTACCACTCGGGTGGAACGGTCTTCAGCTCGGCTGTCGCCTCGGCGAGTGGAACGGCGGCGATGTCGTCGCCGCGCAGCGCGGCCATCTGCCCGAAGTTGCCGGCGAACGCGAGCTCGGCCGCCTTCAGACCGAACCGCGTCGCCAGCACGCGGTCGCGGGCCGTCGGGCTGCCGCCACGCTGCACGTGCCCGAGCACGGTCACGCGGGTCTCGAAGCCCGTGCGCCCCTCGATCTCGCGTCCGAGCACCTCGCCGACTCCGCGGTTGCCGAGGATCACGTGACCGAACTGGTCGAGCTCGCCGCTGTCCTGCACGCCGGGCAGCTCGCATCCCTCGGAGATGACGACGATGGAGAAGTTCTTCCCGCGCGCGTGGCGCTTGCGAATCGACTCGGCGACCTCGTCGAAGTCCACGGGCTGCTCGGGGATGAGGATCACGTCGGCCCCGCCGGCGATGCCGCTCATCACGGCGATCCAGCCGGCGTGGCGCCCCATCACCTCGACGACCATCACCCGGTTGTGCGACTCGGCGGTCGTGTGCAGCCGGTCGATCGCCTCCGTCGCGATCGTCACCGCGGTGTCGAAGCCGAAGGTGTAGTCGGTGCCGGAGAGGTCGTTGTCGATCGTCTTCGGTACTCCGACGATGGGGAGCCCGAAGTCGGCGTGGAGCTTCGCCGCGACGCCGAGCGTGTCCTCGCCGCCGATCGCCACGAGGGCGTCGAGGCCCCGGTCGCGAAAGCTCTGGCGCACCTTGTCCACGCCGCCGTCGAGCTTGTACGGGTTCGTTCGGCTCGTGCCGATGATCGTGCCGCCCCGCGGGAGGATCCCGGACACCTCCTGCACCCCGAGGTCCTGAAAGCGACCTTCGACCATGCCGCGCCAGCCCTCGAGGACGGCCACCGCGTCCCAGCCTTCGGCGTCGGCGCTCCGCACGACGGCCCGGATGACGGCGTTCAGGCCGGGGCAGTCGCCCCCGCCGGTGAGCATGCCGACCGTCTTCGCCATCCCGCCCTAGTCATAGCCGCTGGGCCGGGACCGCGCGGCCGTGATCGACGGTTTGATGCGGCGGGTGGGACTCGAACCCACACGTCCCGAAGGACAATGGCTTTTGAGGCCATCGCGTCGACCAGTTGCGCCACCGCCGCGAGTGTCCAGCATTGTAAGCCGCCCCGGAGCGTCCGGGCCTGTCCCGAAAACATGACCGACCCATCTTGAAACCGGGTCCAGGGCGCGAAATACTCCCCCAACGCAAGTCCGAGGGCAGATAAGGCTCTTCCCGCGGCAAGACACACTCGGGTCGGACAATGGAGGAGGGAGCGTTGAGCAAGAAGTTCTCGTTATTGGCGCTCGGCGTCGCGGCAGCAGTTGCCGCCGCCGTCGCCGGGACGTCCGGCGTTGCCCGCAGCGCGACGGCCAGCGTGACACCGCTGCCGTCGTCGTCGTGCGGCCCCGTCGTCTACAAGGGATCCGGTTCGCCGGACTTCGTCATTCCGTCGGATCTGCCGCTCCAGGGCGCGATTCGCCATCAGACCGTTCAGATCTCGCGAGCGATGATCTGGGCGCTGGCGAACGCGGGCTGGAAGGCCGGCTCGTTCAAGATCGGTTATCAGTCCTGCGACGACTCGACCGCTCAGACGGGCGGCTGGGATACGGCCAAGTGCGCAACCAACGCGCATCTGTACGCCAACGACCGTTCCGTCATCGCGGTGCTGGGGACGTTCAACTCCGGCTGCGCCAAGATCGAGGTGCCGATCCTGAACCGCGCCTCGCTCCTCGAGGTCAGCCCGGCGAACACGAACCCCGGGATCACGAAGAAGTGGGACGTCGGCGAGCCGCAGAAGTACTACCCGACCGGCGTTCGCAACTACGCCCGCGTCGTCGCAACCGACGACATCCAGGGCCCGGCGGACGCGATGTGGTCGAAGGCGCTCGGCTTCAAGAAGGTGTACGTCCTGAACGACAAGCAGACGTACGGCTTCGGCGTCGCCAAGACCTACCAGGCTGCGGCGAAGAAGCTCGGCATCAAGGTGGCGGGCTTCGAGGGCTGGGACGCGAAGGCGTCGAGCTACGAGGCACTGGCGACCCGGATCAAGGCATCGGGCGCACAGGCCGTGTTCCTCGGCGGAATCGCCTGCAACAACGGCGCAAAGCTGATGCAGGACATCAAGGCCGTGGATCCCAAGATCCAGCTGCAGATGCCTGACGGCTTCAGCGATCCGAACGCGAACGGTGCGGTCGGCAACGGCGCGTTCATCAGCGTCGCCGGCGAGCCGCCGAAGGCTCTGACGGGCCAAGGTGCGAACTTCGTCAAGAGCTTCGGCAAGCAGATCGGCACGACGCCGAACCCGTACGCCGCGTACGGCGCGCAGGCGATGCAGGTCGCCCTCCAGGCGATCGCGAAGGGCGGCGGCCAGCGGGCCGCAACGACGAAGTCCGTCTTCGGCCTCACGGTCACGAACGGCATCCTCGGCACCTTCTCGATCAACTCGAGCGGCGACACGAACCTGACGCCGATCACGATCTACAAGCAGGCCGGCAAGAACCTCAACCCGGTCAAGACGCTCGTGCCCAGCGCGAGCCTCATCGGCGGGTAACGCAGGACCGATACGTCGCATGACACCGGGGGAGGCGATCGCCTCCCCCGGTGTTCAGCGCAAATCCACGCGGTGGCAACTCACGCTCAAACGGAGGTACCGATCAGGTTGCGGCGCTCGTACGCGTCGTACCTGACGCCCGCATTCGCGACGCTCCTCGTCGCCCTCCTCGCGGCCTGGCTCATCGTCAACTTCGTGAAGGGGCCTGCCTATTTCGTGACCATCGCCTTCATCGGCCTCACGAACGGCGCGCTCTACGCGCTCGTCGCGCTCGGGTACACGCTCGTCTACGGCATCCTCGAGCTCATCAACTTCGCGCACGGCGACGTATTCATGCTCGGCGGGATGTTCTCGGCGACCATGCTGCTCTCGGTCTTCAACTTGCACTCGGGCGTGTCGCCGGGCAAGTTGGTCGCCGGCATCGTCGGCTCTCTCATCGTGGCGATGACGGCCTGCGGGCTCCTGAACGCAGGCATCGAACGCGTCGCCTACAGGCCGTTGCGCGGGGCGCCCCGTCTCGCGCCGCTCATCACCGCGATCGGCATGTCCTTCATCCTCGAGGACGTCGCCATCGGCTGGAAGGGCCCCGGGTACACCGCGGTCCCGAACGTCCTGCCGAAAGGGCGCGTCTTCTCGTTCGGCGGGATCACGTACACGTGGGAGAAGTTCATCGTCGTGCTGATCACGCTGCCCGTGCTGCTGCTGCTGCTCTGGCTCGTTCAGAAGACCCGCCAGGGCAAGGCCATGCGCGCAACCGCCCAGGACCGGGACGCGGCGGCGATGATGGGCATCAACGTCAACCGGACGATCTCGTTCACGTTCCTCATCGCCGGCGGTCTCGCCGGCGCCGGCGGGATCGTGTATGCGCTGTACTTCGGCCAGATCCGCTACGACACGGGCTTCGCGCTCGGGCTGATCGCCTTCACGGCAGCAGTGCTCGGCGGCATCGGCAACCTTCCCGGCGCGGTGCTCGGGGCGCTCGTGATCGGCTTCATCCAGGCCTTCAACGAGGGCCTGACGTGGCACACCCCGGGCAGCGACTGGACCGAGTCGATCGTCTTCTCGATCCTCATCCTCATCCTCGTCTTCCGGCCGCAGGGGCTGCTGGGCGAGCGGACGCCGGAAGGAGCCTGACGATGCGCCGCCGCATCGGCGCACGCGTTTCCGCAGCGTGGTGGGGCCTGCTCGGTCTGGCCGGGCTCGACCGGCCGCGCTGGCAGAGGCTGCCCGACCGCACCCGCCGCGCGGTCAAGGCCGTCACGTGGGTCGGCATAGGCCTGTTGCTCGTCGTCGCCGGCGGCGTCTGGCAGTGGTCCGCGCTCGCGATCGCGGCGGTGGTGCTCGTGCTCGTCATCCCGCGGTACGACCGCATCACCGTCGGCGGGCGCCGCATCGGCCGCTTCATCGTCCCTGTGGCCGTGCTCGGGATCGCGATTGCGTATCCGTATTACGCGAGCCTCAACGGCTCGGTCAATCCGGGCATGCCGCAGCTTCCGATCTTCGGACCGCTTCCGCAGATGAGCACGATGGTCGGGATGGCCGTCTTCGCGATGATGGCTCTCGGCCTCAACTTCGTCGTCGGCTATGCGGGCCTGCTCGATCTCGGCTACGTCGCCTTCTACGCGATGGGCTCCTACACCGCGGGGTGGTTCGCCTCGTCGCAGTTCGGCCACCAGAACGTGTTCTTCGGCGCGATCGGCGTCACGCCGGGACTCACCGGCTTCCACTTCTCCATCTGGCTCGTCCTGCTCATGGCGGGGATCGCCACCGCGGTCATCGGCGTACTCATCGGGCTGCCGACGCTGCGCCTGCGCGGCGACTATCTCGCGATCGTCACGCTCGGATTCGGCGAGATCATGCCGCAGATCGCGCGCAACGGCGACAGCCTGTTCGGCACCGGTTTCAACCTCACGAACGGCACCGGCGGGATCACGCCGATCGACCCGCCCGGTTTCGGCAGTTGGGCCGGCCACCACCTCCATCTCCCGGCGAACTACCTTACGCTCGGCACGAACAGCGACCGCGCGTTCTTCTGGACGGCGCTCGTCCTCGTGCTGCTGACGATCTTCACGAGCGCGCGCCTGCGCGACTCGCGTCTCGGTCGCGCATGGGTCGCGATCCGCGAGGACGAGGTCGCGGCTGCGGCGATGGGCATTCCGCTCATGCGTACGAAGACATGGGCGTACGCCACGGGTGCGTTCTTCGGGGGCGTCGCCGGCGCCTACTACGCGTCGTACAACAGCGGCGCGTTTCCGGACGAGTTCTTCTTCAACATCTCGGTCTTCATCCTCTGCATGGTCATCCTCGGCGGGATGGGCAACATCTGGGGTGTCATCTTCGGCGCGTGCTTCCTCGAGTACCTCGACAAGGAGGGACTCGCCAACATCGGCGCTTGGCTGAACGGGCACTTCGGGCCGGGCGGGTCCGACTTCCAGATCTGGAACAAGGCGCTCGACGTCCCGCTGTACGAGTTCGGCATCTTCGGAGCCATCCTCGTGATCGTCATGCTGTTCCGCCCCGAGGGGCTCATCCCCAGCTCGCGGCGGGCCGCCGAGTTCCACGAGGGCGTGCACGACCAGCCGCTCTACGACGCCGCCGCGTGATGGCCGAGCCGATCCTCCAGACGTACGCGTTGCGCAAGGAGTTCGGCGGGCTCATCGCCGTCGACGACGTCGACTTCACGGTCCCTGCGGGCGGCATCGTCAGCCTCATCGGGCCGAACGGGGCCGGCAAGACGACGTTCTTCAACATGCTCACGGGCGTGTACAAGCCGACCGCCGGCGCCATCGTCTTTGCCGGCGAGGACATGACCGGCCGGCCGCCGCACGCATTCACGCAGCGGGGGATCGGTCGCACGTTCCAGAACATCCGTCTCTTCCAGAACATGACCGCGCTCGAGAACGTGCTCGTCGGCATGCACACGAGACTCAAGGGCAACCTCTTCGAGGCGATCGCGCGCACGCCGCGCGTGAAGCACGAGGAGCGGGACGCGCGTGTGCGCGCGCGAGAGCTGCTCGAGTTCTCCGGCCTTCCGCGGAAGGAGGCCCAGATCGGCCGCAACCTCTCGTACGGCGACCAGCGCCGGCTCGAGGTGGCGCGCGCGCTCGCAACGCAGCCGAAGCTGCTGCTGCTCGACGAGCCGACAGCGGGCATGAACCCCCAGGAGACGGCCGAGTTCACGGCCTTCGTCTCCCGGCTGCGGTCGGAGCGCGACCTGACGGTGCTCCTCATCGAGCACGACATGCGCGTCGTCATGGGGGTGTCGGACCGAGTCACCGTGCTCGACTACGGCGAGAAGATCGCGGAGGGGACGCCGTCGGAGATCCAGAAGAACGAGCGGGTCATCGAGGCGTATCTCGGCAGTGCGGCGGTGAGCACGGCGTGAGCACGCAGGACGGGACGCTGCTGGAGGTCCGTGACGTCGAGACGTATTACGGCTCGATCCAAGCGCTGAAGGGCATCTCGATCGAGGTGCGTGAAGGCGAGATCGTCACGCTGATCGGCTCGAACGGCGCCGGCAAGTCGACCACGCTCCGGTCGATCAACGGGCTCAACCATCCGCGCAGCGGAACGATCTCCTTCCAGGGCCGCGACATCACGCGCGACGCGCCGCATTCGATCGTGAAGATGGGGATCGCCCAGTCGCCCGAAGGGCGCAAGCTCTTCCCGCGCATGAGCGTGACGGAAAACCTCGAGATGGGCGCTTTCCAACGTTCCGACCGGAGTGCGATCCGCGAGGACATGGACCGCGTCTTCACGCTCTTCCCGCGCCTCGCCGAGCGGCGCACGCAGAAGGCGGGGACGATGTCGGGCGGCGAGCAGCAGATGTGCGCGATCGGGCGTGCGCTCATGGCGAGGCCGACGTTGCTCATGCTCGACGAGCCTTCGATGGGCCTCGCGCCGATCTTCGTCGAGCGCATCTTCGAGACCATCGTCGAGGTGAACAAGCAGGGAGTGTCGATTCTCCTCGTGGAGCAGAATGCGCTCATGGCCCTGCACGTCGCAAACCGCGGCTACGTGCTCGAGACCGGCAAGGTCGCCCTGGCGGACGACGCGAAGGCCCTCGCCAAGAATCCCGAGGTGCGCAAGACGTACCTCGGCGAGCTCTAGCGTTCAGTCCCCGCGCCGACCCGCAACGGGAAGTACGGGGGGCTGAGCAGGAAGCCGATGCGCGGCGCGGCGCTCGTGCGCCCGCGGGCGAGATCGAGCGCGGCGCCGAGGCCGTGCACGGGCACGAACCCGAGCTGGCGGACGGCGGTGGCGTCCGCGGCGCCGGCGACGAGCACCGCGCCCAGCCTTCCGAGGGCCGGCTGGCACGCGTTCCAGTCGCGGAACGGCAGCAGCGGGTGGACGCTCCGGCCGTTGCGGTAGTCCTCGATGCCGCGCGGGTTGGATGCCGCTGCGCGTTCTGCGTCCGCGAGCATCTCGGGATCGCGGCCGATGCGCGCCGCGTGGAAGAACGGCCGGTACGGCGTCTGCGTCGGGTGGGCGAAGGTCCGGACGAAGCGGTGGGCGAGGATCGCGGTCCCGCCGTCGACCACCGGAAAGGCGTCGCGCCACAGCCGCAGTGCATGACCCAGGCCGAGATAGGCCGCGAGCAGCGGGTTCGGACCTTCGCGCGGCAGGTACGGCGTCGTGCCGGGTACGCCGATCACGATCGCGTCGAGCGGCCCGTCCAGCTCGGCCCGGCGGAGCTCGACTGCCCGTAGGAGCGCCTCCGCGTGGGCGACGGACGGCGGCCCTGCGAACGCGGCGGCCGCGGTCAGGTCGGTCTGCAGGCCGTGCAGGATCTCGCGCCGCGCGCGGTCCGGAAGTGCGGCGAAGACGTGCCGCAGCGGCGAGCCCGCGACGCGTTCGATCGCTTCCGGATCGTACGGGTATCCGCGCAGCGCGCCCGAGGTGCCCGGATGGTTCAGCACGAGCGACACGCCGACGACCGGCAGCCGGCGAGCGAGCGCGCGCTCGAGGGCGACGCCGAGGTGCCAGCCCTGGGAGGCGCTCGTCTCGAGCAGCGAGTACGCGCCGGCGGCGCGCTGCGCCTCGGCGTCCGCCGCCCCCAGCAGCGCGGCCGGCCCGCCGTGCAACACGGTCTCGGCGGCGCTGACGACG
>DATAMX010000018.1:0-2876 GCA_036260475.1 Gaiellaceae bacterium | reverse complement strand
GCCTCGACCAGGGATCTAGTGGGCAGCGCAGAAACAGCGCAACCGAGGGCAAACCGGGAAAGGACAACCATGCGAAAGCTTCGTCACACCATCGTTGCCGTCGTCTGCGGCGCTGCGCTCTTCACGGCCGGCGTGGCGCTGGCGAGCAACCCGAACCATCCCAATCACGGGAACGTGACCACGACCGCCACGACGACGACCGCGACGACGTCCACGAGCACGGTGCCGTCTCAGGCGAAGGCGTACGGCTTCTACTGCCAGAACCAGAGCAAGACGCACGTCGCCGGTCAGAAGGGCACGCCCTTCAGCCAGTGCGTGACCGCGATGGCGAAGGCCGCGCACGGTGCGTCGCCCAAGGCAGCCTGTGCCGCGCTGTCGAAGAAGCACGTCGCCGGGCAGAAGGGGACTCCCTTCAGCCTGTGCCTGAGCGCAGCCGCGAAGCTCAAGGGCAACCACTAAGGCACACAAAGTCAGGCACTGCGGCGAGGCTCCCGAAAGGGAGCCTCGCTCGTTCTCCGGGCCGGTAGAAGGACTTCCCGCTTTCAAGCAGTAATTGGCGTCCATGCGCTTCCGGCTGTTCCTGGCGGGAGCGCTCGCGGCGGGCCTGGCGGCACCCACGACGGCGAGCGCACTGAACCCGCAGCACGCGGGGCTGCAGGTCGCCCTGCGCGCCCAAGGCCTGTACGACGGGCCGATCGACGCCATCGTCGGCCCGCGCACGGTCGCCGCGATTCGCGCCTTCCAGCACACCCACGGCCTCCGCGTCACCGGTCTCGCGGACCTGCGCATGCGCCATGCGCTCGGGCCGTTCGGCACCCCGCTCTTCGGCGCGCGCACGATCTCGCGCGGCGAGTTCGGGTGGGACGTCGCCGTCCTCCAGTTCCTGCTCGTCCGCCACGGCATCCCCGTCCCCGTGAACGGGTACGTCGACGGGCCGACCGTGCGCGGCATCCGCCGCTACCAGCACCAGCTCCACCTCTCCGCCGACGGGATCGCGGGCCGCGCGACCTTCACCGCGCTCGGACTGCAGACGCGCATCCCCGTGCGCGCGGTGCGCGTCTCCGCCCGGCTGTACGTCGTGAAGGCCGGCGACTCGCTGACCGCGCTCGCGCGGCGCTGGCACACGACGCTGACGCGGCTCGCGCGCCTGAACCGTCTGAACCCGCACGACTACCTGCTCATCGGCGCGAAGCTGCGCCTGCCGGCCTCCGTCTCGCCGGCGTCGCGCTCCGTCTCCGTCTCGGCGACGAACGCCACCGCAGTCCGCGCGTCCATCGACGCGTGGGCGGCGCGCTACGGCGTCGACCCGCGGCTCGCGCGCGCGCTCGCCTGGATGGAGTCCGGCTACCAGAACGATGTCGTCTCCTCCGTCGGCGCGCAGGGTGTCATGCAGCTCCTGCCCTCGACGTGGAAGTACGTCGAGAACGTGCTCATCGGCCACCCGGTCGCGCACACCGCCGACGGGAACGTCCAGGTCGGCGTCGCGCTCATCCACCATCTCCTCGGGGTCTTCGGCGGCAACGAGCGGCTCGCGCTCGCCGCCTGGTACCAGGGCGAGCGCGCCGTCCGGAAGCACGGCCTGTACAAGGTGAGCAAGGTCTTCGTCTCGGATGTGGAGGCCCTGAAGACCCGCATGTGAATAGGATCGGGCCGCGTGAAGATCGCGGTCTGCATCAAGCATGTTCCGGAGGGTCACGGCCGGATCGACCCCGGCTCGAAGCGGCTCGACCGATCGGGTGAGGGCGCGCTGAACCACTTCGACGCGAACGCCGTCGAGGAGGCACTCCGCCTCAAGGGCGACGGCGACAGTGAGGTGGTCGTCGTCTCGATGGGGCCCGAGCAGGCGGCCGACTCGCTGCGCAAGGCGCTCGCCATGGGCGCCGACCGCGCCGTCCTCGTCAGCGATCCCGCCGCCGAGGGCTCCGACCTCGTGGCCACGAGCAAGGTGCTCGCCGGCGCGCTCGCGCGCGAGGGCGCCGACCTCGTCCTCTTCGGACAGCAGGCCGCGGACGCCGACGGCGCCGTGCTCTGGGCGGCCGTCGCGGAACGGCTGCGCCGCCCGGTCGTCTCCCAGGCGGCCGAGGTGGCCCTCGCGGGCGACAAGGTGCGGGTGAAGCGCCAGACCGAGTTCGGCTACGACCTGATCGAGACGTCGCTCCCGGCGGTCGTGGCCGTCAGCGACGCGATCAACGAGCCGCGCTACCCGTCCCTCAAGGGGATCATGGGCGCGAAGAAGAAGCCGTTCGAGACCCTTTCGGTGTCAGACACCGGCGTTTCGGTGTCAGACACCGGCGAAGCCGGGTCGAAGACCGCGGTGCTCGCGCTCGGCGATCCGCCGGCACGCGCCGACGCGCGCAAGATCGAAGGCGACGGGAACGCGGCGCAGGCGATCCTCGACTTCCTCGCAGAGAAGCGACTCGTATGAGCACGCTCGTCTTCCTCGAGCATCACGACGGCGAGATCCAGAAGGGCTCGCTCGGCGTGCTCGCGAAGGCGGCGTCGCTCGGCGACGCCGACGTGGTGCTCGTTGGGGAGGGCGTGCGCGGGCTCGCAGCGGATGCCGGCCGCCACGGCGCCAGGACGGTCCACGTCGCCGACGACGCGTCCCTCGCCGCGCCGCTCTCGCAGCCCCGTGTCGACGTGCTCGCGCAGCTCGCGTCCGAGTACGACGCCGTGTTCTTCGCCAACTCGGTGCTCGCGGCCGACGTCGCCGCCGGCCTCGCCGCCCGGCTCGACGCAGGGCTGAACTGGGATCTCGTCGACATCACCGCGGACTTCGTCGGGAAGCGGCCGGCGCTGCAGGACTCCGTACTCGTCGACGTGGGCTGGAAGTCGACGCCGCGGCTCGCCCTCTTCCGCTCCGGGTCGTTCGACCC
>DATAMX010000011.1:0-20101 GCA_036260475.1 Gaiellaceae bacterium | reverse complement strand
AGGTGGTGGGACGTGTTCGCCACCGACTGGGAGATTTCGCCCGCGATCACCTCGACCGACCGCTCTCCCTGGGCGAGCAGATCGACGATCTCGGCGCGGCGACCGCTCCCGAGAGCGTGGGCGACGGAGGCGAAAGCGTCGAAGAGTGCTGACTTGGCCGCTCCGGTAGCCATCAAGTGTTCAAATTAACTCTTGAATAAGCGAGAGTCAAGCCCTCTCGATCGTCGAACAGCTCCGACTCGGACTCGACCTGGGGCCGAAGGTCGTTCGAGAGGCTGTGACGAGACGACTCGACGGGCTCGTCGAGAAGATCAGCCGCCGCGGATGATCTGCGTGCACCGCGACGACGCGAGCAGCTCGCCGCCCGCGTCGTAGAGGTCGGCGGCGCAGAAGGCGACCCGCCGGTTCCGCTGGACGACGCGGCCCTCCGCGCGCAGCAGGCCCGGGCGCGACGACCGCACGAACTCGCAGTGCAGGTCCGCGGTCAGGAAGCTCTCCTCTTCGCCGAGCACGGACCAGCACGCGCCGCCCATCGCCGTGTCGAGCAGCGTCGTCACCATCCCGCCGTGCACGATGAAGCCGCCGCGGCCGTCGTGGAAGCAGAACTCGGGCGTTGCCTCCCACTCGATCACCGAGCGGCCGTCGCCCTGTTCGACACCGTGGTACGCGAGCGTGCGCCAGATGTGCGGCGCCGGCGGCGCCTCGTCGCCCCATGCTCTCCGGCTGCGAGGCATCAGCGCGGCCCTGGGATACCGGGGAAGCGGAATGGCAGGACGCGGTTCGGCTGCACGATCCACGCGCGGCCGCTCTCCGGGTCGTCGAGCACCGTCAGCGCGGCGTCGGCGACGAAGGACGCCTCCATCAGCGGGACGGGGAGCACGCCGCGCAGCTCGTCCTCGACGATCGGCGTGTCCGTGAATCCGGGACAGAGCGCGTTGATGCGGATGTCGTGCGCGCGCAGCCCGTCCGCCGCGCCGCGCACGAACCCGACGACTGCGTGCTTCGTCGCCGTGTACATCGGGTCGAACGGCATGCCCGTCAGCCCGGCGAGCGATGCGGTGCAGACGATCGAGCCCCCGTTCGGCATCAGCCGCCGCGCGCACTCGCGCGCGCCGTAGACCACCCCGAGGAAGTTCGCATCGACGATGCGCGCGATCTCGTCGTCCGGCAGCTCGCTGACGTCCGGGTAGCCGATGCCGATGCCCGCGTTGAGGAACGCCGCGTCGAACTCGCCCTCGAGCGACGCCCACGCCTCGTGCGAGCCGACGTCGAACTCGGGCAGGTCGAGGGAAACGGCGTCGCCGTGCGCCTTGACGATCGCCTGGCCGATGCCGCCGCGACCGCCGGTCACGAGCGCCGTCACGGGACGAGCACGACCTTGCCGACGCTCTTGCGCGATTCGACGAGCGCGTGCGCGCGATCGACCTCGGCGAGCGGGATCTCCGCGCCGACCATCGGCTTCAGTGCCCCCGTCTGCCAGAGCGCGAGCAATTCCCCGACCGCCTCTCCGACGACCTCGGGCTCGTGTCGCAGGAGCCGCCCGAGATAGAAGCCCTGCACGCCGACGTTGCGCCCGACGAGCGCCGCGGGTCTGAGCTCCGGCCACATGCCGCCGGCGAAGCCGATGGCGACGAGCGTCCCCAGCGGCTTCAGCGACCCGAGCGCGCGCTCGAAAAGCTCGCCGCCGACCGGATCGAGAACGGCGTCGACGCGGAGGTCGACCGGCAGCTCGTCGTACACGTACGCCTCGATCGCGCCGAGCTCCAGGCAGACGTCGAGCTTCTCGCGCGAGCCGACCGCCGCGACGACGCGCCCGCCGAGCGAGCGCGCGACCTGGATGGCGGCGGTGCCGACGCCGCCGGCCGCCGCCGTGACCAGCACGGTCGAGCCGGGCCGCAGGCGCACCTGCCGCGTCAGCGGGATGTATGCCGTCAGGAAGGTAAGGAGGAACGACGCGCCCTCGGCGAAGCTCGCACGCTCGGGCAGCGGAACGACCTGGGCGCGCTCGACCACGACCGCCTCTGCGTAGCCGCCTGCGCCCGGCGTGATCGCCATCACCCGCGTGCCGTCGTCGAGCTCGCCTGCGACCTCGCTGCCGAGCACGACGGGCAGCTCCGGCATCTGCGGATACCGGCCGCGCCGGATGAGGACGTCGGCGAAGTTGATGCCGGCAGCGCGCACGTGCACGACGACGCGTCCGTCGGCGGACGGATCGGGGACGTCGGCGAGCTCGAAGGGCCCGTCGACCTCGCGCAGCAGCGCGGCCTTCAACTCGTCGCCGCTGGCTCCTGGGCGAACTGCTCGCGGAGTGCGGTCTTGCGGAACTTGCCGACGCTCGTCTTCGGGATCTCGGTGATGAACTCGATGCGGTCGGGCAGCCAGAACTTCGCGAAGTTCGGCGCGAGGAACTCGCGCAGCTCGCCGGCGCTCGCCGACGCGCCCTCCTTCAGGACGACCGCAGCGAGCGGCCGCTCCGCCCACTTTTCGTCCGGGATCGCGATCACCGCGGCCTCAGCCACGGCGGGGTGCGCCATGAGCGCGTTCTCGAGCTCGACGGACGAGATCCATTCGCCGCCCGACTTGATCACGTCCTTCGACCGGTCCTTGATCTGGATGTACCCGCGGGGATGGATCGACGCGATGTCGCCCGTGCGGAACCAGCCGTCCTCCGTCCAGCGGTCCGCCTGCTCGGGTGTGTCGTAGTAGCCGGATGCGACCCAGGGACCGCGCACCTCGAGCTCGCCCATCGACTCGCCGTCCCACGGGAGCTCGTCGTCGCCGATGCGCACGCGGATCTCGACGAAGGGCAGCGGCATGCCCGCCATGGCCTCGATGTCGAAGCGCGTCTCCTCGTCGACGTCTGCGAGGTCGTGCGGCAACGTCGCCGTCGATGCGACCGGAGAGGTCTCCGTCATGCCCCAGCCCTGGACGATGTCGATGCCGTGCCGCTGCTTGTACGCGGCGATCATCGCCCGCGGAACCGCCGAGCCTCCGACGAGCATCGCCTTCATCGAGGAGAGGTCCCAGCGTCCGGGATCCGCATCGAGCATCTGCAGGATCCCCATCCAGATGGTCGGCACGCCCGCCGCCCACGCCACCTTCTCCTCGGACATCAGGTCGAGCAGGCTCTCCGGGTCGAGGTGCGGCCCGGGGTAGACGAGCTTCGAGCCGGTCATCGTCGCGACGTAGGGATAGCCCCACGCGTTCGCGTGGAACATCGGGACGACCGGCAGGATCGCGTCGTTGACGCCGATCCCTATCCCGAGCGGGTTGTTCGCGGCGACGCCGACCGAATGGAGAACCGTCGAGCGGTGCGAGTAGCAGACCCCCTTCGGCAGCCCCGTCGTGCCGCTCGTGTAACACATTGCCGCGGCCTCGTTCTCGTCCAGCTCCGGGTCGCGCCATTCGTCCGGCGACGCGGTCGCGAGCAGCTCCTCGTACGAGTCCTCGACGACGAACACGTGCTCGATCGTCGTGCGCTCGCGGAACTGATCGAGCAGCGGCACGAGCGAGCGGTCGACGATGACGGCGCGATCGCCGCCGTGGCCGGCGATGTACGCGAGGTCGTTCGGGTGCAGCCGCAGGTTGAGCGTGTGCAGGACGAAGCCGCCGCACGGGATGCCGAAGTACGCCTCGTGATGCTGGTGGTGGTTCCAGCAAAGGGTTGCAACGCGGTCGCCGCGCTCGAGCCCGAGCTTCTGCAGCGCCACCGCGAGCTGCCGTGCGCGTGCCATCGTCTCGCGGTAGCTCGTGCGATGGAGCGACTTGTCGGGCAGGCGCGTGACGATCTCGCCGTCGCCGAGGAACGCCTCCGACCGCCGCAGCAGGAGCGGCAGCGTCAGCTGGAAGTCCATCATCAGCCCGTCCATCAGACCGCCACGGGCGCGCCGAGGAGCGCGTCCGCGATCTCGGCGCGCAGCTCGGGTGGCCGCTTGCCGAAGCCCTCGAGCCAGAGGGCGCGCTTGTAGTACCGGTGCAGCGGGTGCTCCCAGGTGAAGCCGATGCCTCCGTGCACCTGAATCGAGCGCTCGCACGCCTTGACGGCAGCCTCGGTCGCGAACGCCTTCGCGGCCGCCGCGGCCACCTGCGCGCTCGCGTCCTCCTCGGCGACGCACCACGCCGCCCAGTACGCGAGGGAGCGCGCAAGCTCGACGTCGGCATACGTATCGGCGAGCTGGTGCGAGACTGCCTGGTACACGCCGATCTTCTTGCCGAACTGCTCCCGCGTCTTCGCGTATTCGACGCCGAGCTCGAGAGCACGCTGCGCGACGCCGACGGCCTCCGCAGCCATCGCCGCACGCAGGCGGGGCGTCTCCTGCGCCGCGCCGGCGACTCGACGAAGCGGACGCGTCGGATCGACGGTCTCGACGTCGCAGTCGCCGTCGAACGCGAATCCGTTCGCCTCCGTCTGTCCGGCCACGTGCGAGAGATACGGGCCGGGGTAGAGCGCGTATCCCATCTCCTCGAGCAGCAATGCTTCCTCGACGAAGCCAAGCCCGGCCTCGGCGACGTCGAGCCATCCGAGCTCGGAGATGTCCTGCCACCGGTCATCCTGCGTGCCGTCCCAGTCGCGGTCGAGCGGATAGCGCGTCGCGAGCCATCCTCGCGCCTGGGTCTTGAGCTCGAGCTGCTCGTCGGTGAAGGCGAAATCCATCAGCGGGACCTCGGCAGGCCGAGCACGCGCTCGGCGACGATGTTGCGCAGAACCTCGGAGCTGCCCGCCTCGATGGTGTTTCCGCGGCTGCGCAGCTGCTGGTAGTGCCACCAGCCGTCGTCGAGGATGCCCTCGGCGCCGAGCAGCGCGCGCCCGAGCTTCGTCAGCCGCTGGTTCTGCTCCGACCAGCGCAGCTTGATCGCCGAACCTTCCGGCCCCGGGATGCCGGTGCGCTGATACGTCCCCAGCGAGCGGTAGTTCGTGTAGCGAAGCGCCTGCATCTCGATCCACTCGGCCGCGATTCGCTCGCGCACGCCTGCGTCTCCGTTGACGTGCTCGTTCGCCGTCTCGATCAGGCGGCCGACGCCGACGTCGAGCGCGGCTGTGAGCGCGAATCCGAGCGTGCCGCGCTCGTGCAGGAGCGTCGTCATTGCCACCTGCCATCCGTCGCCTTCGTCGCCGAGGCGGTTGGACACCGGCACCTCGACGTCGGTGAAGAAGATCTCGTTGAACTCCGCCTCGCCGGTGATCTGGCGCAGCGGGCGCACCTCGACGCCGGGCGAATGCATGTCCACGATCAGGTAGGTGAGGCCCTTGTACCGCGGAGCGTCCGGATCGCTGAGCGTGACGAGGATGCAGTAGTCGGCGATGTGAGCGAACGACGACCACACCTTCTGGCCGTTCACGACGTACACGTCCCCGCGACGCTCGGCCCGGGTGCGTGCCGCCGCGAGGTCGGAGCCCGCGTCCGGCTCGGAGAAGCCCTGGCACCAGATCTCCTCCGCAGAGAGGATCTTCGACAGGTGCGCCTGCTTCTGCTCGTCGGTGCCGTGCGCCATGATCGTCGGCCCGGCCATGCCGAGCCCGATGACGCCGACGTGGGCCGGAGCCTGGGCACGCGCCATCTCCTCGTAGAAGATGGCCTGGAAGCTGTACGGGGCGCCCGCGCCGCCGTACTCCTCGGGCCAGGTCAGCCCGGCGTAGCCGGCCTCGTGCAGCTCGCGGCTCCAGGCGCGCCCGAACTCGTCGCCGAAGCGCTGCTCGCCGCCGCGCCATCCGCGTCGCTCCTCGGGCAGGTTCGCGTCCAGCCACGCGCGCAGCTCGGCCCGAAAGGCTGCCTCCTCCGCGGTATCGCGCAGGTCCACGGAGCGAGACTAGCTCGCCGCAGGAGCCGCCACAAAGTCCGGTGCGCGGACGATGTCGCGACGGCGCGCGGGCAGGAGGCTGACGACGACCACGGTGACGGCGACCCCGATCCATTGCGTCCACCGCAGCGAGCTGTTGAAGACGTAGATGCCGACCAGCGTGGCCGTCACCGGGAACGCGAGCTCGCCGAGCGCGGCGAGGAGCGCCGGGGTGCGCCGGAGCCCGTAGTAGTAGAGCCCGAGGGCAGCCAGCCCGGTCACCAGGGCGAGCAGCGCGATGTAGAGGCTGTCATGCGTGTTCGAGTAGGCGGATACGCCGACGATCGGGAGGGCGCACGCGCTTGCAACGAGCCCGAACGCAAACCGGACGGTGGTGACGTGCTCGAACGCGAGCTTCTGCCCGAGGTAGCGGCCGAACACCGTGCCGAGCCCCCACAGCGTGGCGGCGGCGAGCGTCTCCGCGATCGGCGTCAGTCCGTGCGCGTGCGGGGCGAGCGGGTGCGGCAGCGCGATGAGCCAGATGCCTGCAAGCGCCGGGACGAGGAACCAGGCGAACCCGCGGCGGGGCTGCTCGCCGAGCACGAGCCATGCGCCGACGACGGCTATGAGCGGCTGCGACTTCTGCAGCACGATGACGGTGATGAAGTCGCCGTGGAAGAGGGCCTGCGTGAAGAGGATGGTCGCGACCGCTGACGCCCCGGCGCCGACGAGGATCCCTGCGAGGACGTAACGAGGGCCGGCACGCCACAACGACGCCAGCGCCGGCACGAGCAGGGTGAGCGTGCAGGCGACGAGGACGACGTGCTCGCCGAAGACGATCGTCGTGGCCGTCGTCGTGTGCGAGAGAGGTTTGCGGATGAGGCCGTCGAGGCCCCACATCGTCGCGGCGATGCTGACGAGGACGACGCCGGGGACGCTCGCGAGGCGGTTTGTCATCGTTCCAAGCGTAGGAGATCGGACACGGGTTGCCGAGCGCGCACGAGCCGGGCGGACCCACCCGCGACGAGAACGGCGGCGGGGTTCGGCACGCCGTTGTACGTGGATGCCATCGCGAGCGTGTACGCGCCGGTCGCCGGGACCGCGAGCAGGTCGCCGCGCCGCGGATGCGGCAGCGCGATCGCGTCGATGAGCACGTCGCCCGACTCGCAGTGCTTGCCGGCAATGCGGAAGACCCCGTCCGGCAGCTCCTCCGCGCGGTTGGCGAGCAAGGCCTCGTAGCGCGCGCCGTACAGCTGCGGGCGCGGGTTGTCGGACATGCCGCCGTCCACGGCGACGTACGAGACGCCGCCCGACTCCTTGACGACGCCGACGCGGTAGAGCGTCACGCCTGCGCGCCCGACGAGCGACCGGCCCGGCTCGAGCACGACCTGGATCCCATGCGGGAGCCGCGCCACGAGCTGCGGCACGAAGTCCGCGATCGCGGGAACGTGCTCCTCGCGCGTGTACCTGATCCCGAGGCCGCCGCCGATGTCCAGCACCTGTGGCCTCCAGCCGAGCTCGGACTCGGCTCGCCCGCAGAACGCGACGAGCCGGTCGACGGCGACGAGGCTCTCCTCGACGCGGGCGAGCTGGGAGCCGACGTGGAAGTGAATGCCGGCGACGTCCATGCCGAGCTCGCGCGCCTCGGCAATCGCGGCGAGCGCCGCATCCGGAGAGAGGCCGAACTTCGACTCGTCGTGCGCGGTCTGGATCGACTGGTGCGTGACCGCCTCGACGCCCGGCGTCAGCCGCACGAGCACGCGGTCGACGCCGGCGGCGGCTGCGCGAGCCGGCTCGTCGGGCGCGTCGAGCACGACCGTCGCTCCGGCCTCGGCCGCGGCGCGCAGCTCGTCGTCGGACTTGTTGTTGCCGTGGAAGAGGATCCTGCTCCCGTGCAGGCCGGCCTCGCGCGCGAACGCGAGCTCCCCGAGCGTGGAGACGTCGGCACCCACTCCTTCGTCGGCGAGGATGCGGAGGACGGCCACGTTGGCGAAGGCCTTCGTCCCGTACACGATCACGGCGCCCGGGGCCGCCGCGCGGTAGGCGCGAGCCTGCGCGCGGATCGTCTCCTCGCAGTAGACGACGAGCGGCGTCCCGTGCTCCTCGGCGAGTTCAGTCGCGGCCACCCCGCCGACCGAGAGCCGGCCGTCGGCGATCGTCGCGGTGAGTGGGAGAAGGTCGAGCACGGCGTCAGTCTGCCCTGTGGAAGAACCGGCGCGGAAGCTGCACGTTCTCGTCACCATCGCGGCGCGCCCGCGCACTAGGATCGCGCTCAGGTCGGTGGGGGGAGGGAGTCGGGACCCGGATTACACGCGCGTGTACCTGAAGAGTGCGCGAAACCGGCTTGGTTGCTACGATCGGCGCGGTGAACCGGCAGCTCCTTCGATAGCGCAGGAACGACCCGCGGCGAGGCCGCGTCGAGTTCCCCCGGCCTCTCTTGCGAGAGGCTTTTTCGTCTGATGGACAGGTACGAACCCGAGCAGATCGAGCCGAAGTGGCAGCGCGTCTGGGCTGAGGCGCGGGCCTTCAACGTTCCGAATCCCGAGCCCGGCGCTGCGGACGAGAAGCGCTGGTACCAGCTCGAGATGTTGCCCTACCCATCCGCGAAGAGCCTCCACATGGGGCACGTCTTCAACTACACGATGGGTGACGTCGTCACGCACTACCACCGGCGCAACGGCGCTCGGGTGTTGCGTCCGATGGGCTGGGACGCGTTCGGCCTGCCCGCGGAGAACGCCGCCATCCGCGAGGGTGGCCACCCGCGCGACATCACCGAGAGCAGCATCGTGCTGATCCGGGAACAGATGCAGCGCCTCGGCTGGGCGATCGACTGGGACCGCGAGGTCTCCTCGCACGATCCGCGCTTCTACAAGTGGACGCAGTGGCTCTTCCTGCGCTTCTTCGAGCGCGATCTCGCCTACCGGCGTGCCGCGCCGGTCAACTGGTGCCCGAACGACCAGACTGTGGTGGCGAACGAGTACGTCGTCGATGGGCATTGCGAGCGCTGCGGCGCGCTGATCGAGCTTCGCAACATGACGCAGTGGTTCTTCAAGACGACCGCGTACGCCGACGAGCTGCGAGAGTTCGAGCTTCCACCGGGCGGCGAGTGGCCGGAGCGCACGAAGACGATCCAGCGCAACTGGATCGGGCGCAGCGAAGGTGCCGAGATCCTCTTCCGCGTCGACGAGCTCGACCGCGACATTCCGGTCTTCACCACGCGGCCGGACACGCTGTTCGGCGCGACGTTCTTCGTCATGGCCCCCGAGCACCCGTTCGTCGAGGCATACGCGAGCGAGGAGGCGAAGGAGTACGCGAAGCATGCCGGTGCGCGGCGCGCCGAGGACCGCGCGGCCGAGGAGGAGAAGACGGGCGTCTTCACCGGGCACTACGCGACGAACCCCGTGAACGGCGAGAAATTGCCCATCTGGGTCGCGGACTACGTGCTGATGGACTACGGGACAGGCGCGATCATGGCCGTGCCCGCACACGACGAGCGCGACCGCGAGTTCGCGCGGACGTTCGACCTCCCGGTCCGGACCGTGATCGACGAGGACGGCGTGCTCGTCGACTCCGGCGAGTTCACCGGCAGACCGGCGGAAGAGGCG
The DNA here is from genome assembly GCA_036260475.1 of Gaiellaceae bacterium. Taxonomy (GTDB): domain Bacteria; phylum Actinomycetota; class Thermoleophilia; order Gaiellales; family Gaiellaceae; genus Palsa-739. The sequence continues at coordinate 10,718 of DATAMX010000011.1, read as the reverse complement.
AAGACGGCCATCGTCGAGTGGTTGGGCCACGAGGGCCGCGGCGCGCCGGCCGTCTCGTTCCGACTGCGCGACTGGAGCTTCTCGCGCCAGCGCTACTGGGGCTCGCCGATTCCGATCATCTACTGCGACGCCTGCGGTGTCGTGCCCGTTCCCGACGAGGATCTGCCCGTGCTGCTCCCTGACGTGGACGACTATCTGCCCAAGGGCAAGGCGCCGCTCGCCTCGAACGAGGAGTGGCTGCACACCGACTGTCCGCGCTGTGGCGGTCCTGCGACGCGCGAGGCCGACACGATGGACACCTTCGTCGACTCGTCGTGGTACTTCATCCGCTACGTCGACCCGACGAACGACGACGCGCCCTTCGGCCGCGAGGTCGTCGATTACTGGATGCCGGTCTCGCAGTACATCGGCGGCATCGACCACGCGACCGGCCACCTTCTGTACTCGCGCTTCTTCGTCAAGGCGTTGAACGACATGGGGATGCTCGGCTTCCGCGAGCCGTTCGCTCGGCTCTATCACCAGGGCTGGGTGACGATGGGCGGGACGAAGATGTCGAAGACGAAGGGGAACCTCGTGGGCCCCGACGAGCTCGTCGCCGAGTACGGCGCCGACGCAGTTCGCCTCTACATCATGTTCATGGGGCCCGGCGACCAGGACAAGGAATGGTCCGACGCCGGCATCGAGGGCATCGTCCGCTTCCTGCGCCGCCTGTGGCGCCTCGTGCACGAGGTCGCGGAACGCGCTCCCGCCGCGGGCGAGCCCGGGACGCTCACACGCAAGGCGCACCAGACGATCGCGCGCGTCAGCGACGACATCGAGCGCAGGTTCCAGTTTCATACGCCCATCTCCGCGCTGATGGAGCTCGTGCACGCGCTCGCCGACGATCCCGCGGCACCCGATGCGCGCTTCGCCGCCGAGACGGCCGTGTCGCTCATCCAGCCGTACGCGCCGCACATCGCCGAGGAGCTGTGGCAGGCGCTCGGGCACGAGCGGCTCTGGGAGCAGCCCTGGCCGGTCGCCGACAGCTCGGCGCTCGAGCAGGAGACGTTCGAGCTCGTGGTGCAGGTGAACGGCAAGGTGCGCGACCGGTTCGAGGTCGGCGTCGAGCTGTCCGAGGACGAGCTGGTCGCCCGCGCGCTCGCGTCGGAGCGCGTACAGGCACACGTCGACGGCGCGAAGGTGCGGAAGACGATCGTCGTGCCGCGCAAGCTCGTCAACATCGTCGTCGGCTGACCGTGTTCACGGTCGAGGACCGCCGGAGCGCGCACGAGCGGGTGCTCGCGCTGGCGGAAAGCGATCCGCGCGTGGTCGCCGGAGCGGTCGTCGGATCGCTCGCGCTCGCCGACGGCGACCCGTGGTCGGACCTCGACCTGACGTTCGCGCTCGCGGACGGCGTGGCCGTCGGCGAGGTGCTCCAGGACTGGACGCACATTGTCGAGGCCGAGCTCGGCGGAATCCGGCTCTTCGACCTTCCGAGCGGCCCGAGCATCTACCGCGTCTTCCTCCTGCCCGGGTGCCTGCAGTTCGACCTCTCGTTCACGCCTGCGGGAGAGTTCGGCGCGACGAGCCCGAGGTTCCGGCTGCTCTTCGGCTCCGCCGTCGAGCGGCAGCCCCTGCCGCAGCCGGACGGGGACGAGCTCTTCGGCTACGCCGTCCACCACGCGCTGCGCGCGCGGTTCTCGATCGAGCGCAGGCGTTGGTGGCTCGCCGAGTACTGGACGACGAGCGTGCGCACGTACGCGCTCAGCCTCTCCTGCGTCGATCGTGGGCTTTCGGCGCATTACGGCCGCGGTTTCGACGATCTGCCGGCCGACGTGCTCGGGCGCTTCGACGGCGCCCTCGTGCGATCGCTCGATCGCGGCGAGCTCCTGCGCGCGCTGCGCGTCGCGATCGACGGACTACTGCACGTCGCCGGCTCGCGCGGGGAAGCGGTGGCGCCGCAGCTGCACGAGCTCGTGCAAGGCGACACCCTGTCGTAACGCTTCGGCCGCGACGATCGCGGCATGCAGCACCGTCGAATGCTCGCGGCTGGGCTCGCCGTTACGGTCGCGTCCGTCCTGGCGGTGCACGCGCTGCATCGCGGACGGCCGCACGTCGTCATCCCTCCATTGCGGACCGCGGTGCACGCCCGCGCTCCCGCGGTGGCACAGCTCGTCGTCGACGTCGCCGGAGCGGTCCGCCGACCGGGGCTCTACCACCTCGGCGCCGGGACGAGGATCGCCGACGCGGTCGCGGCCGCCGGCGGCGCAACCGCGAATGCCGACGTCGCGCTCGTCAACCTCGCAGCGCCCCTGGCCGACGGCGAGCAAGTGCTCGTCCCCGCACGCGGTGCGGGCGGAGCCGCGGCCGCCGGGACGCCCTCACCGACCGCGCCGCTCGATCTCAACACCGCGAGCGCCGAGCAACTCGACGCACTTCCGGGCGTCGGGCCGGCGACTGCGCAGAAGATCATCGACTACCGCCAGGCGCACGGGCCTTTCCGGAGCGTGGACGAGCTCGAGGCCGTCCCCGGGATCGGCCCCTCGAAGCTCGCACAGCTGAAGGGGCTCGTGATTCCCTGATCCGGCCCACTGCCTATGTGGCCGCGCTCTGCCTCGGGCTCGCGGCCGCGAACGTCGCGCGGTTCTCGCCCGTGCCCGCCGTTGCGGCGCTTGCGTGCGCCCGCGCGCCGTGCGCCCTCGCGATTGCGGGCTGGTGGTGGGGGAGCCGCCGGTTGCACGCGCTCGACCGCAGCGTTCTCCTTGCGCGCGTCGGCACCGCCGAGCGAACGCTCGTCGAGACGGAGGAGCCGCCGCGCATCGGGCGCTTCGGCGTGCGTGTGCGCGTGCTCGTGCTGCGCTGGGGCGCGACGCGCCCGCACGAGCCCGTGTTGCTGGAGCTGCCCGGCGGACGGGCGCCGCCGCAGGGGTCGCGGCTCTCGCTCATCGGTGTCCTGAAGCTGCCGCGCGGGCCGGCGCACGGCTTCGACGAGGCGACCTGGCTGCGCCGCCAGGGCATTCACGTCGTCCTGCGGGTGAAGGAGTGGCGCCTCGTCGGACGGCGCGGCGGCGTCGGCGGCGTCGGCGACCGGCTGCAACGCTGGCTCGCCGCCGATTCCGCGTTCGGACTGCGCGGGGAGCGGCGCACCGTCGTCGAGGCGGTGGTGCTCGGGCGTGCGCAGGGTCTCGGCGACACGCTGCTCGCTCGTTTTCGCGCCTCGGGCCTCTATCACTGTCTCGCCGTCGACGGCCTCAAGGTCGGGACCGTGGCTGCGGGCGCGCTCGCGCTCACGCGGCTGCTCGGCATCGGCCGCCTCGCGGCCGAGCTGGCCGCGCTCGCCGCGGTCGGCGCGTACACGCTCGCCGTCGGCTTCCACCCGTCCGTCGTGCGCGCCGCAGTGGCGGCGGCGCTCGGCTCGCTCGCCTGGCTCTCCGCGCGCGAGCGCGACCGCTGGCACGGGCTGCTCATCGGCGCGCTCGCGCTGCTCGCGTGGAATCCGGCGTTCGTCCTCGATGCGGGCTTCCAGCTCTCCTTCGCAGCAGTCGCCGCGATCTTCGTCGTCGCGTCCCGCGTGGTGCGCTTCCTCGAGGGCTATCCCGTCCCTCGGTGGCTCGCACAGCTGATCGGCGTGTCGACCGCCTGCGGTCTCGCCACCGCACCGGTGACGTGGCTGCAGTTCCGCCAGGTCTCGATCGTCACCGTCCCGGCGAACGTCGTCGCCGTGCCGATCGTGGCCGAGATGCTCGTCGTCGCGCTCGCGACCGCGGTCATCGCGCCCGTCGCGCCGCCAGTCGCCGCCGCGCTCGCGCAGGTCAACGGCGTCGGCGCGTGGTTCGTCGCGGGCTGTGCACGCGGCTTCGGCGGGCTTCCTGGAGCGCAGGCGACCTCCCCGGCGGCGGTGGCTGCGCTCGCTGCGGTGGTGCTCTTCGTCGGCGCGTATTGTTGGTCTCGTGGCCACGCCGGAGCTGAAAGCCGTCTATCTCCTCTCGGGAAGCGACCGGCCGAAGATCGCGCGCGCGTTGCGCCGCCTGCGTGACCGCGTCGGCGATGACGCCACCGAGCAGCTGAGTGCGCGCGAAACGGGTGGCGCCGACGCCGTCGCCGCGTGCAACGCGATGGGTCTCTTCGTCGGCAACGGCCGACTCGTGATCGTCGACGAGGTCGACCGCTGGAAGGCCGACGACGTGAAGGCGGTGGCCGAATACCTCGCATCGCCTGCTCCGGCGACGGTTCTCGCGCTCGTCGCGTCCGAGCTGAAGGCCGATTCCGCGCTGGCGAAGGCCGTGAAGAAGGCAGGCGAGCTGCTCACGTACGAGGTGCAGAAGCGCCGCGTGCCCGAGTGGGTGGGCGAGCAGTTCGCGCGGCTGGGCGTGAAGGCCGACCGCGACGCGTGCCGCGCGCTCGTCGAGGTGGTGGGCGACGACCTCGACGACCTCTCGAGCGAGATCGACAAACTCGCGACGTGGGCGGGCGGGGACACCGTCACCGTCGCCGTCGTCGAGCAGCTCGCCGTCGGGCGGGCGGAGACGCCCATCTTCTCGGTCACGGATGCATGGGGGAAACGCGACGCCGGCGCCGTGCTCGCGACGGTCGACTCGCTGCTCGAGCGGACGCACCGCACGCGCTCGGGAGAGCTCCTGCGCATCGTCGCGTCGCTCGTCGGCCACGTCGGCCGCGTGCGCCGCATTCAGCGCCTCGCCGACCAGGGCGTGCGCGCACGCGATGCCGCAGGCAAGCTGAAGATGCATCCCTTCGCGGCCGAGAAGGCGTTCGCGCAGGCGGCGAACTTCTCCGCCGACGAGCTCTCGGCGGCGATCGTCAGGCTCGCCGAGGTGGACGCAGCGGTGAAGGGCGGCTCGAGGATGCCGGCCGAGCTCGAGCTCGACCGCGCGCTCGTCGACGTGACGCGGCGCGCCGGCTAGGCGCTAGGACTTCTTGCCGGCCAGGAGCCGGGCCGCCTGCGCCTTGCGGCGGGAGGCGGTGTTGCGGTGCAGAGCACCGTGGGCGGCGGCCTTGTCGAGCCAGCTGACGAGCTCGCGGTGGCGCTCGCCGACCGCGGTCGCATCGCCGCTGTCCGAGGCCTCCTTCAGGCGCCGCATGAGCGTCTTCGCGGTCGATTTCCAGCGCAAGTTCTCGAGGCGCTGGCGTGACGCCTGGCCGACCCGCTTCTTCTGTTGCTGAATGTTGGGCATCGCGTGAAAAGGCCCGCAATCGCGGGCCGCAGGATGGTAGCAAGAGGCCGGAACGACTGGCGACCGCCCTATGCTCAGCACGTGAGCGACGCCGACCGCGAGCGCGATCTCCGCCGACTGGAGCGCGACCGTCGCCGGCGCGAGGCGGGCCGCGCCGCCTATTTCGACCCGCCCGGCTCCCTCGACCGCTGGCCCCTTCTGACCGACATGTCGGAGCAGCCGACGATGGCGCTTCCGGTTCCCCCGCCCCGGCGCGCCCGCGAGAGCGAGAGCGCGGGCGCGGCCGCGGCCGTGGAGCCCGTGCGTCCGAGGCTCGCCGTCTCGACGGCGATCTTCGCCGCCGCCACCGGGCTGTCGCGCGTGCTCGGGCTCGTGCGCGAGGTCGTGTCCTCGTACTACTTCGGCGCCTCCGGCAAGGTCAACGCGTTCACGGTCGCGTTCCAGCTTCCGAATCTCGTGCGCGCGCTCGTCGCGGACGCCGCGCTCTCGTCCGCGTTCGTCCCCGTGTTCAGCGAGCTGCTGGAGAAGGGCGAGCGCAAGCGCGCGTGGCGGGTGGCGTCGACGCTCTTCTGGCTCATGCTGCTCGGGCTCAGCGCGCTGACCGCCGTCTTCATCCTCATCGCACCCTGGGTGATCGGCGTCTTCGGCAACCCGGGACACGACCGGGCGCTCGCGATCGGGTTGTCGCGCGTCCTGTTCCCGATCGTGACCCTGCTCGGAGTGTCCGGGATCGTGGTCGGGATCCTGAACAGCTACGACCACTTCACCGTGCCTGCGATCTCGCCGGTGTTCTGGAACATCGCGATCGTCGCCGGGCTCGCGATCGGCGTGCCGCAGGCGCACTCGATGAACACGAAGCTCTACGTGTACGCCGTGTCGATCCTCGTCGCGACGTTCATCCAGGTGTTCTTGCCCATGCCGTGGCTGCGGGGCCGCGACGGCCGGCTCCAGCTCGTCCTCGATTGGCGTGACCCGGCGGTCAAGCGCGTCCTCGTGCTCATGGTCCCGGTGACGCTCGGTCTCGGACTGATCAACGTCAACGCCGTCATCGACACGTTCTTCGCCTCGCGGCTCATCGACGCGAGCTACGCGCCGACTGCGATCCAGAAGGCCTTTCTCGTCTACATGCTTCCGCAGGGGATGTTCTCCGTCGCGATCGCGACCGTGCTGTTTCCGTCGCTCTCGCGCTTCGCGACGCGCGGGGACATGGACGGCTTCCGCACGACCGTGAGCACCGGTCTGCGGCAGATCGCATTCCTGCTCCTTCCGGCCGCAGCGGTCAGTGCGGTCCTCGCGGAGCCGATCGTCCGGATTCTCTTCCAGCGCGGGCACTTCACGCCGGCGCAGACGCCGGGCGTCGCGCACTCGCTCGCGGCCTTCAGCGCAGGCCTCGTCTTCAACGGGGCGATGCTCATGCTCAACCGCGCGTTCTTCAGCCTTCAGTCGAACTGGATCCCGACCGCGGTCGCGCTCGGCAACCTGTTCCTGAACGCCGTTCTCGACTACGCCTTCTACCGCTTCGGCGTCTGGGGGATCCCGCTCGCGACCGCCGTCGTCAACGTCGCGGGGACGTGGGCGCTGCTCGTGCTCCTCCGGCGCAGGCTCGGCCGCATGCACGGCGGCGAGATCGCGCAGACCGTTGCGCGCGTCGCGCTCGTGTCGGCCGCCGTCGCCGGGATCGCATGGATCGTCTGGAAGCCTCTCGACTCCGCGCTCGGGCGCTCCTTCGGCGCTCAGGCGGTGTCGCTCGGGCTCGCGCTGGCGGCGGCGCTCTGCACGTACCTCATCGGCTGCCGCGCGTTGCGCGTGCGCGAGCTGGACACGCTCACGTCGGTGTGGTCGCGGCTTCGGCGCACGTGATCGAGTTCCGTCCGCTCGCCGAGACCGACCTGCCGCTGCTGCGCACGTGGCTCGAGCGCGAGCACGTGCGCCGCTGGTGGCGCGAGCCGATCGAGCACGAGCTCGCAGAGGACCTGAGCGGTCGGTACGTGATCCTCGTCGACGGTCAGCCGGCCGGGATGATCCAGTCGTACGAGGCGGAGGTCGACCTGCTCATCGGCGAGGAGGAGCTGACCGGCCGTGGGCTGGGCCCGCAGGTGCTCGCTCAGTTCGTGCGCGAGGTGGTCTTCGCCCGCGCCGGAACGTCGGCCGCGTCTGCCGTGGTCGAAGAAGCAAACCGACGCTCCTGGCGCGCATTCGAGAAGGCCGGCTTCCGGCACGTCCGCGACGTGGAGGAGGACGGGTTGCCCCACCGGCTGATGCGGCTCGACCGCGGTTAGCCTAGGGGCATGGAGATCTTCAACCTCTTCACGGGCTCGACCGACGAGGGACAGGATGGAAACGAGCCGGAGGGCTACGTCTGCCGCGCGGTCCGCGTCGGCAAGAAGATCGGCGCGAGACAGCTGGGCATGAGCATCTACGAGCTCGGAGCGGGACAGGCGATCTGCCCGTATCACTTCGAGTGGACCGACGAGGAGTGGCTGATCGTGCTCGAAGGCGCACCGACGCTGCGTTCGCCGGAGGGCGAGCGCGTGCTCGGGCCGGGCGACACGGTCTGCTTCCCGGCCGGCCCGGACGGCGCCCACCTCGTGCGCAACGCCGGTGACGGGCTCGTCCGCGTCGCCCTCCTCTCGACGAAGAACGAGTTCGGCATCGCCGAGTACCCGGACAGCGACAAGGTCGGCGTCTGGGCCGGCGATGCCCACTACATGCTGCGTCGCTCCGCGCACCTCGACTACTGGGACGGCGAGCGTTAGTGCCCCTTCCAGCAATAGTCAGTGCGCCTCTGGCGGCTGCAAAGCGGCGCCATGCTGCGTCCTCAGTCGCGCCGATAGCCACCGCTATCGGCGCTCCCTGCGTCCTTGCCTGGCTTGCTTTTCCCTCGCCGGAGACGCGAGACCATTACTGGAAGAGGCACTAGCGGTGGATCAGAGCAAGATCCGCAACTTCTCGATCATCGCGCACATCGACCACGGCAAGTCGACGCTCGCCGACCGCATTCTCGAGCTGACCGACGCGGTCTCGGCGCGGGACATGCGTGCGCAGGTGCTCGACACGATGGAGCTCGAGCGCGAGCGCGGGATCACCATCAAGGCGCAGGCGGTCCGGGTCACGTGGAAGGGGCACGAGCTCAACCTCATCGACACGCCCGGTCACGTGGACTTCACCTACGAGGTGTCGCGCTCCCTGCAGGCGTGCGAGGGTGCGCTCCTCGTCGTGGATGCTGCGCAGGGGATCGAGGCGCAGACCCTGGCGAACGCGTATCTCGCCATCGAGAACGGGCTCGAGATCGTCCCGGCCGTGAACAAGATCGACCTCCCGCAGGCCGATCCCGACAGCACCGCCATCGAGGTCGCCGACCTGCTCGGCGACGACCCGACGCGCGTCGTGCGCATCTCCGCCAAGACGGGCCTGAACGTCGCCGACATCCTCGATGCGATCGTCGAACGCGTACCGGCGCCTGCCGGCGAGCCGGATGCGCCGCCGCGCGCGCTCGTGTTCGACTCGTCGTACGACCAGTACCGCGGGGTGGTCGCATTCGTCCGGATGGTCGACGGCTCGTTCTCGAGCAGCGAGGCACTGCAGACGATGGCGACGGGGACGCGCTTCGACGCCGAGGAGCTCGGGTTCTTCTCCCCGACGATGACGCCGGTCCCGTCTCTCGGCGCGGGTGAGGTCGGCTACGTCATCACCGGGTTGAAGGACGTCTCGCGCCTGCGCGTCGGCGACACGATCACATCGGTGGCGCGGCGCGCGCAGCAGCCCCTGCCGGGCTACAAGGACGTCAAGCCGATGGTTTTCGCCGGCCTCTTCCCGACCGACTCGGACGCATACCCGGAGCTGCGCGACGCGCTCGAGCGGCTGAAGCTCAACGACGCCGCGCTCTTCTACGAGCCGGAGACCTCGCAGGCGCTCGGGTTCGGCTTCCGGTGCGGCTTCCTCGGCCTGCTGCACATGGAGATCGTGCGCGAGCGGCTGGAGCGGGAGTTCGACCTCGATCTCCTGGTGACTGCGCCGAACGTCGCGTATCGCGTCCGGGAGAAGAACAGCGACGAGCGGCGCGAGGTGCACAATCCCGCCGAGTTTCCGCGCGAGCTCGACGAGGTCGAAGAGCCGTACGTGAAGGCGTCGATCATCGTTCCGAAGGAGTTCGTCGGCACCGTGATGGAGCTGAACAACGATCGCCGCGGCACGTTCGACCATCTCGAGTATCTGTCGCCCGAGCGTGTCCACCTGACCTACGCGCTGCCGCTCGCGGAGATCGTTCTCGACTACTACGACCAGCTGAAGTCCCGCACGCGTGGGTACGCGTCGTTCGACTACGACCTCATCGGCTTCAGGCGCGGCGAGCTCGTGCGCGTAGACGTCCTCGTAGGCGGGGAAACTGTCGATGCGCTTTCGCTCATCATCCACCGCGACTTCGCGTACGACCGCGGGCGCCTGCTCGTCGACAAGCTGCGCGAGGAGATCCCGCGGCAGATGTTCGACGTCCCCATCCAGGCCGCGATCGGCGCACGAGTCATCGCGCGCGAGACGGTGAAGGCGCGACGCAAGGACGTGCTCGCGAAGTGCTACGGCGGCGACATCTCGCGCAAGCGCAAGCTGCTCGAGAAGCAGAAGAAGGGCAAGAAGCGGATGAAGCAGGTCGGCATGGTCGAGGTGCCGCAGGAGGCGTTCCTGGCCGTGCTCAACATCGGCCAGTCGGGGAAGAGCTGATGGCGCTCGAGATGCGCACGTCCTGCGAACGCTGCAACGCGCCGCTGACGCACGACGGCGACGCGGTCATCTGCTCGTTCGAGTGCACCTTTTGCCGCGCGTGCGGTGAGGTCATGGACTACGTCTGCCCGAACTGCAGCGGCGAGCTCGTCTCGCGACCGAAGAGGCTCGACGCGTGAGGCATCTCTACGTCCACCTGCCCTTCTGCGCCCACCGGTGCGGCTACTGCGACTTCGTCACGCACGTCGGCCGGCAAGGGCAGCACGCTGCGTACATCGATGCGCTACTGCGCGAGCTGCGCGAAGAGCACGACGGCTCGCCGGTCGACACGATCTTCCTCGGCGGTGGCACGCCGACCTTCACTGCGCTGCCGGAGCTGCTCCGCTTGCTGCGCGAGCTGCCGCCCGCGCGCGAGCTGACGGTCGAAGCGAACCCCGAGACGGTGACGCCGGACCTCGCGCGAGCGCTACGCGACGCCCGCGTGACACGCGTCTCGCTCGGCGCTCAGAGCTTCCAGCCCCACCTGCTGGAGATGCTCGAGCGCAACGCGACTCCCGACACGGTGCGCGCGGCGTTCGCACACCTGCGTGACGCAGGCTTCGACAACCTCTCACTCGACCTGATCTACGGCATCCCGGGGCAGGCGCCCGACGACCTCGCCGACGACCTCGCGCAGGCAGTCGCACTCGATCCCGAGCACATCAGCGCGTACGAGCTCGAGGCGAAGCCGGGGACGCGGTTCACGATCGCGCACGGCGACGAGCTCGCACGCCAGGCCGACGCGATGGAGGACTATTTCGAGCGCGTCGTCGAGACGCTGACTGCAGCCGG
>DATAMX010000010.1:0-1864 GCA_036260475.1 Gaiellaceae bacterium | reverse complement strand
CGGACCGCCTCACGGTCGGACTCGCCGCGCCGCACCGCGAACGACCCGAAGAGCCGCAGGTACGCACCCGCCACCGGCACGGCGTGCGCCTCGGCCTTCGCGAGGTAGTACAGCGGCCGCGGCGTCGCCCAGCCGTAGGCGGGGATGTCGACCCACGAGAAATGGTTCATCGCGACGACGATCCCGCCCTCGCGCGGCATGCGCTCGCGGCCGTACACGTGCAGACGCGTCATGAGCGCCGTCGGTCCGCCCATGACGTAGCGGCCCCACTTCCAGTTGAGCTCGACCGAGTTCACGCTGCGGTTCGCGCGCGCACGAGCGCCTCGATGCGCTCGACGACGTCCTCGACCTGGAGGTTCGTCGTGTCGATCTCCTGTGCGTCCGCCGCCGGCTGCATGCGCTCCGCGTCCTTCTCGTCGCGCACGCGCAGGTCGGTCGCGAGCGCGTCGGCGCCTATGCCGGGGCGCTCGGCGCTGCGCCGGCGCGCGCGCTCGTCGCGGTCTGCGGTGAGATAGACCTTCACCTCGGCGTCGGGCGCGACGACGGTGCCGATGTCGCGACCCTCGATCACGACGTTGCCGTCCTTGCCCAGCTGGCGCTGTCGCTGACGCATCACCTCGCGGACCGGCGGATGCCGCGCGACGACGGGGACCATCCGGTCGATGCGCGTGCCGCGGATCGAAGCGGTCACGTCCGTGCCCGCGATCCACACGCGCTCCTGCGCGTCGAACGTCACCGGCTCCGCGCGTGCGAGCTCGGCGAGCGACTCCGCCGCGCCGAGGTCGACGCCGCGCTGCATCGCGAGCCACGTCACGGCGCGATACATCGCCCCCGTGTCGAGGTAGCGGAAGCCGAGCCGCTCGGCGAGCGCCCGCGCAACCGTGCTCTTGCCTGCGCCGGCGGGCCCGTCGATTGCGACGATCATCGTCTCACCAGGGAGTCCAGAACGTCATAGAAGCCGGGGAAGCTTATAGCGACCGTCTCGGCGCCCTCGATCTCCACGCCTTCTCTCGATGCGAGCCCGACGACTGCGCCGAGCATCGCGATGCGGTGGTCGCCGCGCGCGTCCACGCGCCCGCCGCGAAGCCGCGTCGGGACGCCGGTGACGGCCCAGCCGTCCTCGAGCGACTTCACGTGCGCGCCCGTCGCCCGCAGCAGATCGGTGACCGCCTCGATGCGGTCGCTCTCCTTCACGCGCAGCTCGGCCGCGCCGCGCACGATCGTCTCGCCGTGCGCGTGGGCTGCGAGCAATGCGACGAGCGGCAGCTCGTCGACGAGGAGCGGCACCTCTCCCGCCTCGAGCGCAGTGGCGGAGAGCTCTCCGTGCTGCACCTGCACGTCGCCGACCGGCTCGCGCCCCGACTTGCGCCGGTTGAAGATGGACACGCGCACGCCCATGCGCGCGAGCACGTCGAGGAGGCCGGTGCGCCGCGGGTTGAGCCCGACGCCGTGCACGGTGAGGTCGCTGCCCGGAACGAGCGCGGCCGCGACGAGGAGCGGCGCCGCGGAGGAGAAGTCGCCGGGAACGTCGACCTCGCCCAGTCGCAGCGTCGCTGCGGGCTCGACGGTGACCGACGTCGGGCGACGCTTCACGCGCACGCCCGCCGCCTCGAGCATGAGCTCGGTGTGGTCGCGCGTCGGCACGGGCTCGACGACGGTGGTGTCCCCCTTCGCCGCGAGGCCGGCGAGCAGGACGGCCGACTTCACCTGCGCGCTCGCGACCGGCAGCTCGTAGTCGATCGCCTGGAGCTGCGCGCCCTCGATCACGAGCGGCGCATGACCGTCGGTCGTCTCGATGCGCGCGCCCATGCGGCGCAGCGGCTCGCCGATGCGCTCCATCGGGCGCGCCGACAGCGACTCGTCG
>DATAMX010000215.1:0-2436 GCA_036260475.1 Gaiellaceae bacterium | reverse complement strand
TCGGAGCGTGCATTGGAGTGGGCGGCCGCAGAAGCTCGGACGCGCAAGCTGCCGCTGACGCTCGTCTCCGCCTGGCACGCCCCCTCGGCGGCCATGGCGGCGGGCATGGCCTGGGGAGGCGTGAACCCGGGCGACGTGAGCGGCGAGCTGCGGACGTACGCCACGAAGCGGCTCGACGCGGTGTGCAGGGAGCACGCCGACGAGCTCGCAGGCGTCGAGGTCATGCGGAGCGTGGTGCAGGACAGCGCCGCGCCGGCGCTCATCGACGCGGCCGGGGGTGCCGATCTGCTCGTGGTCGGAACGCGTGGCCACGGCGGCTTTGCCGGTCTCCTGCTCGGCTCCGTGAGCCAGCACTGCGTCCACCACAGCCCCTGCCCGATCGTCGTCGTCCCACTGCCTACCGGGTAGACGGATGGAGGAACGGCACCACGCCGTGCCAGCCTCCGCGCAGCACCTCGAGCGTCGTCGGCGGCGTGACCGCGGTCATCGCGGCGGTCGGCCGCGCCACGCGCTCCGTGTACCCGCCGGGCGTCCAGCGCAGTAGCTCGTCGCCGAGCATGAGCCACGGCTCGCCCTCGCGGAGGACGAACGCGCCGTCGGGTAAGTCGCTCGACTGCGGATGCGGCCCCGTGCGTTCCGCGTGCAGCCGCTCGTCGAGGTCGTCCGCGCGCCGTTCGCCGACGGTCTCCAGGTAGCGGTTGTAGTCCTCGCGGCGGCACTCGGCGCACGGTCGATGGCCGGCGGCGAACGCCGTTGCCTCGTCGAGGAAGAAGAGCCCGGTATATCGCCCCGGCGGCATCGGGTCCGCGCGATACCGGCCGCGGAACTCGAGCCTGCACGCGATCCAGCGCTTCACCTGGAACGGCCTGCGGATGCGCCGTTCCGCGTCGTGCAGGCAACCGCGATTCCCGTAGACGAGCCCCCGCTCCGGAGTCGCGATGAGCTCCCCGAGCGGCGTGACGCGGTTCTGGAGGCTCACGCGATCGAGAGGACGATCTTTCCGAGCTGCTCGCCGGCCTCGAGTCGCGCGTGCGCGGCGCGGATCTCCTCCAGCGGCACGACCTCGTCCACCACCGGGCGCGCGCGGCCGCTCGCGACGAGGTCGTACGCGCCCTCGAAGTCGGCTTTCGTCCCCATGGTCGAGCCGAGGATCGTCAGCTGCTTCCACCACACGCGATGCAGGGCCGCCGGCGGGTTCGGCCCCGTGGTGGCGCCGCAAACTGCGATGCGCCCGTCGCGCGCAGCGACGTCGAGCGACGTCCGCCAGGTCGCCTCGCCGACGTGCTCGACGACGACATCGGCGCCGTGGCCGCCGGTGATGTCCTGCACGGCGGCCTTCACGTCGCCGCTTGCGTGGTTGACGACGGCATCCGCGCCGAGCTCGCTCGCCCGCGTGAGCTTCGCATCGCTCGACGACGTGACGATCGTCCGCGCACCGAGTGCGCGCGCGATCGCGAGGCCCGCGGTGGACACGCCGCTCCCGATACCCCACAGCAGCACCCACTCGCCCTCGCGCAGCGCAGCACGCGTGACGAGCATCCGGTACGCCGTCTCGAACACGAGCGGGAACGCCGCCGCCTCCTCGAACGAGAGGCCGTCGGGGATGGGGTAGACGTTCGTCGCCGGGACTGCGATGAGCTCCGCGTTCGTCCCGTCGCCGTGCTCGCCGACCACGTGGATGGTCCCGTCCTCCTGCTCGATGCCGGGGTTGATGACGACGCGCTCGCCCGTGTCGACGCGGATGCCCGCGCCGTCGGCGCCGAGGATGCGCGGCTTCGGGACCGAGGGCAGGCCCTTCCTGATCCAGACGTCGAGATGGTTGAGGGCCGATGCATGCACGCGGACGAGCACCTCGCCCGGGCCGGGCACGGGGTCGGCCACATCCTCGAGCACGAGCACCTCGGGGCCGCCGTCCTCGTGAATACGGACAGCCTTCACGCGGGGCAGACTATCGGGGTGACCACCGAGCGCCTGAGCGAGCTCGCCGCCGAGCTCGGGATCGACGCGGTCGGCGCGGCTCCCGCCGAGCCGTATGCCGACACGGAGCGCCACATCCGCGAGCGTCGCGCCCGCGGGCTCTTCGCGGACATGCGCTTCACGATGGCGCGCCCGGAGGAGTCGTGCCACCCGGAGAGCTTGCTGCCCGGCGCGCGCACGGTCGTCTCCGCTGCGCTCTGCTACTACGCACCCGAGCCGGAGCGGCCCCCGGGCCACGGCCGGCTTCCGCGGTACGCGTGGTACGACGCGTACGCGGAGCTGCGCACGAAGCTGGACGCGCTGGGCCGAGCGATCGGCGGGAGCTATCGCGTGCTCGTGGATGCGAACCAGCACGTCGATCGCGAGGCGGCTGCGCGCAGCGGCGTCGGCTTCTACGGCAAGAACACGCTGCTCATCACGCAGCGGCACGGATCGTGGGTCGTGCTGGGCGCGCTCGTA
>DATAMX010000179.1:0-2120 GCA_036260475.1 Gaiellaceae bacterium | reverse complement strand
CCCATCAACGTGGGCATGTCGAACGCGGTCGACAGCCCCGTCTGCCCGTGGGCGAGCAGGTACCGGAAACGCTCGTTCGTCTCCTCCGCCGTCCCGAAGCCCGCGAACTGGCGCATCGTCCAGAGACGGCCCCGGTACATGGACGGATACACCCCGCGCGTGAAGGGAAACTCTCCCGGCTTCCCGAGATCGCGCTCGTAGTCGACGGCGACGTTCTCGGGGGAGTAGAGCGGCTCGTTCTCGATCCCGGAGATGGTCGAGCGGAGCTGCTCCGTCTTGCGCGGGCGGGTTGTCGCCACGCGGAAAGTGTAGGTGCAAGCTCCGGGCCCGACCGTCGCGGCCGGGCCCGGAGCGTCGATGGCCGCTAGCGCAGCGACACCGGGAACGAGACGAGCAGGCGCGTCGAGATCCCGCCCGTGACGGGCTCGCCGGGCTTGCGCGCACGGAGGAAGACGACGAACAGCTCCTGCCTGCGGGCGGCCGGAAAACCGCTCAGCCGGCTCATCGTCAGCGTCACCGAGCCGTCGGCGCCGGTCGTGCCCTCCGGCGGGACGGAGTACTGGTTGTAGGGCACGCCGGCGCCGTACAGCAGGGCTCCCTGCACCGGCCGCCCGTTGCAGGCCGTGACGCGGGCGTGCAGCTGGAGCGTCCCGACGTTCGGCGTGACGACGCCGGGGCTGAGCGTCTGCTGGTCGATGACGAGCCGGGCAGGCGCGCTGACGTCGGCGACCTGGATCGTTCCGGACCCAGAGGTTGGGCAGCCGTTCGTGACCGTCGGCGGCGGAGACTGCACGACTGCCGTCGGCACCGAGGTGGCGGAGGTCGAGCCGGCGCTGTTCGCGGCGGTCACACGCACGCGCAGCGTGGTGCCGGCGTCCACCTGCCCGAGCTTGTACGTGTTCGCGGTCGCCCCGCCGATGTCGGCGCAACTCGATCCGGTCTGGTCGCAGCGGCTCCACGCGTACGTGTAGCCGGTCGGGCTCCCGCTCCACGACCCGTTAGAGGCCGTCAGCGTCGACCCCACCTGCGTCGTGCCCGAGATCGTCGGAGCCTGCGTGTTGGACGGAGCGGAGGCGCTCGAGACGACGGCCGTCGGCGCCGAGGTGGCCGAGCTCGATCCGTCCGCGTTCGTCGCGGTCACCGTCACGCGCAGCGCGTGGCCGACGTCGGCCGACTGCGCCTTGTAGGTCTGCGCGGTCGCGCCTGCAATGGCCGCGCAGGCATCGCCGTTCTGGTCGCACCTGCTCCACGCGTACGCGTATCCGGTCGGGCTTCCGCTCCAGGTGCCGTTCGAGGCGGTGAGCGTCGCGCCCTCCTGCGGCGTGCCGGAGATGCTCGGCGTCGCCGTGTTCGCCGGCGCGGCCTGTCCGGCGGCGGTCCCGGCGCCCGGGCCGCCCACGAGCGCTCCGACCGCGGCCGCGACTGCGGCGATCGCGACGACCGCCGGCCAACGCCATTTGCCACTCCCACGGTGCATGTGAATCCCCCTTGTCGACTGGACGTACGACAAGTCCTAGCCCGCGACTGAGGGCGGCTCGTTAAGGCTGCGTCAGGTCCGCGTAAATCGCGCTACTGCACCGCCGGCAGCACTTTGGAGCAGAAACGGCCTCGAACGAGTGACAGTGGCGCGAGCACTTTCGAGGGATGTTTCCCCCGAATGGGCGGTCCTTCGGCCTCGGCTCGTCGCCGATGAAGACAAGGCGGCCTCGCCTCACCATGCCTATCTCTGCGCGCCACATTCCCTTGGGGTTTGCCCTGATCGCGGCCGCTGTGTGCGCTTTTTCGGCGTCGCCGGCGCGTGCCGCCTCGATCTGCGGCGACGGCACCTACGCGTACGCCGGCTTCGACGGCGGAACTGGGACGCGCGGCGTGAGCGCGACGATCTCACAGGCGGGCCCGCTCGGGGTTCGGGACGGCCACGTCGCGGGCTGGGTCGGCGTCGTCGATCCGCGGACGGACGCCGCGTGGCTCCAGGTCGGGTTGAGCGCCCTCCCGAACGAGACGACGAGCGAGATCTACTACGAGGTCGCCTTCCCCGGTCACGCGCCCGTCTACCACCAGGTGCGCACCGGCGTCGCGGTGGGTGAGCCGCACCGTTTCGCCGTGCTCGAGCTACAAGG
>DATAMX010000209.1:0-4736 GCA_036260475.1 Gaiellaceae bacterium | reverse complement strand
GGCTCGGCGAAGAGGAAGTCATCCATCGCATCGGCGAGGCGTCGCTCGCGCTCTACCAGGATCTGCTCGACCTGGAGTAGCCTTGCTTCGTGCTCGAGGTGGACGGCCTGCGCATGCACGTCGTCGACGAGGGCGAGGGGCCTCCGGTCCTGCTGCTGCACGGCGAGCCGACGTCTTCGTACCTGTGGCGAAACGTCATCCCTCCGCTCGTGGCGAACGGCCACCGCGCGGTCGCTCCGGACCTCATCGGCTTCGGGCGCTCCGACAAGCCGGCCGATGTCGGCTGGTACACGTATGACCGTCACGTCTCCTCGATCGCCGCGCTCGTCGAGGCGCTCGGCCTCAGCGGCATCACGCTCGTCGTGCACGACTGGGGCGGGCCGATCGGCCTGCGCTACGCAGTCGAGCACGAGGACCTCGTCGACCGCCTCGTCATTCTCGACACCGGCGTCGGCGGCGGGCGCCCTCCGAGCGACGCCTGGCTCCGCTTCCGCGAGGCGGTGCGCCGCCTGGGCGGCGACGTCGATCCGGCGCGGCTCGTCGAGTCCGGCACGGTGAACGGCCTCGACGACGAGACGCGCGCCGCATATGCGGAGCCGTTCCCGACGCCGGAGTCGAAGGCCGGAGTCCTCGCGTTCCCCGAGCTCGTTCCGGCCGAGCCCGGTCACCCGAATACCGCGCCGATGAACCGCGTTCGCGACGCGCTGCGCTCGTGGACGAAGCCGACGCTCGTGGTGTGGGGCGCGGAGGACCGAGCGCTACCGCCGTCGCTCGCGCACGCCTTCGCCGAGCTCATCCCCGGCGCGGGCGAGCCGGTCGTGCTCGAGGGAGCGGGGCACTTCTTGCAGGAGGACCGCCCTGCCGACCTGACTGCGGCGATTCTCCGCTTTCTGGCCTGAGGTCTACAGTTGACGGAAGGCGATGCGCGTTTCGCGTGACTTCCGGCTGGGCGCCGGCATCCTGGGCGTCGAGCTCGTCCTGAGCGGGGTCTACTTCCTCTTCCCGTCGAGCGTCGTTACCCAGGACACGATCTACGAGATCTTCGGCGGCGGCGCCGTCGCTGCGATCCTCTGGAGCATCTGGCGCTGGCGGCCGGAGCCGCGTCTGCCGTGGCTCGGGTTCGCCCTCGGCAACACGCTCTTCGTCGCAGGCGACATCGCCTTCGACATCTCCCCGAACGCGACACAGCCGGCGATCGCCGACTACCTCTACCTCATCGCCTACCCGATTTTCGCGGCGCTGCCTGTGATGCTGATCGTGCGCTCCGGCAGCCACCGCCGCGTCGGCGCGCTGACGGACGCCGCGATCGTCACGCTCGCCTTCGTCGTCTTCGAGTGGGTCTTCGTGATGGAGCCGAATCTGCACTCCGGCGGGCCGCTCGGGCCGAGGCTCGTGGCCGGCGTCCTGTACCCGGTCATGGACATCGTCCTGATCGGCGCCTTCGCGGGCTTCTTCGTCTCCCCCGCATGGCGCACGCCGGCCTTCGCGTTCCTCGTGCTAGGGGCGTTGACTCAACTCCTCGGAGACACCGCGCACAGGATCAACGGCGGCGCGTACTCAGGCGGCGCCTGGGGGAACTGGCCCTGGATGGCGTCGTACATCTTCTGGACAGCTGCCGTCCTCCATCCATCGATGCGCAGGCTCGGCCAGCGAAACGAGGAACCGGAGACGCGTGTCGTTCGCTGGCGGCTGGTCGCCCTCGCCGGCGCGCTCCTAACCGTTCCCGTCGCACGGGTGATCGCGGACGTCGAGCACAAGAGGGTCGGCATCTGGGTCGTCGGCGCGCTGCAGGCGGCGATCGCGCTCCTCGTCATCATCCGCATGGGCGTGATCCTCGACGCGGTCGACAAGATCCGTGGACGCCTCGCGCAGAAGAACGAGGAGCTCGTCCAGGCGGACCTGTTGAAGGACGAGTTCATCGCTCTCGTGTCGCACGACCTGCGGACGCCGCTCACGTCGATCATCGGCTACGTCGAGCTCGCGCTCGACGACGAGGGCGCACCGCTGGACGAGGAGCGCAGGCGTTACATCGAGGTGGTCGCGCGCAGCTCGGATCGCCTTCTACGCCTCGTCGACGACCTGCTCCTCGCTGCGCGGCTCCAATCGGGCCGCTTCATGCTGAACATCGACGAGACCGATCTGGAGTCGATCGCAGCGGAGACCCTCGACGACATTCATGCACGCGCACAGCTGAAAGGCGTATCGCTCGTCCTCGCCGCGGACGGTCCGATCCGGGTCGAGTGCGACCGGCGGCGCGTGCTGCAGTTGCTCGACAACCTCGTGTCGAACGCGGTGAAGTTCACACCCGAAGGCGGCCGGGTCGACGTGCGGGTCGAGCGCACGCTCACCGGCGCGGCGGTGGAGGTCTGCGACACGGGCGTCGGCATCGGCGCCGGCGAGGAGGAACGGATCTTCGAGCGGTTCTACCGGTCGGCGACCGCGGTCAGCGACCAGGTGCCCGGCACCGGTCTCGGGCTGTTCATCGCGCGTGCCATCGCAGAGCGGCACGGCGGCAAGCTCGTCGCGCGCCGCCGGGACGGCGGCGGGACGATGTTGCGACTCGAGCTCCCCGAGCGTGCGACCGCCACGTCGGCGGAGCCGGAGCTCGTCGCATGACGACTGCCACCGTTCTCGTCGCGGAGGACGACGAGGACATACTGCTTCTCGTGGCCACGCGGTTGCAGCGCGACGGCTTCGACGTCGTCACGGCCCGGACCGGCGCCGAGGCACTCGACCTGATGCGCGAGCGGCGCCCGCAGGTGGCCGTGCTCGACATCGGCATGCCGCCGCCCGACGGGCTCGAGGTGGCACGTCGTATTCGCGCGGACGCCGAGCTCTGCGGGACGCGACTGCTGCTCCTCACGGCGAAGGCGCAGGAGTCGGACGTGCGGCGCGGGCTCGAGGCAGGCGCAGACGCCTACGTGAGCAAGCCCTTTTCGCCCGCCGAGCTCTCGGCCCGCGTACAGGCGCTGCTCAGCTAGCGGCCGGCGCCGAATAGCGGTAACCGAAGCCACGGACGGTCTCGATCGGCACGGAGTCCGGCGCGTCGGGATCGAGCTTGCGCCGCAGGTACCCGATGTAGAGCTTCACCTGGTCGCCGCCGACCCCGTACGCGTCGCCCCAGACGAGCTCGAGCAGCTGCTCGCGGCTGAGCACCTGCCGCGGGTTGCGCACGAGCGTGGACAACAACCGGAACTCGAGCGGCGTCAGCTGCACCTCGCGGTCGCCGACGGTGACACGGCGCTGGCCCCAGTCGATGGTGAGGTAGCCGTCCCCGTACGAGTCCGATTCCTGCGTGCGCCCGCCGCGCGCCGCGCGCCGGAGCAGCGCCTGCACGCGCGCGATCAGCTCCTGCTTGCCGAACGGCTTGACGACGTAATCGTCGGCCCCGGCGTGCAGGCCGCGCACGCGCTCGAGCTCGTCGGCGCGGGCGGTGAGCATCAGGACCGGCACGTCCGACATGTCGCGGATGCGGTCGAGCATCTGCCACCCGTCGATCTCGGGCATCGAGACGTCGAGGATGACGAGATCCGGCCGGCGCGCGTGGAACTCGCGCAGTCCGTCGCGCCCGTCGGGCGCCTCGAACACGACCGCGCCCACGCGCTCGAGGAGCACGCGGAGGAGGGATCTGATGTCCTCGTCGTCGTCGACAACGAGCACCTTGGCAGCGCTCATACCGCTTTCATACCACGCTCAAGCGCGTTCCCCCCAGGCCCGGCCGACTATTGCCGCGTGGCGACCATCCTGATCGTAGATCCTGATCCGGCGAACCGGTCGCTGCTCGAGCTCCTTGTTCTGCGGCTCGGTCATAGACCGATCGGCCAGCGAGAGCTGGCCGAGGGCGAGGAGCCCGATCTGATGCTGCTCGAGCCGGCTTCCGGGCCGGGTCTGCGGCTAGCTCTCCGGCTACGGCAGCGGCTCCTGCGGCTGCCGATCCTCTGCGTCAGTATCGAACCGCCGACCGAGGAGACGTCCAGCCTCGAGGCGATCGATCACGTGATGAAGCCGTTCCGCCGGTCGACCCTCGAGCATGCGCTCGAACGGGCCTTGATCCAGGCGCGGACGGCAAACGAGGCTCGGCAACCGGTGTAGGCCGGGCGCGTTCCCCCGCGCGCCCGGCTTACGCCACTTGAAAGTGCGTTGCACTTTCAAGTGATGAAGGGTCCCGCTTCGCGGGAGCGCTCGCGGGCGAAGCCCGCGAGCTCTTAGGTCTGTCGGCGGTGGGTTCGGTTCTGCGCGCACGGTGGCGGGCTTCGCCCGTCCCCGCGCGCTGGTGCGGCCGGGTCGAACGCTTCGCGTTCGCTCCGGCCCGAGATGGTCGAGATAGGTGGGGCGCTTACGGCAGTAGACCTTCCGGCCTGAGCAGTCACCGAGGCCTGCGCGTAAGCCGGGCGAAGCCGGTTTACGCGCAGGCGCACCAGCGGGCGGGGACGGGCGCAGCCCGCCACCGGCCGCGCAGAACCAAACCGTCGCCCCGCGACCCTAAAAGCTCGCGGGCTCCGCCCGCGAGCGCTCCCGCGAAGCGGGACCCTTCACCGGTTGAAAATGCGCAGCATTTTCAACCGACTGCCCAGGTCTCGCCGCTGTGCAACAGGGCGGCCAGGTCGCCCTCGCCGAGCTTTTCCTTTGCGGCGGCGAGCTGGCCGGCCATGAGGTCGTCGTACACGGGACGCTCGACGTCCCGGAAGACGCCGACCGGCGTGCCGCCGTGGGAGTCCTGGGTCACCCGCGAGAGC